>JAFZXA010000086.1 GCA_017617115.1 Treponema sp.
TTTCTTTTATTTTTTTTATTGGACTTTGCAGACTTTTCTGCAAGGTCCATTTTTTTATTCATCTACACCCAGTTTACGGTGCAAGGTTTTGCGGCCAATTCCAAGCAATTCTGCACATTTTGTTTTATTGCCGTTGCAGAAGGCAAGGTTTTCCTGAATAATCAAAAGTTCTGCATCATCAAGCTTCATTCCTACCGGGATATTTATAACTTTTTCTTCGCCTTTTTCGCGCACACTGGCTGGTAAATCTTCTATTTTAATTTCATCGCCTGTACACATTACAACTGCACTTTCAACACAGTTTTTAAGTTCACGGATATTTCCAGGCCAGCTGTATTTTAATATTGCAGCCTTGGCACGGTTATCAAAGCCTGTGATATTCTTCTGGTTTTCAATATTAAACTCACGAAGGAAATTATGAAGAAGCAGCGGAATATCATCCTTGCGTTCACGGAGCGGCGGCATTGAAATGCGAACAACATTCAGGCGGTAATATAAATCTTCGCGGAAGTTGCCATTTTGCACTTCTTCTTCAAGGTTTCTGTTTGTGGCAGCAACAATGCGCACATCTACATTAATCGGAACATTTCCGCCTACCCTTTGGAATGATTTTTCCTGAATAACACGAAGAAGCTTTACCTGAGTAGACTGATTTATTTCACCAATTTCATCAAGGAAGATTGTTCCTCCGTCAGCAAATTCAAAGTGTCCTTTGTGCATTGTATCGGCACCGGTAAAGGCTCCTCTTTCATAACCAAAGAGTTCACTTTCGAGCAAAGTTTCAGAAAGAGCGGCACAATGAACAATTACAAAAGGTTTGTCTTTACGTGGTGACTGGTCGTGAATGGACTTTGCAACAAGTTCTTTACCTACTCCACTTTCGCCTGTTATGAGCACATTTGCTTTGGAAGGGGCTGCTTTTGCAATAAGTTCTTTTACACGATTGAGTTCAGCACTTTTTCCAATCATGCCGTCGGTCTGTCCACCCGATTTGATTTTCTGCTGAAGCTCAGTAATAAGCTTCTGCTGTTCGCGGCCTTTGAGGGCATTTTTTACAATATGATTTAAGTGGTCAAGATCAAGTGGCTTTGTCAAAAAATCGTAGGCACCGGCTTTTATTGCGGCAGTGGCATCTTCTATGCTTCCGTGACCTGTTAATACAATAATAGGTATTCCAGGATTTTCAGTAGTAACATGTCGTACTACTTCTTCGCCAGGCATGCCATCCATACGAAGATCAGTTATTACAAGGTCAATGCCGCCTTTTGCAATTTTAGCAAGACCTTCCTTTCCGTTAGAGGCTTTTTCTACAGCATAGCCTTCCAGTTCAAAATTGTCTGCCAGACCATTGCGGATATTTTCTTCATCATCGATTGTTAGAATTGTGAACATATTATGCCTCTTCTATTGCCAAAGTTCCGTCTTGTTTTAGCGGGAACTGCATTGTAAACACCGTGCCTTTTCTTTCTTCAGACTTTACCTGAATGTCGCCGGAAAATTCCTTTACAATTTTGTAAACCATTGTCATTCCCAAGCCTGTACCGTTTGCCTTTGTTGTAAAATACGGCTCGAAGATTTTTGAGACTGTCTCATTTTTCATACCACAACCATTGTCGCTGACAATAATATAGTACTTATTTTCTGCCGAAGCACATTCAATTGTAAACTCGCCCTGAAAATCTTTTGGACAATCATCTGACTGTTTTTTAGTTTGAATTGCAGCAAGCGCATTCTGAGCAAGATTTATTATAACATCACGCAAAAGTTTTTCGTCAACTAAAAGCCTGCTTTCAGCATCCTTTATAACAATTCTTACATTTATGTCATTGTCATGAAACTCTGGTGTAAAAAAGTCTGCAATATTCTGAATAAGAGCGCCTGGTTTTTTTAACTGCAGCGATGCATTTACAGGACGCACTGCAAACAAAAAATCCATAATCAGTTTATTAAGATGGTCAATTTCTTCATTTACAACATCAACATGATCTTCTACAAATTTTGGAGCCGGCAGAATGTTATTATTTTCACGTGCTTTTTCCAGCGCCTTTTGAATAAGCTGAATATGTATTGAAATTGCACCAAGAGGATTTTTTATTTCATGTGCCATACCTGCCGCAAGATTAGTCAGGTTTGCCATATTTTCCATGCGGTGCAAAAGCACTTCCTGATTTTTCTTTTCGGTAACATCGCGCACCAGAATAATTTTACCTGTAGTTTCACCGGCATGTACAAGCGGTGTCATTGTAATTGTAATAAAACGTACGGAACCTCCGCTTGTCATAATTGTAAAATCTTCGGTAGTGTTTGTAATTTCTTTTTTTGCACACTTTTTAAAATATTCACCAATTTCTTCATCTTCCATTATTTCCCAGATTGGGCAGGAAGTTGCTTTTGGGTCATCAAGAAAAACAGAGAAGTTTAAACGGCTTTCAACAATTTTGTTTGACTGCAACAAGAAAAAATCATTGTCTACAATTAAAAGTCCTGCAGAAATAGATTCCAGAATTGAATACAGATTTTCGTTTTCCTCGACCATATCGTCAAGAAGCGAAACAAGCTGTTCCTGAGAAAGTTTTGCTGCCTTTTGCGAAACGCGTTTTACATAACCTCTCATATTTTACTGAACACCTTTTCATGCAATGCGTTAACTTTGCTTAAATCGCGGATTAAAACTTCAAGCGCTGCTTTTACACTCTGATTATACAGCGTTACATTTTCATAACATTCACGCAAAACTTCTACAGCCTTAGCACAAGCTTCGGCACCTACCTGAGTCTGCATAACTGGTCTGAAAGCCTGCGCAATTCCATTCAAGAAAATCTTAAGCTCAATACGAGGTTCAAACTGCTGGTTATCTTTTACCACAGTTTCGCAGTCAGGAATCTTTCCATGGAATATTCCCTGTACAAAAGCCTTTGCATTTTCACGAAGCTTGGTTGCAGGAACAGGAAGATAATTTAAAAGATATTCGTTTATTTCGCCTTTAAAATAATCATTGTGGAAAACGCGTTGAATAACTTCCTGCTGAACTTCAAGCGGACGTTCCATAAAATTATATGTTCTAACACGCGAAAGGATTGTCTGCATAATTGCGTTGCGCTGGGTTGTAAGAAGAATGAATACACAGTCGGCAGGTGGTTCTTCAAGGATTTTTAAAAGTGCATTTCTAACACTAACCTGCATTCGTTCTGCGTTTTCTATAATGATTGTTTTTTTGCCTTCGTCGGCTTTTATGCAGGCCCACTGCTCCATATTGCGCACCTGATTAACAGGAATTGAATCATATAAAAAGTCGGCTTCAAGTTTAAGGCAGTCTGCTTCAAGTTCGCCGCACAGTTTTACAGTTTCATCAAACGGAGGAAGGTCTCGTGGAAAATCTATGAGTTCAAGGTTCTCGTTTATTTTTTCCATAAGAGGTGCCAGCTTTGAAAGATTTGTTTCACCTTCCCAAAGAATGCCGCTGAATCGCAATGTTAGTTTTCGTACGCTTCGCAAAAAAAGATAACGGTTTGCTTTAAGATGACTGTCGTTATCGCGGTACGATTTTATAAAGGAATCTTTTGCAGCAGAAATTTCAAGTGAACAATCGCGTGGTCCCATTAAAAGGATATTTGAACAGTTAAGTGCCTTGTGTCTTAAACAGCTTGGACATTCACAAAGCCAGTGAGGTTTGTCGTCTCCGTTGCATGAAAGAGCACGGGCAACTTCCAAAGCTGCTGTAAGCTTTCCTGTACAACTGTTTCCTGCAAATAATACTGCACCCGGAAAACGGTTATTTTTGATATCCTGAATTATTGATTTTGATGCCTGCTGGCCTACAAGATTTTCTAACATTATGCAACTTCTCCAACTGGCGGAATTGTAACATTTGTTGAAGTATAATTTAAAAGCGGCTGAATTAATTTTACAAAGAAACTGCCTTCAAATAATTTTGAACAATCAAACCACGGCTGATTCATAAGAATGAATACAAAAACAAAAACTACAACAAAGCCTTCTAAAAGTCCAAAGAAAAATCCAAGTGAGCGGTCAAGCCCTTTCATAATTTCGCCGTCAAACAATTTTGAAAGAAGGGTCTGAATGATTTTTACAATAAGAAATACTACAACAAAAATAAGGACAAAACACAAAATTGAAGAAACAGTTTCGTTGTGAACAAGTTCTTTCATGTAGCCTGTAAGCTTTTTATAAAACAGAAAGGCAAAAATTATACCCAAAA
Source organism: Treponema sp. (assembly GCA_017617115.1). Taxonomy (GTDB): domain Bacteria; phylum Spirochaetota; class Spirochaetia; order Treponematales; family Treponemataceae; genus Treponema_D. The sequence continues at coordinate 4,220 of JAFZXA010000086.1, forward strand.
TCCAGCAGAGTTTTCCAAAAATTGCATTTATAAAACCTTTGGCAGTTGCAATAACTGCAAAAATGAGGATTATTACTAAAATAATTACATCGGTTAAAGAAAACAACATCAGTCTGTCTCCGTTAAAGCTCCTGGTAAAGAAGCTGCGCAATTTTCTGGGCTGGCCGCTCTTCCCCTACCATATTCTTTATATTTAAAGCATATTCATTTCTTGTTTTTTCTTCAAGCATTTTTTCAAGCTCGGTACAAAGATTTTTGCTTGTAGCTTCGTCGCCTATTAAAACTGCGGCTGCATTTTTTTCTAAGAAAAACTTTGCATTGTCTACCTGATCCCCGCGGGTTCCACTTCCGCACAAAGGAACAAGCACCATTGGTTTATACATAACCGCTGCTTCCCAGATTGAATTAGCACCTGCTCGCGAAAGAATTACATCTGCTGCAGAAATTACATCGGGCATCTGCTCGTAAATGAATTGATATGGAAGGTATGCACCTGCGTATTTTTGTTTGAGTTCCTGCTCTGTTTTGTCGTCTGCATTCAAAAGACCTGTCTGGTGAACCACAATATAGCGCTGGCAAAGCCATTCAAGATTTTCGTAAACAAGATTGTTGATTTGTTTTGCGCCTGAAGAACCACCTAGAACAAGGAGAACTGGTTTTGAAGGAGCTGCGTCGAGTCCCAGAAATTTTCTTCCGGCCGCTGCATCTGTTTTATAAATAACAGGTCGCACAGGATTTCCTGTTACAACAACACGAGCCTGATCTGCAACAGGCAATCTGTTTTTAGTTTCTTCATACGAAACAAACATTGTTTTTGCCGATTTAAAATTCAGTCTGTTAGCCAGTCCTAAAGTAAAATCACATTCATGAGTGTAAACCGGAATACCAAGATGCTTTGCTGCAAGTACCGGAGGAACACTAACAAAGCCTCCCTTAGAAAATAAAAATGCAGGCTTGAGTTTTTTCAAAATACGTCTGGCACAAAAATATCCGGCAAGGATTCTAAAAAGATCAGTAAAGTTCTGCCACGAAATATAACGGCGAAGTTTTCCCGAAGGAATGCCGTAAAAGGTATCTGTTGTTCGTGTGCCGTCGGAACCAATTGCCTTTTCAACAATCTGTCTGTCCATTCCTTTTGAGCAGCCAATCCAGTTTATAGTTATCTGTTTATTTTCTTTATTTGCAAGCGCCTTTAATTCATCGGCAACAGCAAGTCCCGGATATATATGACCCGCAGTACCGCCGCCGGTAAAAGCAATAACATTTTTATTTAATTTCATACGCATATATTATAGTAGAATCCTTTATAAAAAAAAAGATAGTTCAAAAAAATTAGCCCTGAACCTTATGCACCACATAGCGAACTTTTCCTAAAATCAGAAAATCTTCACTTTCGCCTGGTTCTTCCATTGGAGCATAAAGCTGATTATCTGAAATAATTCGTAAAAGCCCGTTCCCCCGCTGCAATCGTTTTACAAAGCCGGCACTGTTATACAAAATGGCATAGATTCCATCCTGCCCGTCGTAGCCCATAACATCATAAATAATTATATCGCCGTCAAAAAGCGTTGGTTCCATTGAATCACCACGCACATAAGAAGCACGAAGACTGTGAGCATACTGTTTTAAATCACGCGGAACAGCAACATATTCAAGAATATCAGCAGTATCTGGTATATACTGACCTTTACCCGCAGAAAATGCCTGTTCATAAACCGGCAGATTCAAAATATCATTTTTTTCAATTTCGGGGTACGCTGTAAATTCTTCAATTGTAAGATCAAAAAGTTTTAATATTTTTAAAGTTTCATCAAGTGTAGGCATGCGTCCAAGATGAATCTTATTGCGAAGCGTAGAAAGAATAATGCCTGTATTTTCACAAAGCCATTCCTGATTTTTGCCATTGTCGCTGAGTATGAGTTTTACCTTTTTCCAAAAGCTTTCTGCATCCATACAATCTATTATACAACGATTTTTAAAATAAATAAATACTCATTTGAGTATTTTTATTGACAAATGACTAATCTAGCGCTAATATAAAGGTAATGATAAGTGGTTTCCCCAGTCCGGCTCAGGGCTACGAACAAAAAACTATAGATTTGAACTCTTACATGATAAAGCATCCGGCAGCCACCGTTTTTATGCGCATAGAAAGCTCCCGCTACACCCAGATGGGCATATATAACGGAGATTTGCTTGTAATCGATCGTGCAAAAGAGATAAATCCAAACAGTCTTGTAGTTTATGAGTCGGACGGCCACTTTGTTCTTGGCAGAGTTTTTAATATCAAAGGTGAAACTGTCATAACAGGCGCAATCACACATGTAATTCATACGGTAAAGGAATCATGATTTTACACGCAGACGGAAACTCCTTTTATGCTTCGTGCGAGCAGATTTACCGCCCTGACTTGCGCGGAAAACCTGTTGCAGTACTTTCAAACAACGACGGAATTATAATTGCCCTTAATAAAGAAGCAAAAGCCTTAGGAATCAAACGAGGTGATCCGTTTTTTAAAGTACGCCACATCTGCGAAGACCGCGGAATATCAGTTTTTTCGAGCAACTACACTCTTTATGCCGACATAAACCGCCGCATAACTTCTATCTATCTGGAATATGCCCCCGAAATTGAAGAATACTCCATTGATGAATCGTTTTTGTTTTTTGATAAATGCAACTGGAGCATAAAGGACTATGAAGAAATTGGCTTTGAATTAAAAAGGCGCATTGCAAAAGAAGTTGGCATTCCAATTTGCGTTGGTGCTGCTCCTACAAAAACACTTGCAAAACTCTACAATAAAAACGCAAAGGAACACGGAGGTGTTTTTGTTTATAATGAATCAGAAATTGACGCGCTTTTAGAACAAACCGACTGCAGCACAATCTGGGGAATAGGTCCTGCCCGTGCAAAAAAGCTTGCACAACACGGAATAAAAAATGCACTCATGCTCAAAAACATGCAGCAAGGTCAGGCAAAAAAACTGCTGACATCAGTAGGCTACGAAACTGTCCTTGAGCTCAACGGAATACGCTGTATGGAAAAAATCCCAAAAAAGAAAAAAGATGTTATAACCGCAAGCCGACAGTTTTCAATAAAAGTTTATGACATGTCCACTCTGGAATGCGCACTTGTAGAATACACTGAACTTGCAGTAGAAAAACTCAGGAAACAAAACTGCGAATGTCAGATGGTACAAATATGCATTTCTACCTGCAACTACTATTCAGACAAAACCGACGAAATATATTCCAATGCCGCAGCAGTAGAACTTCCCCGCCTGACTTCGTATACACCAGACATTGTAAATGCAGCGCGTCTTGCACTCCCCCATATTTTCCGAAAAGGCTACGGCTATAAAGTGATTATGGTTAGTCTTTTAAAAATCCTTCCGGCGCAGTACCAGAGCTGCCTTTGGATAGACCCCGCCGAAGACATAAAAAAAATCAATCTGATGAAAGCGGTAGACAACATAACAAATGCATACGGCCGCCATTCAATTACACTTGCAAAATCCTACACAAAAACCGGCTGGGAAATGAAACGCGAATTTTTAAGTCCAAATGTTACGACCGATTTAGAGATGGTTCCTCAGGTTGAATAAGCTGTTTTATTTGCTGTGCATTTTTTGCACCATTGCCGTCCGGATGATTATTAAAAAACACATGAACCTTTTTGCAGACAACCGCTGCTGTTTGAATAACAGGCACAAAGCTTTTGAGTTCATCTTCTGAATAGTCATAGGTGTAGCGGGCAGAACCTTCTGTTGCATACCATGCCTCTTCATTGCGCCCGTGAAGTCGTATGTAGGCATTTTCTCCAATCAAAGGAATCTGAACAGTTTTACCGTCAGGCAAATATTTTAGCTGGGGCATATCACAGTAAACAAGACTGGCATTCAATTTCTCAAGACCTTCAAAAACAGAAGGCTTCATCCATTCAATATGACGGAACTCAACAACAACAGGAAAAGGTCTGAATGTTTGAATAAGCTTTGCAAGATATATTCTGTTCTCGTCCGTATAATGAAAACTTTGCGGCAACTGAAAAAGCACTGCGCTTAAAACCGATTTTTCTGCCAGAGGAGTTATTGCCGCAATAAAATCTTGTGCTGCATTCTGCCACTGCAAAGAAATTTCATGTGTGAGCTGTCTGTTTGCCTTAATACTGAACTGTACCTGACCCTGTGTGCGTTCATAAAAAGAAAGCAGCCGTTCTGAAGTTGGCATATTGTAAAAAGTGTTGTTCAACTCCAGCGCATTAAATTGAGTTGCATAATAAGAAAGAAAATCAGCCCTTTTAAGTTGTTGAGGATAAAAAACACCTTTCCATTCCGGGTAGTCGTAACCGCTGGTACCAATAAGGACTGATGATTTATTTGTATTCATAAGCAAAAAAAGGCTTCCGGTAAACCAGAAGCCTTTCGTGCCACAGGTTGGAATCGAACCAACGACATACGGATTTTCAGTCCGGCGCTCTACCAACTGAGCTACTGCGGCGAATGTTCTAATATATTATTGAAATATTGCGATTGTGTCAAGAGGTGCATGTTGATATTTAAATAAAA
>JAFZXA010000087.1 GCA_017617115.1 Treponema sp.
CTGCCTTCTTTTTCGGAGTCAAAACTCATTACTGAAAACTCGTAGGTTGCATCTGTTCGGACTTTTATTTCTTTTGGTGTCTGCAATTCGTCAAAATTACAGCCTACAAAAGCAAGAGAACTGAACAATGCTGCAAAAAGAATATGTGTCTTTTTCATACGCATCACTCCTTTATTGGTGATAAATTATAGCATAATAATAGAACTTTAACAAATTTTGTGGCCCTTCGAGAGCCTCAGGGACCGCGAGTTGTTGCTCAGGGACCCCAAGATCTCCTACTTGTTAAAGTACGCAGCGAACGGATTGTAACTCATTCCGTCATCATTTTTGTCAAATTTGTGCGAATTTTTACTATTATCGGCAGAATTTTGCTGTTTTTTGACTACGACAACTCTCTTTTTACCGTCACTGGTTGGTGTGGGGCCCTTCGAGTGCCTCAGGAACCCCGATGTATCAGGCTTTTTGCCTTCACCACTCTGTCCAATCCTACTCATAGCATCGCTCTTAAGGGAAAGTCCAATGCGGCGGCGGTCTTTGTCCAGGCTGATGATTGTAAACTCAAATACATCTCCTACTTTTACAACTTCCATAGGGTCATTTACAAAGTTATCGCTAAGCTCGCTTAAGTGAACAAGGCCTGTTTCGTGAAGACCGATATCTACAAAGGCACCAAAGTCTACTACGTTTTTGATTTTTCCCGTTACCTTCATGCCTTCCTTAAGGTCTTCAAACTGAAGAACACCCTTTTGCATAATAGGAGCAGGGTATCCGTCGCGAGGGTCTCGGTTTGGTTTTTGCAGCTCGTCTACTATGTCTCGCACTGTTGTAACACCAAGATTATATTTTGCGGCAATTTCGTCAATTTTGCTTGCAGGAACACTCTGACCTGCCTGAATCATCGGAAGAACTTCGCGGGCTGCATCGTAGTTTTCAGGGTGAACCCAGGTGTTGTCCAGAGGATCTGAGCTTTCGGCAATTTTAAGGAAGCCTGCACACTGTTCAAATGCTTTTGGTCCAAGCCCCGGAACATTTTTAAGGTCTTCGCGGCTTTTGATTTTTCCGTTTGCGTCGCGGTAGGCAACAATTTTCTTGGCAGTTGTTGCGTTTATGCCGGAAACATATTTAAGCAGTGAGTAGCTGGCTGTGTTCAGGTTTACGCCAACATTATTTACAACAGAGCCAACTACTTCATCAAGCTGTTCGGCAAGTTTTTTCTGATTTACGTCGTGCTGGTAAAGACCAACACCAATTGCCTTAGGATCAATTTTTACAAGTTCGCTGAGCGGATCCTGTAAGCGGCGGCCCATGCTGATGGCACCACGAATTGTAAGGTCAAGGTCCGGGAATTCTTCGCGGGCAATGTCGCTTGCAGAATAAACAGAAGCTCCCGATTCATCTACAACTGTGTAAACTACGTCTGTATAATTTTCGCTTATTACTCGGCTAACGATTGCCTGAACTTCCTGGCTGCCTGTTCCATTCCCAACTGCTACAACCTGAATATCATATTTGTCTATGGCGTCGTTTATCATTTTGTAAGAGCCATCGGGGTCGGTAACCTGGAAGAACTTAAAGTAGCCAAGATATTTTCCCGTTTCGTCGAGCGCTGCACATTTTGTTCCGGTACGGATACCTGGGTCAATTCCAAGAACACGGCTGCCCTTTATAGGCTGAGTCATGAGCAAGTTCTTAAGGTTTTCGCTGAAGATTCCAATTCCGTGCTCATCGGCTTCATCAGCTTCATCACTGCGGATTTCACGAACTACAGCCGGCGACAGTAAACGAACAACTCCGTCTTCAATTGCGTCTTTATGGTATGTGTTGTGGATTTCTGCATGGCGCTGAAGGGCTGCAACTGCTGCGTCTACATCAACGTCAATTGTAACTTCAAGAGCTCCTTCGCGCTCACCACGGTTTATTGCAAGAATGCGGTGAGGCTTTACCTGGTCGAGCGGCTCCTTATAATCCCAGTACATTTTGTAGGTAGAAGTATTTTCGGCAACAGTTGCATCCTGTCCTTCGGGAACAATTCCTTTTGTAACAATGTTTCCGGTTTTAAGATAGAGCGCGTGAACTGTGTCGCGATTTGCAGTTTCCTGACTGACTCGTTCTGCAATAATATCTTTTGCACCGGCAAGGGCATCGGTGGCGGTTTCTACATTGAGTTCAGCCACCTCATTATCAGTCTTTACAAACTTTTTAGCTTCCTTTTCGCAGGCAGCATCATCATGCTCACCCAATATAAAATCGGCAAGCGGCTCCAATCCTTTTTCTGCGGCAATCATTCCGCGGGTCTTCTTCTTTTTCTTGAACGGAGCCCAAAGGTCTTCGAGCGCTGTCAAAGTTGTTGCAGACATAACGGCATTGTAAAGAGTTTCTGTAAGCTTGCCCTGAGCAAAAATGCCTTTTACAATTTCAAGGCGGCGCTCTTCAAGGTTGTGATATGATTTATACAAATGATCGCAATCACGGACCTGAACTTCATCAAGGTTGTCGTGCTTTTCTTTGCGGTAGCGGCTTATAAAAGGAATTGTACATCCTTCTTCTACCAGACTTATTACAGCGCTAACCTGCTGCACGCGGATATTTAATTCTTCCGCAATTTTTTTCATAATGTCGACTTCATTAACGGCCAAAGCGTCAATGCTTTCTGTTGTGAATTCCATAATGTCCCACCTTATTTATTCTTCAGATTCTTCTGTTTCTTCTTTTTCTTTTTCAGGTTCTACGTAAAGAGCAGCTATTTCAGGGTCCATTTCCTGCTCAGCTGATATTTTGACCTCTGGTGCAGCTTCATTGTCTGCTTGCGTTGCTGCTTCTTGTGTTTCCTGAGGCGTTTCTTTAAGATATTCCGCTTTTAAAAGTTCTACACAATTTACAGAAACCATCTCATGTAAAACAGGAACAATAATTGTTTTAATTTTATCATCAAGTCCATTTGCTCCCGTAGAAGTTACAAATGAAAATATGTAAAGCTTTTTTGTTTCGCCAACCGGACGTTCCATTACCAGAATTGCATCAGACTGGAAAAAAGTTCCTTTGATACTAAAATGAATATCATGAACTTTTTCGTAAAGCTTTACCGGCAAAGGACCATCTTCAACTAAAATTGTAAAATGTGAAAGGCTTATATCCTGCAAAGAACCAAAGAAATTATCACCGTCTCCATAAGTAAACTTGTATGTACACGCTTTGGAACAAAGAGCACGAATTGCCTTTCGCCTTCCCTGTGCCTGATTATTAAACAAAGTTCGTGCGATAATTTCAAAATTAAATTTTTTCTGATATTCAAGCTGAATGAATCCTTTTTGAAGCTGCAGAGCCTTAAAATAGATTTTTTCAATATTCTGATTTTCAACAGCACTCTGTCTTTTGGCAAACATAATGCCAAATTGATCTCTGGTTGCTTTTTTTGTTATTAATTTGCCGATATATTCCGGCCATTTTAAATCATAAATTTCATAATCAATATTTATATAAAGTATAACATCTTTAAACAAAGTCAGAATGCTGTCTATTTTTTTCTGAATATTTGCACGGCCATCGTTTCCTATGTAATAACATTCAAAGCCAAGTGCAAATAAATCCTGAACAAAGCTTTCGGGCATAAGAGACAAATCGGGCAAAATAAAAAAACATTTGCGGCCTGTTACAATTTCATTAACTGGAACTTCCAAGTTTTTCTCCTAAATCTGTGTCATTGCCGGGCTTGACCCGGCAATCTGTTATATAAAATGATGAATCTTATGATGTTCGACCATCTTTGTTTTTACCGAAACTACATAGCTTCCAAACATCGCTGTGACAGTATCAAACAAGGTTGCAAATGAACACAAAATCACTGCGGCCGGTTGCAACAACAAATAACTTGTTTCAAAACCCTTTCCATATTTTGTACAGATTATTGTTAACAGAATAAAAGCTCCACCACTAGGAATTGCTCCAAGCAGGAACGAAAGTCCAAAGGCTGTAAAGAACAACCAGGTAATATCATTAAACGGAATGCGAAGTGCTGTGTACGAACGCCAGATCATAATAAAGCTGATTATTACAACAAGGGCCGAACCTCCGCGTGCAAAAACAGAAAACAACGGATATGTAAAACCGCTTGAACGACGTTTTATTCCAAGACTTTCTTTTCCGTGGCGGATTGTAATTGGAAGTACAAGGTTTGTATCTCCGCTGATAAAAGCAAGCATCATTGGTGCAAGACTTGCATAAAGTACACGGTACGGATGCGGGTCGTGGCAGACAAATCTGATAATAATCGGGTAGATAACGCCTGCAATTAAAATTAAATCTACAAGCAGCATAACAACAAGCGGTGTATAAATGCCTGTTGCAAAAGCGGCGCGGAAATTGATTGTCCAGTTGCACATGATTGCTATTGAAAAAACAGCCATGAGCTCTGTAAAGAAAACCGAAATGTGATAGAACAGCTGCGAAAGAGAATCGGCAAGTGCAAAAACCGGTTTGAATACTGTTTGTTCACTTGCACTTTCCCAGCCAATCAGACATCCAAAAAGGAATGACACAAGCAGGAACGAACCTTCTTTAAGTGCACTGAAGGCTGACTCCGGGAACAAACTAAGGATAAGCGATTTTACGTCAATTCCTGCAATTTCACCGGCAAGCTCATTTGTAATTGGAATACGTGGAAGGCGCACAATAAGAATTGAAAGAAGTCCAACAAGAGCTAAAATCAAAGAAGAGGCTACAATAAAACCGGCTGTCCAGGCACTTGATTTTAAAAGGATTTTTGAAGTTCTAAGTTTATTAATTGCAATGATTGCAGAAGAAAATACAATTGGAACAACAAGGTATCGGCCAAAGCGTACAAATAATTCTGTTAAAAAAGAAATTACCGAAGTGGCGGCAACAGAGTCTGCAGGTAAAAGAACCGCAGTAATTACACCAAGGGCGATTCCTATTAAATACTTTATCCAAACTTTCATAAAGTTCATTATATCATACTCTAGAATGTGAAACTAGAGTGTGCTATAATATTTTTTATGGCAGATATTTTAATCGTTGGCAAAGATTTGCCCGACAGTCTTGATTTTGCAGAAGCCTTTGTTGCAACCCGTAAGGTTTTTGGAGTTGTTCACGACGAAGGTGAAACAGGAAATTTTGAAGCAGAAGGAATTATGGCCACTACCTGGAACCGCGCCTCTGCAATTTCTTCACGCTCACTGATTATTAAAGCAGAAACTAAGCTTGAACAGCTTGATGAATTTGTTTTGTTTTTTGATTCTTACTGGTTTGGAACCCGCTTTGAACTTGACCGCACCGAAGATGTTTCTGTTGCCGTTGAAACAATGATTTCTGGTTTTCAGTATTTTATAAATGAGTTAATGCTGCGCCTGGAACAGCGTAAAGAGCCAGTTACAGTTGCTTTTGTAGTAAAAACTTACCCTTCTAAAGCCGAAATTCTGCATTCAGGAAGCAAAAATATAAACCTTCACCCTACAAGTAATATTGTAAATGCGGCCCAGCAGGCTTTTATTTCTATGGCCGAAAATTTTGCTACTCTTGTGAGCGACCGTCAGTATTTATCTGTTCTTCTTGCAAAATGCGACCAGACAAACGAACTTTTCAACAGCGATAAAGAGCTTGGAAAATGGATAAAAGAAAGTCTTGGAGTTATTGAAGGCTTTAAGAACCGCCAGAACGTTAAGCAGGCCTGCAGCTGGGTAAAAGCCGGCGGAAAGATCAGCAACGGATTTTCGTTGTTTAAGTAGAGGAGTCCCTGAGGCTCTCGAAGGGCCCCATAGAGGCATATGAATATATACATAGATTACATTATAAGATTATCTCTTAGCCTGGTTTGCGGATTCTGCCTTGGCTTTGAACGCAAAATGAGACAGCACACTGTAGGCATTCGTACACTAACACTTTTGTGTGTTTCTTC
>JAFZXA010000088.1 GCA_017617115.1 Treponema sp.
CCTTAAATCCATTATAATTACTGCCGATATTGAAGTGAAAAACTATATGATGACCCAAAAAGTGTCTAAATCTTCAATAAACTTGTCTCATTTTAAGTTCCGCCGCCTCGTGCTTGCGCTTGTATTTTTGTTTGCTGCGCATGGAGTGTGGGGGGAGACATATACCTGGACTGGAGCAGAGAATGCAGTTATCACAAATCTTAATAACTGGAAGACAGCTACTGAAGATCCTGCGACATCTTTACCTGGCAATACTGATTCTGTAATCATACCTTCCGGGTGTTCATATTATCCTTCTATTACAGGTGCAATGGTTAATAACATAGCTTCCATTAAAGTTGATGGTCAATTAACCATAGGAGATGATTTTACCCTTGCAAAAATAGATGCTGACTCTTCTGGAACATTAATTGTAAACGGAAAACTTACAAATTCTTCCCAATTCATTGCAGAAAATCTTTCTATTACATGTGGTTCTCTTGAATTGACTGATGGTCTTAAGGGAAAGAAGATAGTAGTTAATGGAAGTTCAGAAATAACCAGTACTTCATGGCTGGTTGCAGCTGGTTCAGACGGAATTACATTTGGCGATACAGTAACAGTTGATGCCTCTGGCGGGCAATTTGTTCTTGCAGGAAATGTTTATGCTTCTACAGATATCTCTATTAATGTAACAAGCGGAATGTTGAATCATGTTCTGGAGGGGGGAGCTTATTCTGCCTGGGATAATAACCATATAACTGTAGATTTGAAAAATAATGGTTGTTCTTTAGGACTTCAGGGATCGTCATACAACATAAAGGTTTCGGCTGATTCTGGTGATGTTTACTTCGTAGGCAGTGGAACAATTGCTTCGCTTAATGACACAGGTGCTGGCTGCAACATTCATTTTGGAGATGGTAATGACAGCGAGAATAATACAATAACTTTTGGTGCTGACATTATATTTCATACAACAGGTGATATTGTTTTAGATGAATCCTGCAAAGGACTTGAAGGTGCTGTAACTCTTTCCGGAATAAATAACATCAGCAATCTTTCTGCAAAATTATCAGATTTAGAAGATAAGATTGTGCCGACAATTTCTTTAGTTGACGGTGCCACGATTTCTGGAAACGATGTAAATTTTTCAACGGTCACATGTGTCGGCGCAGTTATAATTCAACCTGCAACAGGAAACTCTTTCTCTTTTGACAGTCTGACTTGTAATGGTGATGCAACAGTAAATGGAAATAATACAATTAAAGATTTCACAGCTTCTGGATTAGGCGGCAAAACTCTTACAATAAATGGAACACAAACAATAACTGGTGATGTTTCTTTATCTGGAACAGATTCAAGTAAACTTACACTTGCAGGTTCAGGAAGCCTTGCATTAACAAATACTCTTACTGCTCAATATCTTAATTTTGATGCCACCGCACCAAGCGCAACATCTGGCAAGGCTTATGCAAGTAACAGTACAGGAACTGCAATCGGCTGGGTTGTTGTAGATGGAAATCAGCATGTATGGAATGGTGGTTCTGGTGACTGGGATACTCCTGCAAACTGGCTGCCACAGACTGCCCCAGGTTCAACTGATGATGTAATAATAAATGATGGGAATCCTGTTATTAAGACAACAGAAACTGTTAAGTCAATTGTCATAAATGGTGGAAAACTAACTATCAATTCTGAAAAATCCTTGACACTTTCGGCTGATGCAGAGCTTAATACACAAACAAAAATTGATGGTGATGGTTCATTAATTCTTTCGTCAGGTAAGACTTTCACAATTCCTGAAGGGAAGACATTTAATATTAATATAGTAAATAATGGAACTCTTTCCAGTTCATATTCTACAGCTTTTTCAAAATCTTTTACAAATACAGGTACTGCGAGTTTTGTAAATGGTCTTACTGTAGATAAAGATTTCTCTGATTCTGGAAGCTTTTCTGGTACTATAACTCTTACCGAAGCAAACAATCATACTTTTAAAGGAATAAATACAACAGATTATGATGTTATTTTAGCTGGTTCTGTTGCTACGAACTTTAAGGATTCTATTAATTTCCATTCTTTAAATGTAACCAGTTACACCGGTAACATCACCTTTAGTGGTACAGGAGATCAGACTATTCCAGCCGGTACTTATGGTACAATAACAGTAGACAAAACCTCAGATACTTTCATCTCCGCTGGTGATGTTCAAATTGAAACTTTTAATCAGAGTGGTGATGTTTCATTCTTGGGTACTGCAAATATAACTACATATAAACAAAATAGTGGCAATGCTTCATTTACCGGTAATTTAACAGTGAATTCATATACTCATACCGCTGGAGATTTAACCTTTGGAGGCGATGCCACATTTACAAATGGTGTGGATTTTCATACAGCCCAGCTTTCTGTTACCGGTGGAAATAATACAGATTCTCTAAAAATTGAAGCACCATCAATAACTGCCGACTCAATTGTTTGTACAGATAATAATCTTTCATATCTGGAATTGAATGCACCTGGTGGAATAAATATTTCAGGCAACATAGGAAGTTCTTCACAAAAATATAACACAGTAATTCTCAATGCCGGCTCAAATGATATTACGGTTGGTGGAAATATTTATACTTCAAGCATTGGTGTTACTTGTAAAGAAGTTGCATTCAATAATTCTATTTATGTTGGTTCGGTTACTGTAAATGCCTCAACAGAACTTTTGATAAATGGTATGGAAGCACAATCGCTTTCGCTTACAGCTCCTTCAATCAAACTTGGTAGCACTATAAAGCTATCATCCGATTTCATAATTGATTTTCCGTTGACTCTTATAGCTGACACAACCTTTGATATTAACGGAAAGATAATAGTAAAAAATGACACAAGAACCGGCAGTATAAATTCTGATTCAACAGCACGTACTCTTATTCTCAAAGCCTCAAACGGAATAGAAATCCAAAATGGAAATTCTTTAGGTGGAACAGCTCCTCTAAAATCAATTACCATTGACAGCGATCTTGATTTGACATCCGGTGCTTCCTTTACAACAACAACAGGCGATGATACAGGTACTTATTTCTCCTCATCTGGTGGCTCTGTAACTGGCTCAGGAACCCTTGCCATAACCGGCGACCTTGCCAACTCCGGAGCCTGGAACTTTGGTGTGCCAATAACTGTAACTGGAAATGTAACAGACGCAGGAACCTGGACTGCTAACACTGGAAATACCATAACTTTCAATGGAACAGGCGAACAGACATTTACACCAAAAGAGGGAACTCAATATAAAGACATAATTGTCAGCAATACTTTGGGAAGCTTTAGCACAAGCGGAACTTTAAAGGCAGCCAGCTTTACAGCAACAGGAGACATTACAATTCCAACCGCCACAATTGAAACAACTGGTGATGTAATCTTCAATGGCACTGTAACTTCAACAGACAGTCTTTCAATTAAGGCGAACGAACTTCAATTCAAAGCAAATGCTTCTGTAAACAACATCACTATGGAAGCCACTGCAATTACCTCGCATGATATTACCGTAACCGGCAACTGGACAAATAACGGAAGTTTTACCGCCAGCGCAGGAACCGTAAAATTAACAACCAGCAGCAGTGATACAAGCAGGGTTACTCTTTCTGGTGCAAATAATTTTCATGATTTAAATCTTGACAGAAATGTTACCGTTACGGGCAGTAACTCAATGAATAATTTAACAATGAACCGTAACAATGGTGATGCTGCAGACAAGGGAAACATTTATTTTGATGCAGACACAAAGCAGACTATCAATGGAAAATTAGATTTTAAAGGCCTTACATCAAAAAGACTTTTGGCAAAATGTACAACAGACGGCAGTACCTGGGAAATTGAATGCACTTCAGGTGACTCAAATACACATGTATTACAAAATATAAATCTTAGAGGCTGTAAAAATCTATCATCATATCCTCTTGTTGTAAAGGATCCTGCTGGTACAGCAAACAATTCAAAGAGTCAGGATTCTGGCGAAAACACAAATATTTATTTTCTGGGACATGCTTACACGTGGACCGGTGCATATAACACAGATCCAACTAACTGGAATGACGCACGCAACTGGACACCGAAATCAATTCCGGGAAAGGGTACTGTAATTAATATCCAAAATGGAAGAACAAATTATCCGGTTTTGACAGAAACCCTTGACCTTTATTATGACGGCGACTATAAAGGAAGCATAACTATTGCCGCAGGCACCGAAACTGTTACAGAAGGAAAACTTAATCTTGCAGGTCAGAATCTCACTGTTGGAACAATTACAAACAACGGCCTTGTTCAGCTTTTAGGAACAGGAACTCAAACAATAACTGCGACCATGGTAAACGGCGCAAATTCGACTGTGGAATATACAGGCACAGGTGCAGATACATCTGTTCTTCCATGGGATGGCAACAGTACAACCGCAGGCAATCAGTATGCAAATGTTGTGTTCAACAGAAATGTTGATATTAATGATGTAATTAATATAACAGCCACCGGAACTATAACAATTGACTGTGCTTCTGTTAAATCTACTGGAAATCAAACTTATAACGGAACTGTAAGTCTTAATCAATCTGCGGTTTTCACAGCAAAAACAACAGATGCAACTCCTGTGAATCAAACCATCACATTCAATGGTGATGTCACCGGTTCTGCAAATTTAACACTTGAAGCAGATACAGATATTAATACCGATAAAATCACGACAACAGGCACCCAGACTTATAACGGTTTGGTAACAGTTTCAAAAGATACAGAACTTGCAGGAAGTGGAATTAATTATGTTTCTGATATAACCGGTACAGGAAGAAATCTTACAATTGATACACCTTCATTTACAAGCACAATTGCTTCAACAGGTTTAGAAACTACAGAAACTGCAACTGTTACACTTAGTACATTAAAGATTAAACAAAATACAACGATAGACTCTTCAAACGGGACATATATTGTTCTTGATGTTTCTACAATTGAAAAATCTGCAGAAAACTCGACAGAAACATTAACTTTTGGCAACACAACGACAACAACAATTAAACTGAAGGATGGTATTACAGTAAAGCCGGATTTGACAAACACAAAAACTGCAGTCTGTCTTGGTGCTGCAACCTTTGGGGGAACAGTAGAAAATAACGGAACACTTACAGCATCATCGGGTATAACAACCTTTAAAGCTGATGTAGATTTGTCCGGAACATTTAATCATTCAGGCGGAACTGTAGTTCTTGATCCAACGGCAACGACAATGTCTTTAACAGGAGAGCCTGTATTCTATGATCTCAAAGCCGAAAATCTTGGCGGCATAACAATTACTTTTGATTCCGGTACTACAACAATAAATAATAAACTTACCCTTAAAGGAAGTTCAGGTTCTAAACTTATTATAAATGGTTCAGGTGGTACTATTTATGCTGAAACACATGAAATTGAAAATGTAAATGTTTCAAACTCAATCGCCGATGCCGCTAAACCTCTGACAGCAAAAAGCAGTACAGATGGTGGTTTAAATGTAAACTGGAGTTTCCCAGGATTCACATACGAATGGATAGCAGCAGCCACAGACTCAGACTGGAATAATGCGGCTAACTGGAATCCTGCTTCTGTTCCGGGATTAGGAACAAAAATTAAAATAAACCCAACTACAAATCCGGATAATTATCCAAAGCTTTCAGTAGCTGGATCTCCATCCCCATTGGATCTTTCCGGTGGCACATATATTGTAGAAATAACAGTGGAAGAAGGAGCTGCCTTTGATATTGCAGACAAATCTCTGGTTCTGGGAACATCAACTACAGCTCCAGGACTAGGTAAGATTACAAACAAAGGAACTGTAATTCTTAATGGTGTTTCGGGGCAGGCTATCAGTAATGCTCAAATGATAAACAGCGGTGATGATTCAACCATAAATTATTCAGGAACTTCAAATACTGTTAATCTTGTATGGGATGGAGATTTAAGTACTTCAGAAAATGATTTTAAAAATCTCATAATAGCGAACACTGTAAATACTACAGCAGACATAAAGGTTTCTAAAAATCTTACACT
This sequence comes from Treponema sp., assembly GCA_017617115.1. Lineage (GTDB taxonomy): Bacteria > Spirochaetota > Spirochaetia > Treponematales > Treponemataceae > Treponema_D. The sequence continues at coordinate 6,046 of JAFZXA010000088.1, forward strand.
TAGCAAAGATATTGATACTCTGACAGGTTCTCTTTCTGTAACGGGGGAAACAAACATTAACACCGGTTGTGCTACAATAAAAACAACCGGTAATCAGTCTTATACTGGAGAAGTTAAGATTAATGACGCCGCAGGAGCAACACTTAATACTTCTTCCGGCGAGATTTCTTTATCTACAGTAAACGGAACAAGCCTGACTGTAACTGGTAATCTTAAAGTTACCGGAACAACATCAATAAACACCAGTGGCGACCAAACCTATAACTGTGCAATTTATGGCGGCGGAACCTTAAATCTTGACTCTACAGCAAATTCTGGCAACGGAACAATTGCTTTTAATAATGATATTGATGGTACTACACTTCTTTCTTCCCTTAGTACAAAGGGTGATGTAACAATTGACTGTGAAAATATTAAAACCTCTGGAAACCAGAGCTACAACAGTGAAATTAAAATTTCAAAAGCAAACGGAACAACCCTGACTGGTAGCAATATTATTTTTTACAAGGATGTTGTTGATACTAGTACAAGCCTTGCTGTAGACGGAAATCTGAAAATTTCCGGCGAAGTAACAATCAATACATCAGGAACACAAGCCTTCAACACAATTAATGGAACTACTGAAGACACAGATAAATTAACACTCAATTCTACCGGTCTGATTACGCTTGGTGGAAATGTTGGTTCAACTGCTGTTTTACTCAAAGAGTTTAAAACAACAACAGGAAGTAATGCTAAAATCAATTGTGCTTCTATTAAAACTTCTGGAGAGCAGTCTTATAGTGGTACACTCGACTTAGGCACGCCAACATTGGTAACTATGGAAGGTTCTTCTGTAACTTTCAACGATTCTGTAAGTGATACTGATGCTGCAACTACTCTTGAAGTAAAAGCACCAGCAACAATCAATTGTTCAGGTATTACAACTTCAGGAAATCAGCAATATGATAGTACAGTTACTTTAGGAACAGCAACTGTGCTTACAGCACAAGCCGGAGCGCCTGCAGAAAATAAAAATATTACCTTCAAAGGAAATGTAACAGGAACTACCACAGCTGACACTGCTCTTACAATAAATGCAAATACTGTTGTAGCTTCTCCGGCTACAGAAATAAAAACAAACGGAAATCAAACTTATAACGGAAACACAACAATTTCTTCTGCGGCTGCAATTGAGTCCACAGGTGATAGTATTACCTTTGCTGAAGGTTATCAATTATCTGTAAATGCGGCAACTGAAATAAAAGTACCTGCAAGTAAGACTATTAATTTCAACAGCACAACAACAGGCTCTGCAAAACTTACTACTGCCGGAGCCGGAACTGCAAAATTTACCGGAAATGTAACAAATCTTAATTCTCTTGAAACCCAGGCTGTAGATTTCAATTGTGAAACTCTTTCTACAACAGGCAGTCAGACTTACAATGGCGCAGCTACTGTTTCCAGAACAGGCGGAACCACAATAAGTTCTTCTGGCGGGGCAATAACCTTTGCATCTACTTCTTCTTTAACTGGAACTACAAATAAACTCAAAGTTGAAACAGGAACAGGTGAGACTAACTCAATAAATTTTGAGGGAACAATAGGAGCTCCTGCACCTGGTTCTCCTTTCGTAGAACTTGAAATTGGTACTGCGCGAACAACAACATTTATAAATCCTGTTTATATAGGAACTTTTAAAGATACAAGTACTTCCGGAAATATCATTTTCCAAAATGGCGGAACAATTTCAAATGATGTAAATCTTATGACAAACGGAAATGTTTCAATTGCGGGAACTTTAAACCTTGCGGGCTTCTCACACTATACAGTAGGAAAGACAATACTTACAGGTACAATGCAAGCAACAGGTGTGGTTAAACTAAGTACTTCAGAAATTGATGGTGGTACAATAAATTCAGGTTCTTTCTCTACAGAAAATCTTACAGTAAAGAACACAGCCACAATTAAAACAACTACAACTCAAGACTATAACGGAACAGTTACTATAAACGAAAACTCAACTCTTTATATTCAGCAGGCTACAAACAGCACCTTTGCAGATTTTGTTTCTGGAAATAAAATTCAAATTGGTACAGCCCAGAATACTAATTTTAATGGTTATTATGGTTCTGTCCAGCTTAAAGAATTTGAGGATACAGAAAATTCAGGTAATATTTCCTTTAATTCTAGTGGAAGTATTGCTGCTGAGAGCGGACAGATATTTAATACTAATTCAACAGTATCTTTTGGCTATGCCCCAACCGATTCATTCATAATAGGTTCTTCTGCTGAGTCAACGACAAACCTTACTCATACCGCCGGCGAAACACAAATCTCAGGTACTTTAAATGCCGCAATTGCAAAACTGAAAAATACAAAATTGACTGGAACTCTTAATGCAAAGACAATGCTTTATGGAGATTTGACAAGCTATGGCACAGCAAAATTTGCACAGGATTTATTTGTGCTTGGAGACGCTGCAACTACTACTCTTAATGCCACAACTTCAATAACTGCAGACAAAGATATCATAATTGCAAAAGATTCAGGAAAGGATATTACTGTTTCTAAGGTGATTTCAACAGCCGGAAACTTTGTGCTTTATTCAGGAGATCTTGAGCTTAATGCAAATCTTACTACTCAAAAGGATGTCGTTCTTGTTGGCACTGCTTATGATGCAACCGATTCATCAACCAGCTACACAAATGCTTATGCATATAACACTCCTCGTCCAAGCGGATGGAGTACACCGTTATATGTATATGAAGGAACATCAACTCCTCAGACTCTTGCTTCAATTACCTTGCCGGATACAACAACTGTTTCTACAAAAGCCGGCAGCCTTACAGCAGCCTCTGATGTTGTAATTCATGTTGGTAAAAACTTCTATGCAAACGGAATTACTATGAATGCAAGCGGCACCTGGTATATTGATATTCTGAGCAATTCAGATTCTTCTGTTTGTTTTGCCGAAGCATATAACTGTAACGTAACAAATTGTACTGTCCGAAAACATACAGGCAATAACACAACAGGAACAGCTGCCCAGGATTATGCTCAAATAGCCGCAGAAAATTGTACTCTCACAAACTGTACAAACTGGGATTCTGATGATTTTGAAATTACAGACGCCTGGACAGTTCGCGACAATGCAGTATACATAAAATTTAATCGCCCTGTACGAAATAAAAAAGGAGAATTAAATACTTTTGTTGAAAATCTGTTATACGCTTTTGATTCTGAAAATGATACTGAATATAAAAAAATCACAAGCGATGCAGACGGAACAACTCTTATAACAGCAGAGTCGGATGAAGTATACATAATTGGAACAAGCGGCAAAACCTGGAATACAGATGCAACAGGTTCAGACAGTGGAGCTTCTGAATCAACCGACCGTAATGGAAATCACAGAACCAGCGCAAAACCATATCTTGATATTCCTCGTTCACTGGGAGGTAGTTCTGCAACAGAGACAACTCAATCCTTTGTAATTACAGACCGCTTTGGAAAACGCCTTAAAAACTACAGTAAACGCGTAAACCCAAGCGGATCAGACTACAATAATATTTATACCTCCGTCCTAGACCACACCGGTCCAGTCCTTTATTCTGTCCGCACAGGTCAGGAACTTCATGCTGCTTACGATAGCAGTGTGGGCGAAAGTTGTCAGCATTCTTATGACGGACACAACTTCCTTGAGTTCCGCTATTCTGAGCCTGTCGATTTTGTTTCGGCAACGGACACAGACACACCGCTGAACATTGAAGAAAATTTTCAGGTAACTCAAACAGACCAGCTTGGATATGCAACAAACTCTGCAGTAACTGTTACAATTGCGGGACTTGGTCAGGTTTCTGGGGTAGAGCTTTATACTGGCTCACAGGGACATGACGACAAAGAAGTAAGTGCGCTTTACCGAAACTTCCTTGCAGGAAATGCTATAGATGATTATGCAATCCGACTTTCTATTGCAGGTTACACAAACGGAACTGTTACAGACTCAAACGGCTTTACTTATAAAAACTGGGTTGGCTACATAGAAAATGCTTCTCAATTTGCAGACCACAAGGTAACCTTTGTAGCCCCTTCTACAAAAATTAATCCTTATGTTCAAGACCGCAGTGCTGCTAAAAACAAGCAGATTGAATATCTTGCGCACCAGACTGAACCGGAAATACAGGCAAATGCAACAGGTCTGTTTACTGCTCCAGTTGCCAATACCTACGGCTTGTGGGATCTTTCGGAACCGGTTTTTGCAATTCTTCGCAACAATAACACTCTTGTCTGGGCTTCTGAAATGTTTAATGACGGATATCAGGCCGAAGCAATTGGTAACAATACCGGTATGGGTGCTACGCTTGACCGTATTGAATTCCATGTTTTTGATAACACTCCTGATTTTAGTGCAAGCCCGCTGCCTTCTGAACAGCCTGAATGGTTTACCGAAACAGGTTGGTGTATTCCTGGTACCATAGGAACAAAAGACGACTTGTACAAAACTTATTCTCATGCTGCCGATGTTTTTGGTGGTGCGCGCCCTTATGCAAACGATCCTGCAAGTACAAATCCTTCTGCAAACAGAACTGCGGGAGGACTTCGTTACAGTACTGTTTGTTCTTCTGCTGCAGGCTTTAGTTATGGGGTAGGAAGCAATCTTTCTTCTTCATATATAAACAAAAGCTTTGATACATCAAGACCGGCCTTTGGTGGTGCAACGTCTCTTGTATTTACAGGAACTTCTGCCGGCCAGCGTACTGCAACAGATCTTGAAGGACTTTATTTTGCTCTGCCTCTTGTAGATACAACGCTCGACATTACTACAACCTTTACTGTTAAGTATGACGACTCAAGAGCATTTATTACCGATTTTGCCGGTAACAGACTTAAAACAAAAACCTTTGGTACTGTAGACCGAACTCCTCCAAGCTTTGACTTTTCTGTTTGTCCTGTTGGCGAGGACCAGCTTGAAGTTATATTTGTAAAGGCTCTTTGTATAGACAGCGGCGGACTTCACTTCCTTGATAATGATACCGGAAACCAGAAAAACATCACCCAGGATTACGCAACGCTCATTACAAAGTGTTTTGATTTTATAAAGATTGATGATTCTGGTAACGGAACTGTTGTTTCTGATCTTTCAATTGATTCTTCTGTTCCTGCAAAAATTTCTATAAGCACACGAGAAAACGGTTCAAGCTTTACTACAATGATTTTTAAGCTCAACAGAAAAATCACCTTGGAAGATATTAAGACAATTCATCTTAGAGTAAAATATCATCCTGATTATGGTGAAGTTGCACGCGATTTCTTTACAAAGCATCCGAATTCAAAAATCACCTTTATTCAGGATGAAACCGGAAACAGCATTCAGATGTACACGGCACACGCACTTTCTGATTTTGCGATAGGAGTAATTGATCCGCTTTATGCTTATGACAGTTCTATGACAAACGATGACGGAACTATAATTTCGGACGGCTTGTTCCATACAAATGTTACCGACGGAACCGGTTCAGAAGATCTTACAAGCTGGGCTGTACATGACTGGGACCGCGACCAGCATAACTATGGAACTTTACCTGCTAACCGTTCACTTGCAATTGTTGCCAACACCGACGACGGACAAGATGATACAAATACACTTTTGAATTTCCGTATTTATCTTTCAAATAATCCCGATTCTCTTTCTGTTTCGAATCAGTATAACAAGGATCTTGAGCCTGACCCTGAATGGAGAATCTGGCTGCCGGAGCTTTCAAGCGGAATATTTACCCCTTTGGCCGAAAAGAACAACACAAACTTTGCCGCCATTGATGGAACTTCGCTTGACGGAACAAAGCTTGCAACTAAGACCGATACACGCATTATTTTTGATATCAGTAAAGAAGTTTCGGCTTTGTGGGCATCGGGAGATCAGGTTTCGTTCCTGTTTGGACTAACCGACAGCGACGGAAATCCTGTAAAAATAATGCATTCTCCTGTTCTTGATATTGATGATGACGAAGGTAAAAAATATCTTCTAACTTCGGTAAAAATGCCTTTGTTTGCACTGCGCCAGACAGACCCGCAGGATCTTATGTCGCTTGATTTGTGGTCGTTCCGCTTAAAGGATATTATAAATCAGCGTGGCGGTGTAACAATTTTGAACAATGTAATTAACTCTGTACAAGGCGAAAAGGTTGTTGTAAAGGTAAATCAGCCGGAAAACGGAAACCTGAATGTTATTGTAATGACTTTGGACGGAAATATTGTTGATTATCTGCAACGTGGAGAATCCCAGGCAGGCGAGCATTTCTACTCATGGAACGGTTCAAACCGCAAAGGCAATCCTGTTGCAAGGGGAATGTACTTTATTCGCGTTACCGGTCCTGGCCTTGACGAAACTAGAAAGGTGATGGTCGTAAAAGACTAACGTCATCCTGAACTTGTTTCAGGATCTCTTCATTAATGAGATTCCGAAACAAGTTCGGAATGACAATCATTTCGCTTGCGATATACAGTAAAACGCAATATACTATAGGGTATGGGAATAGAAAACAGACAGAATCCAAGGTATCCCGAAATTGGAAGAATTACTGCACCTGAGCTTTGCCCGCTTCCAGGAATTCTCGACAATTTAAGTCTTACAGGCTGTAAAATTCATTTTCCTGTTTCTGTAGTTGTTGACCTTGATTCTGAATACATGATTAAAGTTGCATTAAGTCGCTCTATTGACGACCCGCTTCAATTAATGTGTAAGCCTATGTGGGTAACCGAAAATCAGGGTAATACGCAGATTGGGCTGCAGATTCTTTATTCCCCTGATGATGCCCGTCTTCGTGAATTTATTGCCTATCTTGAAGAAATGGGCGACGACGACGACATTCCCGATGTTCTTTAATTTCATTTTTTCATGACTTCAATTACAAAACTAGACGGAATAGGTTTCTTAGCATTCCCCGAACAAAAAGATTTTCTCATTAGTGAATTAAACGATAGATTTAATATAGATCCCCGGGTCAAGCCCGAGGATGACACAACAGCGCCTGTGTCATTGTCACGCGAACCTGTGTCATTGTCGGGCTTGACCCGACAATCCACCTTGTACGGTGACCTCCTCTACTTGCCAGACAAGGCTGATTTTTTGAATGCATCCGGTAATCATTTTCCCTACTGGGCGCGCACCTGCATGACTGAGCCTTTTTTGCTAAAGTTCGACTCTATTGGCGAAGCCGCTGCCGAACTTAAAAAAATCCAGCGCAACTGGGCACCGTATCAGTTTACCTGCTTCAGGCGTGCAGGGCTTATTCAGGAAAAGCTTCCATATATAAACCTCAAAGACCGTAAGTTTCCGTTTAAAATTCCAGACTCACCCATGGGGCTTTACACTTTGATTGATGAGCATACACTTATTGCCTCAGCCGCAACAACTTCGCCATTGCCAGCCGGAACTTTGCATTTTATAGAAGACCATGAAAACCCACCGAGCCGCGCATACCTTAAGATTCAGGAAAGCCTTACGCTTGCCGATTTTTATTTTGGTTGTGGACTTCCTTCTCCGGGGCAAAAATGTTTTGAAGCAGGAGCGTGCCCCGGCGGCTGGACCTGGGTTTTAGCAGGCCTTGGTGCTCAGGTTTACGCCGTTGACCGTGCAGAACTGGCACCAGAGCTTATGAAAAATCCGCTTGTACAGTTCCGAGCCCACGACGCCTTTACAATTAAACCGGAAGAAGTAGGCCCGGTAGACTGGGTTTTCTCCGACGTAATCTGCTACCCCGAACGCCTTCTAGAATGGATTCACGTCTGGCTAGAAAGCGGCCTTACAAAGCATATGATTTGCACAATCAAAATGCAGGGCGCCATTGACTGGAACCTAATCCGGCAATTCGCGGCTATACCAAATTCTCGTATTTTGCATCTGAATTATAATAAACACGAATTGACTTTTATACATACTTCGACATAATTGTCATACTGCGAGCAAACTCCCTTTTCGCCTTGTTTGCTCGCGGGATGACAATTATGTCGTATATGAATGCACGTCAATTATCTTTTTCCTAATAATTCCTATCTAAATACCGAAAATTTAGTATATGCCTGCAAACAGCTATGAAAAGCCCGATTTTTGGTCGCAGAAGGCATTTTCCGAAGGCTATCCAGCACGTTCTGTGTACAAGCTCAAGGAAATAGACGAAAAATTCGGCATGATTAAAAAAAACTACACGGTTCTCGATTTAGGTTCGGCTCCAGGCAGCTGGACAACCTTCCTTTTACGCGCAATGGACGGCACCGGCACAGTAGTTTCATGCGACTTAAATCCTCTGGCAAAATCTGTTAAAGGCGATAATCTTGTTTTTATTCAGGGCGACTTAAATGCTCCCGAAATCCGCACTCAAATTAAAAATCAGGGACCTTACGACCTTGTTGTATGCGACGCTGCTCCAAAAACAACAGGAAACCGCACCGTAGATACAGCCCGCTCGGAACAGCTTGTAGAAATGGCCGTGTGGTATGCCCAGACCATGCTAAAAGAAGGCGGAAACTTTGCTGTAAAAATCTTCCAGAACGGAGACCAGCAGAAAATCTTAAAATCAATGCGTGAAATATTTACGACAGCCAAAGGTTTTAAGCCCGAAGCCTGCCGTGCAGAATCTTTTGAAACTTATTTAATTGGAGTAAAAAAAAGATGAAAAAAATTGAAGAATGTGCTATAATTAAAAAAATAGAAAGTAAATTTAATATGGTGTTTAAAACTCGCGTCTCAAGAATTGTCAGTTCCTCTATTATCTTTTTCTGCTTTGGCGTAATTTTTATGTCATCATGTTTAGGCATTCTTCATTCAATTGATTCTCATAAAGGTGTGGGTGGTCTTGAAACTTCTGCTGTTCCAGTTGCCGCAGATGATGATTACAAGGCCTTAAGTGGACTTTTAGCCGAAACAAAAGAACCTGAACCTGCAGTTGACGTTGCTCTTGAAGAGCAGGTAGACGCAGTTGTGCTTATGGACGAAGTTTCTACAGCTGAACCTGCAGTTTTAACTTATCAGACATACCGTGTAAAATCGGGCGACATGATTGGCTACATTGCCGATGCCTTTGGAATTACTCAGGATACAATCATAAGCGTAAATAATATCCGTCAGTCGCGCTTAATTCAGCCTAATCAGTATTTAAAAATCCCTTCAATGCCGGGAATTTTGTATACAGTAAAAAAAGACGGTGAAACAATAGAAGCTATCGCCGAAAAATACGAAGTTGACTCATCAAAGTGTGCGCTTGTAAACTATCTTACTCCTTCTACAGAGCTTAAGGCAGGCTATTCACTTTTTGTGCCAGATGCAGAGCTTGACTGGATGACCCGTCAGGAAATAAACGGAGACTTATTCAAAAAGCCTCTTAAAGCGCGCTACTGGCTTTCTTCTTCTTATGGCTGGCGTGATTCTCCATTTAATGCAGGAACCCGTTCTTTCCACGGTGGAATTGATATGGCAGTTGCTCAGGGAACTCCAATTTATCCTGCAATGGACGGAAAAGTTACTACAGCCGGTTACAACGCAACTTATGGAAACTATGTAATCGTTACACATCATTCAGGATATAAGACTTTGTACGGTCATATGAGCAAAATCACCTGCCAGAAGGGTAATTTTGTATATGCACAGAAAACTCAGATTGGTCTTGTTGGAAGCACCGGTTTGAGTACAGGTCCACACCTTCATTTTACAGTTTACAAAAACGGAAATACTATAAATCCTCTGTCTGTTTTGAACTAGTTTTTTTGTAGACAACAATCCGATTGTGTTGTAAAATATTCTTTATGAAACGAATTTTCTCAATTTTACTAATCTTATTTGCTGGAACTTTTGTTTTTGCACAGTCAGCAAATGTTATTACGGATATTCTTGAATCGGATGAGGCAACTTATGGACAGGTTTGTTATCTTTCTGCAATCCATCAAGGATTGATTTCTGAAGATGCAACTTATGAAGAAGCTGTAGAGGTTCTTTTTGCACGTGGTCAGATTCCAGAAAGTGTTGGAGCTTATGATACTGTTTATCTGGCAAACCTTGCATTTATTTATGTTCAGATCTGGCCATCGACTAAGGGCGGCTTGATGTTTACCCTTACAAAAGGTTCTCCACGATATGCCTTTAAAAAGTTAAAGAGCGATGGTGTAATTCCTGATAACTCTGATCCAAACAGTGTTGTATCGGGACGTCAGGCTCTTAATATTCTTACTACATGCATGATGGAATATGGATCAGATGAATCAATGAATATGGATATAGAGTAGGGGTGTAGTGATGAAAAAACTGATTATTTCAATTTGTACTGTATTCTGTCTTTTAGCAGCTCCTCTTTCTTCCATTGAGTGGGGTGGCCTTTTATTTAATGATTCTGGTGTTTCTACTCCAGACTTCAAAGATATTACTGTAAATCAGGCTGATGGAGTTTCACTCTGGTTAAAATCTCCTTTGGGTGCCGATTCAGGCTTTTACTTTTCAAGCGAAGTTCTTTATAAGTTTAATATTGAAATTCCAATAGGTGATGATCCTGTTTTTACACAGGTAATCGATCTTCCTTTGCTCAAGGTTTATGGTGATCTGGTTACCGATTCCGGAGTTCTTTCTCTTAGTGCCGGTCGTTTCTATTATGTAGATGGAACTTCGGCAGTTCTTTCACAGATTATTGACGGTGTGTCTGTTTCTTATGCACTTCCAACTGTAAAAGCCGGCGGCTTTGTTGGTTATACAGGTCTTCTTAATGCCCTGAATGTTCCAATGGCCGCTGTTCCAGAAAAAGACAACAACATCTACAACCTTGCATATCCATATCTTCCAATTGGTGTATTTGTTGAATTGCCTGCACTGGGTGGTAACCAGAGTCTTGAATTTGATGTATATCATCTTCTTGATTTTGGTTCAGCTAAAACAAATATGACTTATGCAAACGTTATTCTTTCTGGTCCAATTACAAATATTGTTTACTATAATGCTGCAACTTCTTTAGGCCTTATGAATTTCAAGGATGTTATGAATTATTCTTCACTTTCTTTCCTTGTTTTCCCTTCAGAAGCTCTTTCGCTTAATGCTGGTGTGACTTTTGCAACCGCAGCAGAACAGGGGTCTTTAACTGCTTATACAAGTCCTTCTCCTGTTTCAATTGCTTCGGCAGGAAAGATTACTCCTAAAGCAGCAGTAACCTTTACTACAAAAAATATGTGTATTGATTTTGGCGGTAATTTTGTTCTTGCTTACAATGATAAAAAATACGAGCCGTCAAACACAGACTGGAATGCAGGTATTATCTATAATATCTTCTCGGATTTACAGGTTGGATTTACAGTTAATACATCATTTGATGTAAGTGGTGCAAAAGCACATAACTATAATGCTAAATTAAATATTTCACTTGCATTCTAATGCAGGATTAAACAATAAATGGAGGTGATTCCTTATGAAAAGACTTATTTCTAAATTGATTATGGCTGTTCTGGTAGCTGGTTTTGTAAGCGGTTCTGTTTTTGCAGCTAGTGCAAAGGTTACTTATGTAAAAGGAAAAGTTGAAGTAAGCCGTGGTAATGCATGGGTTTCGCTTAAAGTAGGTGATGTTGTAAATGAGGCAGAAACAATCAGTACTGGTTTTCAGTCTGAAGCACGCTTGAACTATAATGGTTCTGTTATGGCTGTTCCTGCTTTGTCACGTATTACTCTTGAAGCTTTGCAGTCTTCTGGTACTAAAGAAACTGTAAGCATTAAGGTAGATACAGGTGCTGTTCGTTCAAAGGTAACTCATACCGAAGGAAAGAAAATTGAATATACTGCACGTACTCCAGTAGGTGTCGCTTCGGTTCGTGGTACTGATTTTGCTGTATTTGCAAGCGGAATGGCAAAGGTTTATTCTGGTGCTATTGCATATTACAAGGCAAGCGATTTTGTAATGCCAGATTTGTCTGGTTCTGTCGGAAGTGATTCAGATGACTCTGATGAAGATTCTGGTGAACCTGCTGCCGACCAGGGACCTGCAACAGCTACAACTTCTGCTGATGACATTGTAGATAACGCTCCTAAGGGTGCAATGGTTGTTGGTGCCGGTCAGTCTTCTACAATTGACGAAAGCGGTCAGGCATCTAAACCTGTTGTTGAAGCTAAGAAACGTGCCGCAAAGGTAAAATCTACAGTAGCTTCAGCTTCTGCTAAAGATGCAATTGATGCAAATGTAGCTTCTTCTGGCAGCGCAAGCGATACTACAACTTCTGAAGTTAAGAATACAGGTTCAATTAAAGTTAATATTACTATTGAAGACTAGAAAGTGATTTATTGAATGTGATATACTGACATTCGTTATATGGTACAGACCGTTGAAAAGAATGCAGTTATCACAGTGAATAATCTCTCATATAGTTATAATTCTAAAAAGGCTCTGGACAACATTTCGTTTTGTCTGGAGCCTTCGTCATATACGGCCATTGTTGGTGCAAACGGAAGCGGAAAAAGTACCTTGTGCAGACTTTTGTGTGGTTTAATTGAAAATCAGTCCGGCGAAATTTGTGTTGCTCCTGACAGCCGCATTGGGCTTGTTTTTCAGTCGCCAAAAGATCAAATTGTAAGCAGCAAGGTTTACCGCGATACAGCCTTTGGTCCGCAAAATCTTAAGCTTTCGCCTGGCGAGGTTGAGCTTCGTACAATTGAATGCCTTTCTGTGGTTGAACTTTTGCATAAAGCAGAGTCTCCTTCTAACGCACTTTCGCTTGGTCAGACACAAAAGCTTGCAATGGCAGGAATGCTTGCCGTTAGCCCCGATATTTTAATTCTTGATGAAGCAACTGCCATGCTGGACCCGTCTTCGCGCAAGACTGTTTATGAAGTTTTACAGAGTTTTAACAGGCGTGGCGGTACAATAATTCACATTACGCACGATGTTGATGCAGTTCAAGAGGCCGCTTTTGTAATTGGACTTGAAGAGGGAAAGATTTTTTATAATGGAACGGCGCGGGATTTTCTCTCTAAAAAAGAACTTGTGCAGAAGGTCAGGGGTGCATCGCTTAAAAAGGCAGTCAGAAAGGATTTTTCCGGCAGCGAAGTTTCGTTTGGTTTAAAAAATGTGAGTTTTGCTTATGCGGGTGGCGACAGCCTTCTTAAAAACATATCTTTTTCTTTATATAAAGGAACCCTTACTGCATTAACTGGGCCTTCTGGTGTTGGTAAGTCAACCTTGCTTGAACTTGGCGCAGGATTATTGGAGCCGGCTAGTGGTTGTGTTTTGTGCAATCAAAAGCCTGCGCTTGCCCAGCAAAATTGTGCCGCCGCTTTGTTCGAAGCCTTTGCTGCCGATGATGTTGCGTTTGGTCCTCGTAATGAGGGTATGCGTGGTAAGCAGCTTGTTGAAAGGGTTCGAACTTCTATGGACAGGGCAGGCATTCCTTTTGAGCAGTATGGGGAGCGTCAGTCTATAGCGTTAAGTGGCGGTGAACAAAGGCGACTTGCAATTGCGGGTATTCTTGCTTTGAACCGTGATGTTGTTTTTTTTGATGAACCAACTGCGGGGCTGGACGGCATTTCCCGAACGCATGTTATGAATATGCTGCGAGATCTTGCCAGTGAAGGAAAAACAGTTTTGTTTACAACCCACCACCCCGACGAAGCCGATTTTGCTGACCGGGAAATTAAAATAGAAGATGGAAATGTGTCATGGGATAGTGTGCCTTCTGCGGTTCCTGAAAAAGAAACTGTGGTCCCTGAGGCTCTCGAAGGACCGCACCTGAAACAGCTCACTCCATACCTTTCAACCTCTCTTTTAAAAGGCCTCCGCACTTTTTCCACAGGTCTTTCCGGTTCCGGCTGGAAAACAAAATGCCTGCTCGAAAAGCTTGCTCCCTTTTTGCGCATTTTGTTATTCCTTTTACTTTTTGTTTTGTCGCTTGTGTTTAAGACAACAGTGGCGTGTGCGTGTATGGTTGCAGCAGCTATTGTTTACTGTCTTTTTGCAAATTTCAGTTTTAAGAAAATTTTAAAAAGTGTTCTTAAGATTCTTCCGTTCCTGTGCTTTTTTGCAATATTTCAGCTTGTGTTCCGCCCGCCGCTTGCAGACGAAGTTCGTTATACCTCGTGGAGATTTTTGACAATTACCCCGTCAAAGCTGTGGTTTTGTTTGAATTCAATTTTGCGCACTTATGCTTCGCTTTTGTGTGTGTGCGCGTTTTTTGTTTCTACTCCGGAATATGATTTGATTGACGGACTTAAAAAACTGGTGCCGTTCAAAAGTCTCATTTTAATTCTTGAACTTATCTTCCGTTTTATTCCGCTTCTTGTTGACGAAGCAGCCGATATTATAAAAACTCAGATTATCCGCGGAGGACTTGGAAAAGTTAAAGGAAAGCTTGCCCGTATAAAAGCAGTTGTTCCGCTTATAGTCCCACTTGTAATTCGAACTGTAAAACGCGGTGAAATTCTTGCAGATGCAATTGTCATGAGGTGTTTTAATGGAAAATAAATTTAACATGTGCCCTAACTGTGGCAGTAAAAAAATTGAATACAAAAACAGACGCAAATGGCTTTGTCCCGACTGTGGTTTTGATTTGTACAATAATGTTGCGGCTGCTGTTGGCATTGTGCTTTACGATGATGAAAACAATTTGCTTTTTGAAGTCCGTGCTAAAGAACCCCGCAAAGGATTTTTGTGTCTGCCAGGCGGTTTTGTAGACGGAGGAGAAAGTACAGAACAAGCTATTATCCGTGAATGCCGCGAAGAACTATCTGCCAATATCCTGGTTCAGGATATTCATTATCTTTGCTCATTTCCAAATATTTATGAATATAAAAATATTGAATACAATACCTGCGATATTTTCTTTGCTGCAAAATTACCTTCGCAGTATGCCGACATGCAGGCCTTTGTAAAAACCTTGCATGGTGAAGAAAGCGAAGTTGTAAGGTTTGAAATAAGAAAGGTTCAGACAGCAGCAGATGTAGAGGCGCTTCCACTGGCGTTCCCAAGTGCCAGACAGACTTTGTTAAAATGGGTGGAATCCGGGGTCCCTGAAACAAAGTCCGCGGTCCCTGAGCCTGTCGAAGGGGCGCATTTATGATAATCAGTAATTACATTGTTTACGCAGCCCTTGCACTCTACGCCGCAGTTTTAATTTCAATTCCATTCCGCATAAAAAAATCAGGTACGGAAGGACTCAAAGGACGAGGTCGTGCCTTCTGGGTGCGCCAGGCTGCAATTTTACTTGCAGGTGTTGCCATCATTGTGCTTTGTCTGTTCATTCATTTTGAACCCTTGCCAACTGCCGCTTTGTGTGGCTGTGGTGTCCTTGGTGCTGTAGTTGCCGTGCAGGAGCTTTTTCCCGCGCGCGGTTCCTGAGCCTGTCGAAGGATAAAAAAGGCCAGCCCTTTCGAGCCGGCCATATATGTAATCACACCGGAGCTTAGCTTCTACGGTGTGGAAAACAAAAGGCTGCCAAAAATGACAGCCTTCTGTATTAAGGAGTGGATAGGAGTCGAACCTACCAATGATGGTTTTGCAGACCAGTCCCTTACCGCTTGGGTACCACTCCGTTGGTTTGTTCAATATATCAAAAAAGATTTGCGTTGTCAACCATCACTTTTTATGTTAAAATATTAATGTCATCAGAGGCAACGTGCTTTGTTTTTGATGATTCTCTGAATAGTAATATGAGATGCTTCACGATCCGGTGCAGTGCTTTACTACGGAGATTCTTATTCTATTTTAACAAGGACATAAAAATGTCATTCAGTGAAATTGTTACAAAAATTGATGACGTTGTATGGGGAATCCCAACAATCGTTCTTATTCTTGCAACTGGTTTAATCATGACAATTGCTGCAAGAGGTATTCAATTTTCAAAGCTGGGAAGAGCCTTCAAAGGTATCTTCAAGAAAAACGAAGGACAGGGTGAGCTTAGTGGCTTCGCTGCTCTTTGTACTGCACTTTCTGCTACAATCGGTACAGGAAACATCGTCGGTGTAGGAACTGCTATTGCTGCCGGTGGACCAGGAGCCCTCTTCTGGATGTGGATTGCCGCAATTCTTGGTACTGCTACAAAATATGCAGAATGTATGCTTGCTATCAAATATCGTGAAGTAAAAGAAGACGGTCACGTTCTTGGTGGACCTTTCTATACAATCGAAAAAGGTATGGGTGCTAAGTGGAAGTGGCTTGCAGTTTTGTTCGCTGTATTCGGAGCACTTGCCGGTCTTATGGGTATTGGTACAATGACCCAGGTAAACGGTATTACTTCTGCTGTTAATATGGCATTCAGTAATTCCGGAACTGCATTTGTATTTGCCGGAAGTGAATACTCATGGGCTACAGTAATCGGTGGTATTGTTGTAACACTTTGTGCCGCTCTTGTAATCATTGGTGGTCTTAAGAGAATTTCTGCTGTTGCCGAAAAGGTTGTTCCTGCAATGGCAATTGTTTATGTATTCCTTGGTGTTTCTGTAATCATCATGAACGCTACAAAGATTCCTGCTGCATTCGTTCTTATCTTCAAGAGCGCATTCGGTTGGAAGGCTATGGCTGGTGGTGCTGCCGGTTGGGTTATGAAGCAGGTTCTTGATTCAATGCGTAAGGGTATTGCACGTGGTATCTTCTCTAACGAGGCTGGTCTTGGTTCTGCTCCAATCGCTGCTGCTCCAGTTCAGACTGACGAACCGGTAGAACAGGGTCTTGTAAACATGACTGGTACTGTAATCGATACACTTATCGTTTGTACAATGACTGGTCTTGCAATTATCCTTGCTATGACAAATCCGGAATTCTTTGCTAAATGTGAAGCAAGCGGATGGAAGGGTGTTGAACTTACAGCAAACGCACTTTCTTGGGATCTTGGTGGTGACGGTGTTTCTATCCAGTTCTTGCTTATGCTTTGTCTTGCATTCTTTGCATTCACAACAATCCTTGGATGGGACTACTACTCAGAAAAGTGTCTTGAATATCTTACAAAGGGAAATATGAAGGTTGTAATGGTTTACCGTATTCTTTACATCGTAGCTGTTGCAATTGGACCATACTTCACAGTAACAACAGTATTCGATATTGCCGACGTATTCAACGGTTTGATGGCAATTCCTAACTGTATTGCCTTGATTGTTTTGGCAGGCGTTGTCGCCAAAGAAACAAAAGCATATTTCGAAAAATATCCAAAGTTACAATAGGAAAAATCAGGCCCCTCCCTTGTGGAGGGGTTTTTTATGGAGCGTATTATGAGTGAACTTAATATTGACAAATACCTGGAAAGCAAAAGGGGTGAACCAATTAATCCTTTTATCTTTTTTGTAATGAGAACGGTTGTGGCAAAATCTCAGGCTAAGCCTATGAATGTACATGTTGTCGATAACAGCAACATCAATAAGTACAAGGGGCCTTGTCTTGTTTTTAGTAACCACAGTTCACGCTGCGACTGGGAATATATTGGTATGGCAATCAAAAAGCCAATCAACTTTGTTGCTTCAAATATTGAGTTCCACCGCGCCCATATGCACGCAATTTTTAAAATCTGTAAGGTTATTCCTAAAAAGAATTTTGTTTCGGATTTTCATTGTATCAAGGAAATCGTACAGATTATCAAGGCTGGAGGAAGCGTGCTTTTATTCCCCGAAGGAAAATCAAGTATTTCTGGAACAAACCAGCCTATAACTCCTGGAACAGGTAAGCTTGTAAAAAAACTTGGAGTTCCTGTTTACACAACAAAAATCACAGGCGGCTACATGTCAAACACTCAGTGGAACATTGCAAACCGTCCTGGAAAAGTTATTGTAACTGTAAATCAGCTTTATACAGCAGAGCAGGTAAAAGATCCGAGCCTCACCGCAGAACAGATTGAAGCTGCTGTATCGGAGTCTATCTGGAACGACGACTTTGAATGGAATAAAGAAGCCCGCGTAAAGTTTGCAGGTAACGACACAGTTGCAGTAAAGCTCGAAGAACATTTGTTCTGGTGCCCAAAATGCCACAATGAGCTTAGTATGCACGGCGAAGGCAACAAGTTCAAGTGTACTAGTTGCGGTAACGGTGTGACAATTAACGAATATTACGATTTAATTCCAGACAGCCCTGAATGCGTTATTCCAAAAAACATGCGCGTCTGGTACGAGCTTCAGCGCCGCTGGGTTTACCGCCAGATCCGCGACAATCCGGATTTCCACATTGAAGAAAAAGTAAAGATTGGTACAGAACCGGCAGATCACTACGTAGACAAAACCGTAACCGCCGAAATCTTTGGCGAAGGCGTGATGAAGCTCACCCGCAAGGAGTTCTCTTTTGTGGGCACAAAAACTGCAACAGGCGAGCCTTTCGAAATTCACTGTCCAACAAACGCACTTATTTCTATGGTAATGTCTACAGACTCTTCATACTTCGGCGGCTTCTTCAACGGCATCTACTACGAGTTCCAGCCAGAGCACAAGGTTATCACAAAGTGGCTCATGGCAATTGAGGAATGTCACCGTCTTGCTGGTGGTGTATGGCAAAACAATATCCCGCAGCAGCAGTGGATCTACGAAGACGACAAGCCGGATGATAAACAAAAGTATTATATGTAAATATGCATTCATATAGAAAAAAACACGGCTACTCCCGTGGGAAATAATATCAGAGAGGAAAAAGAAGTCCCCTCCCGTAGAAAATAATCTTGGGAGGAAAAAGTAGCCCTCTCCCGCAAGAATTGTCTTCGGCCAACAGAAGGAAGTTGTCCTCAGCCAATTCTTGCTCCGAGTGCTACTTTTTCAATTCCTTTTTCTACTTTGGGGACTTCTTTTTCAGCTGCTTTTTGTTTCCACTCCGTAGCCGTGTTTTTTTTAATTGGTACAAGTTTTCATATTTATTTTTTTTATTTCCGGTTGGCGTATTTGTAGATTTGGACCAGAGATTAATTTATAGCAAAGTATTGAGTTTTATTAGGTTGAATTATCACTTGAATCGGTTATAATAGAGGCAGGAGTCATATATGAAAAAACTAATCGTATTACTTTTATCTGCGTTTTTGTTTACAGCCTGTAATGATTATTCAATCCTGTTGAATCCCGATGATAGTTTCGTAGAACAGCGACCTGTTTATTACTGTTCTTCTCTTTCAGAAGTAGAAAAGGTTGTAACAGAGAAAACTCATATCAAAATTGATTGGAAGAACTTTAAGAACAAA
Source organism: Treponema sp. (assembly GCA_017617115.1). Taxonomy (GTDB): domain Bacteria; phylum Spirochaetota; class Spirochaetia; order Treponematales; family Treponemataceae; genus Treponema_D. The sequence goes on from JAFZXA010000088.1 coordinate 25,177, forward strand.
GAATCTCAAATGTCTATTGATTCAGTTTACACTCAATTTCCTTTAATCTATAAAGACAGTTATTTAAAAACTGCAAATTGGGATACTTGGCAAGACGGTTACTATGTAAAGATAAGCAAGACAAGTACAGAAAACCTAACAATATTCTACTTAAAGTTTGACCAAAGAATTCCTGTAACAAAAGGCAATAATTATCTAAAACAATACAAGGTATATCTGTGGTAAAAAAAGCAGTCTCTTTTAAGACTGCTTTATCATTATTCTTCAGTCAAGTTCCTTTTTTATTCTGTAATCATTCTTTCTATATATTTCATATTCCTTGACTTTTTTGTTTTTTACAGTATTATGGTTATCAGGAAAGGTTTTCTGGGCTAATCGTACTGGATGTTAAACTTTTGGCGTATGCTATGGCAAAAGTTGCCTTTCTTATTTTTTTTCATCTTTTTCTTTATTTCAAAAAATTCTTTATCATTTCCTCAATAATTGATGGTGTGAGTGGCTCTGTCGCGGTTTCCATGGTGATGATCAGGTTGCGGCCGGGGAGGAATTGGTTTTGGGCGTAGAGGTTCAGTTTGCTGGCGGCATTTTGGGCGTATTCTGGGGAATCCATGAGGCCAAAGTGTTCCCAGATGTATTCCTGGCGCGTGCGCAGGTTTAAGCATAGAAAATCGGGGTAAAATGTGGTGGTGCCTTTTTGCAATGGTTTTTTAATGGTGAGCGGGTATTCGTAGCGGTAGGGAATGTTGTTTTGTGTAAGTGCATTTGCTATGAGGACCTCTGATTTTGAACGGACTCGTTCTTTACGGAGTGTTGTGAAGGCTGTGGCGTCTGGAGCAAAAGGAAGTCCTTTGTAAGGTGTAGTTTTCCATTGGGCAGCGTATTGCTCATCTGTTAGTGTTAGTGGAGTGATGAGTTTCTGACGGGCGGGGCACATTTCCAAGTTGAGGTTTGAAATGTTGGATGCAGTCATAAGATAAGCTTTCAAGGCAGCAATTTCATTTTCTACCAGGGTTATAATTTTGGAGTCATAGTCCTTTTGGGCCAGCTGACAGGCTGTAGCTCCCTGTTTTTTGGGGATATATTTTCCATGGGATTTGTCAGCACTTGTGACGTGATAATATTCTGTGTATTTTCCTTTTTGTGAGATGCGGAGTCTTCCTTGTATTTTAGAAGCCGACGCGGCTTTAAGATTTTTAAGGATAGTTTTTAACTCCATCAATCTTTCCTGTAGTTGTCCAATTGCGAGATTTGGTTTTAGTTGTTCTGGTTTCATAATTCCTCCATGTGGTGTTGTTTTTTTTGTAGTATTCCCAACTGAAACATCCATACCAGGTGTGTGGTCGGGAAAAGTTGTGGTTGCCAGGCAAGTGCTCTTCCCAAAATCACGACCAACCACGTAAAACGCCGCATTCAGTCGGGAAAACTGGTGTATTAGTGACAGTTTTTTTTATCTTTGTTCCTCCTGATTCCCGACTAAATCATTCATACAACCTGTATGGTCGGGAAATGCCTTTCTTGCCAGGCAAGTGCTCTTCCTAGAATCCCGACCAAACACACAAAACGCCTCATTTAGTCGGGAAACTCGTTAGTTTAGTGACAGATTTTTTCACCCTTTCCCTTCTTATTCCCGACTAAAACATCTTATCAACTTGTTTGGTCGGGAAATGTCTTGTCCGTCAGGCAAGGGCTCTCACAAAAATCCCGACCAAACACACATAAAACCTCGTTTAGTCGGGAAAACTGCTGGTCCTGTGGCAGATTTTCCCCCTTGCTTCTCCTTATTCCCGACCAAATAATTGATAATTTCTTGCTAGTCGGAAAATCTTTTTTTTATATATATAGTATTGAAAAAAAAATCGACTTATTACAAAAATTCCACAAAAAACTTTAAAATTTTTGAAAAATTTTTCACTACAACAGCAAATTCTCTCACTTCTTTGCAATTCCTTCTTAAATTCACTATAATGCCTCTATGGCATATAAGATTTTTATTGATGGAAAAGAAGGCACTACCGGCCTTAAGATTTTTGAGCGTTTTGAAAAGCGCAGTGACCTTGAAATAATGCAGATTGACGAGGACAAACGAAAAGATCCTGTTGAAAAGGCGCGCCTAATAAACCAGGCTGATTATGTTTTCTTGTGTCTGCCGGACGCTGCGGCTATTGAATCGGCCGGGCTTGTTACAAATCCAAATACAAAGATAATTGACGCATCTACTGCTCACAGAACTAACCCCGACTGGGCTTATGGTTTCCCTGAACTTGATGACAGCTTCCACCAGAAGATTACGACTTCCAAACGTGTTGCTGTTCCTGGTTGTTATGCAAGCGGTTCTATTGCAATTTTGTACCCGCTTGTAAAGTCCGGTATTTTGCCAAAAGACTATCCTGTTGTGATTCATGCCGTGAGCGGATATTCTGGCGCCGGTAAAAAGGCAATTGCTGTTTATGAAAGTGATGACCGCCCGCAGGGCTACGATTCTCCGCGCCTTTATGCACTTACCCAGGCTCACAAGCATCTTCCTGAAATTACAAAAATCAGCGGGCTTGATTTTGAACCTGTTTTTAATCCTTATGTTTGTGATTATTTTGCAGGTATGACTGTTACTGTAGGCTTGCACGCACGCATGCTTTCAAAAAAAGTAACCGCTCAGGCTGTTCAGGAAATGTTTGCCGCTCATTACAAGGACGCTCATTTTGTACAGGTTGCCCCACTTATGGGCGAAGGCGTCCTCTCGGAACAGTTCATTCCTGCCGACACACTGGCCGGAACTAACAACATGCAGCTTTTTGTTTACGGTAACGATGACCGCATTATGATAACAACCCGCTTTGATAATCTTGGCAAAGGCGCATCTGGTGCAGCCGTTCAGTGCATGAATATCATGATGGGAATTGATGAAGCTACAGGCTTAGTTTAATCAGGCGGCGCGCACAATGTATAAGCTTGCAATTTTTGACATGGATGGAACAATCCTCAACACAATAGACGACCTTGCCGACAGTTCGAATGTAATCTGCCGCCGCTACGGTTACCCGGAGCACACTGTAGAAGAAATCAAATACATGGTAGGCAACGGAATCCCAAAACTTATGCGCCGTGCCCTGCCTGAAGACATAAGCGAAGAACAGTACCAGAAAGTTCTGGCAGAATACATTGAATACTACGAAGACCACTGTGCTATAAAAACAGCTCCTTACAAAGGAATTGTTGAATGCATAAAGTCTCTAAGAGCCGCCGGAGTAAAGGTTGCTGTAAACACAAACAAGGTTCAGGCCGCTGCAGAAGATTTATGCAAAGTATATTTCCCGGATTTGTTTGACTGCATAAGTGGCAGCCGTGCGGGTATCCCGCCAAAGCCAGATCCGACAGGCCTGTATGAAATTTTAAAAGAACTTGGCTTGTCCAAAGAAGAAGCCTGCCAGCCGGGGGTTGCCTGTTTCATTGGTGACTCGGATGTGGATCTTAAGACAGGCCTCGATTCCGGCCTCGATTTTATAGGAGTAGACTGGGGCTTTAGAGGAAGAAACTTTCTTCTTGAACATGGCGCAACAGTTGTTGTAGATAATACGCAAGAATTATTAGATAAATTGATAAAATAGAATTTTTAAGTGGCCCTTCGACAAGCTCAGGGACCGCGTATAGGATACATTATGCCTGGTTTTTATGATTATTACGATGTTGCGGTGGTTGGTGCCGGTCATGCCGGAATAGAAGCCGCTCTTGCAACTGCCCGCATGGGATTGAAGACAGTACTTATTACTCAAACTCCCGACGCAATCGGTCGCATGAGCTGTAATCCTTCTATTGGAGGTATTGCTAAAGGAAACATTGTCCGCGAAATAGATGCGCTTGGCGGCGAAATGGCTAAGCTTATTGACCGCACAATGATTCAGTACAGGCTGCTCAATCGTCGTCGCGGACCTGCTGTTCAGGCGCCTCGTTCCCAGGCAGATAAAATTGCGTATTCAATGCTTGCACGAAAAACCTGCGAAAGCACACCAAACCTTTATACACTCATGGACACTGTAATAGACATTCTTACAGTTGCTTCAGAAACTCCGCTTCCGCCAGATTCAGACAGTGCCGCAGATAAAGGCACAATTCCTGGTGAAAAACGCGGTTATAACAACAGTAATATTCAGGCTCCTGATTACGCAACCGAAGCAGCCCGTAGCGGAATGCGCCAGAAGGTAATTGGAGTTGTTACAGAACGCGGCCGCATTATTCCGGTTCGTTCAGTTGTCCTTACTACAGGAACTTTCCTTGGCGGACGCATCTTCATCGGCGAATACGACGCCCCTTGCGGACGAGTAGGGGAACCTGCAGCCTACGGACTAACAGAAAGCCTGCGACGTCTTGGTTTTACAACAGGCCGCCTTAAAACAGGAACTCCGCCACGAATCCTTCGCCGCACTGTAGATTTTTCAAAGCTTGATCTTCAGCCGGGAGACGATGAAATAATTCCATTCAGTTTTGAAGATGAAAAGGTTGAGCGCCCTATGGTGCCCTGCCACATTGTTTATACAAACGAAGAAACTCATAAAATAATCCGCGACAACATTGGACGCTCGCCGCTTTATTCCGGAAAAATCAGCGGTATCGGTCCACGCTATTGCCCTAGTATTGAAGACAAGGTTATTCGCTTTAAGGAACGTGACCGCCATCAGATTTTTGTTGAGCCCGAAGGTCTTGAAACAGAAGAAATCTATTTGAACGGTCTTTCTTCATCTCTGCCGGAATGCGTACAGGATGCCTTTATGCGAACAATGCACGGTTTTGAAAATGCAGTTCAGTCGCGCCCAGGTTATGCCGTTGAATATGATTTTGTTGAACCGACCCAGCTGTATCCGTCGCTCGAAACAAAACGGGTTGCGGGGCTTTTTGATGCCGGTCAGATAAACGGAACTTCGGGTTATGAAGAAGCAGCCGGACAAGGAATGATTGCCGGAATGAATGCCGGTCTTTATGCACGAGCCCACATTACAACCTGTGGTCCTATGGCTGCAATTCCTTCTACAATGAACGGAACTGCCTCAAGCATGGAAGCAGGTGCTTTCCGCCCAAAAGCAAACATGAATGTTCAGGAGCTCTGCGCATTTTCTACAATGAGTGAACGTGAAACAAAAGAACTTGCCCAGTACATGAGCGGCATTCAAAAGGATGCAGGCTACGACCACTACCATACAATTCCTGAATACAAGCCAATAATTCTTGGCCGCGACGAAGCTTACATTGGAGTTCTGATTGATGACCTTGTAACGCTTGGAACAAAAGAGCCTTACCGAATGTTTACCGCCCGCGCAGAGTACCGCCTGAAATTGCGACACGACACAGCCGACCGACGTCTTGCAAAATATGCCTTTGACTGCGGCCTAAAAACTCAGGCACAGTATGTTGCAGTAAACGAAAAGTATGCCCGCCTTGAAGAAATAGAAGCTATGCTCCTCAAAAAGCCTAATATGGAAAATCCAGGCTACCCCGAAAAGGAATGGGAGACCGCCTCTATCGAAGTAAAATACAAGTACTACATAGAAAAACAGGACAGGCGAGTAGAAAAGCTTCACAAAATGGAAAACACCCGCATTCCGGAAAACTTTGATTATGGTTCAATTCCGTCACTTTCTGCAGAATCGCGCATCAAGCTGGAACAGATTCGCCCGGTAACTTTGGGACAGGCTAACAGAATTAGCGGAATACGAAACAGCGATATTATGTTACTTATGGTATATTTGAAACGATAATTGATGATGGCCCTTCGACAGGCTCAGGGACCTCAGGGAGGCACTTATGGAAGATTCAGCAAAAATCGGGACATGCGTGGAACATTCGCGCAACAATAAATATTTTGTGGAGTTTGTTGAGCACCAGGAAAAACTCAAGGCTAAAAACCCTGCTGCATTTGAAGGCGTGAACCTTGAAGATGACGTTATGTTTCTTTCGTATATGACCCGCAAATATTTTAAAGACAATATCATCGCAAGTATATTTAAGATTATTATTGGAATTGCAATCATTATTGTTGCCCTCATTCTTATTGGAAAGGGCGGAAGTTCAACAATGAACATATTTTCAATCGGTCTTTTTATTGTTGGTATTTTTTTTGCTCCGTCCGGACTCATCTTCTTTTTTTCAAACCTCAACTGCTACCGTCACTACAAGGATTATGTTACCGGCCGTGATGACCCGTTTATGGATAAGGTGATTAAGTTTTATAGTAAGTAGATTGCCACGTCGCTACGCTCCTCGCAATGACGAGGGGAAGGCTCTAGCAATTCCTGACGATATCTACTGTATGGCTGCCTGCTCCAACAAGTTCGGGACGCTCGCACACAGATAACTGATATTTGCAGAAGGCCCGGAATTCTTCTTCGGACATTTCATTTAGTTCACGGCGCATGTAGTCGGCGGCTCCGTCGGCAGAAATGATTTTTACACGCTCAAGGCCCGCAGCACTATTTAATCTGTCTATATCTTCCAGCCTTACATAATCATACAAATCTTCTTCACCACACACTGTATGAAAATCAGGAGTTAGTCCGCCCTTGTCTGCAACTTCTTTCCAGTGATGTTCCTTAAAGCAATATTGAATTACGCTGTAATCGTTCATAACGTAGGCTACCAGAATATATCCGCCTTTTTTTGTGATGCGGCGTGCTTCTGCAAGGGTCTTTATTTTTTCGCTGTCACCATGCAGATGATAAAGAGGCCCAAAGAGCAGGGTAATGTCAAAAGTTTCGTCTTCTAAAAAGTGAAGGTCTCGGGCGTCTCCCTGCCAGGTTTTTATGTTTTCGTGTTTAGCGCGTAGGATTTCTAAGTTGTGAGGAACAAGTTCCACTGCAGTGACATCGTAGCCCTGGTGACACAGCTCTACACTATAACGTCCGGTGCCTGCACCAATGTCGGCGATTTTTATTTGTTGCGGCCCTTCGACAGGCTCAGGGACCGTGGAGAGTATATAATGCATCGTGGTTAAAAATTCAACCGTCCCATGGCGAGTCGTGAGACGGTGTTCTTCGTGGAATTTGTTGTAGTATTTTTCGAGGTTTGTCAAATCTTCCAGGCCTTATCAACAGCGGCCAGTGCCTTTTTCTTGTCGGCATCGCTCATGAACGAAGAAATGTAGCTGTTCTTAATGAGCTGCTTGATTTCGTCCATAGAGAAGTTGAGGCTCTTAACACAAATCCAAAGTTCGTCGAGCATTGTTGTCTTAAAGAAAACCGGATCATCTGTGTTAATGCAAACCATCATACCCTGGTCATAATATTTGCGTACCGGGTGATAGCGTGCCATTTTTACAACCTTCTTTGTAAAGGTGTTTGATGTTATACAAATTTCAATTGGAAGTTTTGTTTTAATAAGTTCGTCTACAAGTTTTGGATCCTGATATGCTGTAACACCGTGACCAATTCGTTCTACGCCAAGACAGTTGATAGAATCCCAGATTGATTCCGGACCAACATCCTCACCGGCATGGGCAACAACGCGCCATCCTTCTTTTTTTGCAAGCTTGAACACCGGTTCATATTCTTTTGCAGGACCTTTAGCTTCGGCGCCACCAAGTCCAATACCAATGATATCTTCGCAAGGGTACTGCTTCAAAAGCTCATAATTCTTCATTGCATTTTCGCAGCCAAAGGTTCTTGAAACATCCATCAAAAGCTTGATTGTAATCCCATCTTTTTCTTTAATGCGGGCAATCTGCTTGTGGAAAATCTGAACCATCTTTTTATAGCTGAATCCTTTTTTAAGGAAGGCGGTTGGTGCAAAGAATGCTTCACAATAATCAATTCCATTGCGAACCAGATATTTTTCTAATTCTTTGAATACTACGTTAAAGTCTTTTTCGCTAACAAACAGATCCTGTACTTTAAGGAAGGCCTGGATAAATCCATTCAAATCTTCATAGGAGAATAAAGCAACTTGTTCTTCTTTAGACATTTCCTTGCCAAAGCGGTTTTTATACATCTTTTTTACGCCGGCAAGCGAGATGACTGCCTCAATGTGAATGTGTAGTTCGGCCTTTGGCACGCCCTTGATAAACGATTTAAATTCCGATTTTGTCATTTTATATTCTCCTGTGTGTAAGCCCGTTGTTGCGGTTAAATACACTTCTACCAATTAAATTATCGGCCGTTACTTGCATTTACTTTAGATAAATTTTATAAAAGTGCATCAAGTTGGTCAATAATGGCTTTGAAGGTATCGCACGCTGCCTGAACAGGTTCAACTTTTTCCATATCAACACCTGCAACTTTCAAAGATTCAATAGGGTAGCGTGAACCACCGCTCTTTAAGAACTTAAAATAATCCTCGCGTTCTGCATCCCCACCGCCTGTTACTCGTTTTGCAAGTGCAAGGGCTGCAGAAATTCCTGTTGCGTATTTATAAACATAAAAAGCTGAATAGAAGTGCGGAATACGTAAACCTTCCATATCGCTGTTTGATTCAAAATGCATTTCTGGGCCAAAATAAAGTTCAAGAAGCTCGCGGTAAATCTTACGGAGCAATTCCGGTGTTAGTGGAGTTCCGTTTTCTACAAGCTCGTGGGCTTTTAATTCAAATTCTGCAAACATTGTCTGGCGGTAAAGGGTTGCAAGAATATCATCGGCACGCATTGCTAAAAGATATTTTTGAAGGTCTGCGTTGTTGTCGCGCTTTGCCTTTTCCAGAAGATATTCAAAAACAAGCTCTTCGTTAAAGGTAGACGCAACTTCGGCTTCAAAAATCGTATAGTCATAACTCATAAAAGGATTATTATGAACAGAATACCAGCTGTGCATGCTGTGGCCGCCTTCGTGAGCCATTGTAAATACATCGCGGATATTTTCTTCATTATAATTAAGCAGAATATAAGGATTTCCAACATAGCAGCCCGAACTGAATGCCCCGCTTCGTTTACCGATATTTTCGTAGCGGTCTGCCCAGCCGTTGAGTAAGCCGTCACACAAGCGGTCTGTGTATTCTTTTCCAAGTGGTGCAAGGGCGGCCCGGCATATTTCAACAGACTCTTCATAAGTTGTCTTGGTTTCCACAGATTTTACAAGCGGAACGTACACATCGTAGTGGCGAAGCTCGCTCAACCCCAGTGCACGCTTACGGATGCTGTAATATTTGTGCAGCGAATCCAGATTTTTATGAATGCAGTCAATCAGATTATGATAGACAGAAACAGGAACCTTATTGCCGTAAAGGGCAGCCTGAAGACTCGACTCATAACCGCGCGCTCTCATTCCAAAAATATCCTGATTTACGCTGCCTGCATAAAGGGCTGCAATTGTGTTCTGGTGTTCTTCGTACTTTGCATAAAACTTTTTGTAGGCCATTTCGCGTACATTTCTGTCGTGATTGTGCATGAACACACCCCAGGTAGTTTCTGTCAGCTGCTGTTCTTCGCCGTCTACAGTAACTGTTCCAAAGGTTTTGTTCATATCAACATTTGTGAGTACACTAAAGGCTGTATCTGCGGTCATTGCCGGCTGACCTTGCAAAGACAAAATGCGTTCTTCTTTTTCGCTGAGTGTGTATTTCTTAAAATGAAGAAGTTTTTCAAGATACACGCGGTAATCTGCAAACTCAGGCAGGGCAGCCCACTGGCGCAGGGTAGCCTCATCAATTTCCATAAGCTCCGGATCAATAAAGCTCAACTGAGCCTGCATGTTTGTATATGCCATGGCTGCGCGTCCGTAGCGGTCTGTAGCAGAAGTATCATCTTCATCGGCTTCGTGTTCAAGCGACGCAAAGTGATAAACAGATTCCATCTGCAAAAGCACATTTTCGTATGCCTTAAGCGCATTCAAAAGCGAACCCGAACTTTCTCCAAGCTTTCCTTTAAACTCAGCCGCAGCTTGTGTTTTAGTTTCTATTGAAGCAAGTGCTGCTTCCCATTCATCTGTTGATTTGAAAATTGAAGATAAATCCCATTTGTCTTCTTTTTTGACATCTTTTCGAGAAGGAATTGTTTTTGCCATTTTTTGTTTCCTATTTTTTATTATGTTTTTTATTTTTTTCTATATAAAGTTTATCGTCTGCAAGTGAAAGCAAATCGGTGAGTGAAGTTTCTTTTGTTTCGTTATTAAATTCAATTGCACCCAGACTCATTGAAAGCTTGAACGGGAAATTCCTGTCTTTAGAAATTAGTGCACACAAATCTTTTATTTTTGCCCTGAATTTTGATTCATGCGAAAGCTTCATTCCAACTGCAATTGCTGCAAACTCATCACCGCTAAGACGACCTACAGTATCGCTTGAACGAAGTGCATGTGAAAGAACTTCAGCCGCAGCCTTAATTGCTTCATCACCCATATCGTGCCCGTAGGTGTCGTTTATTTTTTTGAGCCCGTCCAGGTCTGCAAAGAAAATTACACCATGGCTATTAACATCCATTGCAAGATCAATAGTTTTCTGACCAAGCTCCATAAAGCCGCGGCGGTTAAGGATTTTTGTAAGCTCATCTGTCTTTGACTGTATATCGAGCGTAGAATTACTCTGCTGCAAAGAAGAATTAAGTTTAGAAAGAGATTTTGTTCTTGTAAGGGAGCGGGTATATTCATAATTGCTTGCAATGGAGTTTATAAGAATTTTCATGCTGACACTGTGCATTGCAAAATTAGCGGTTTTGATTTTACAGACAATGTAGCCGTAATTTTTTCGTCCGGAAAAAAGCGGATGAATCATAAAAGAGCCCGGGAAATTATCAAAGTATTCAGGCGGGAACGGATTTTTGCAGGGATTAAATTCAATTCCAGGATCATAGTGGCGGATTTTGCGCTCTTTATTAAGCATCATAAGAACTTCGGCATTGTGAGGAAGAACAAAGTCTTTTCCCTTGTCGAGCATAATTGGTTTTTTATAAAAGCACACAAAGCAGGCAGGAATATCAAGTGCATTTAAAATCCTGTCGAGCGTGTTTGCATAATGATGCAAAGTTTCTGTTGTCTGCGAAAGGTCCAGCAGGCGGTAAAGGCTTTCTATGGAAGTAAGCGTATTATAGTACTGGCCTGTCATTTTTTGAATACCGTTTGCCATTAGACCTGCATGAATTATTTTATCATTATCGTCACGGTAAATATCATCATTGTTTTCTAAAGAAATACAGCCGCATGACTGCTTGTATAACGGAATAACAGGAATTGTAGTTACAGTTGGTATTTCTTCGCCGTTGAGTTTTTTGTAAGCAAGTTCGGCCCCAAGTCTTCCCTGTTCAAAAATCTTCTGGCTCATTGTTGAAAGCCGCGGAGTAGACTGTGCAGCATAAGTAGAATCATCAAATCCTATGATTTTTAATTCTTCGGGGATTTTTACTCCAATGCTTAAAAAATGCTGCTGGCAGCCAAGAGCCATAAGATCATTTGCACAAAGTATGGCATCAAAGTTCAGGCTTTCTTTTTTGGAATATTTTTTTGCCATAATTTCTTTTGCACGAACAAGATCCCAGTCGCCTTCAAAAACAAGGTTTTCATTAAAAACAAGCTTGTGTTTACGAAGTGCCTTTTTAAATGCCTCAAAACGTATAATTGCTTCGCGGGCGCCTGTTCTGTTTGCACTAAGAAAAGCAATTCGTTTACAATCATGTTTGTTTTTTAAATGACCCACAGCATTGTTGTAGGCTGTCTGACATTCAGTTTCTATATAGTAGGAATCGGGCAGTCCAAGATTAGCACCAATAGAAATAATTGGTTTTTCTTTATATTTTTTAAGGATTTTTGCAAGGGTTGGTGTAGAAATTGTAGAAGAATAAGAGCCGGTTATTACAATTATAAGGTCAATATCGGTTGAAAAAAGCAGACTTAATCCGTTCCAGCTCTGATATTCATAAATACCGGAATCAGTCTTTGGGTCCTTTGTCTGTGCTACGAAAAACTGAACATCCTGCTTGTCCTTAAAAAAAGCGAATATGCCGTTCAAAACATCAAGGGCAAATTCAATTGTTAGTGCGTGGACAAGCACACCAATTTTTTTCATTCTTCTATTATATATGATAAATTGTAATATTGCCAATAAGATTTTTCTCTGATAAACTCTGAACATATGTCCGACGAATCAAAAGCGTTTTATAAAGATCTGCGCAATGTTGTGCAGCCCATGGCAATTCAAAACCTCATTTCTGCAGCCGTTAACTCTGCCGATGTCATTATGCTCGGTTATATAAGTCAGACTGCAATTGCCGCATCTTCTCTGGCCGGAAACGTTGCGTTTATTCTGTTTATGGTTTCAACAGGACTTTCTTCCGGACTCATAATGCTCAGTGCCCAGTACTGGGGTAAAAAAGATACAGAATCTATAAAAACTCTGCTTGGAATTGGTTTAAGAATCTGCTGCTCGGTTGAAATTGCAGTTGCTCTTGTTGCAGCAATTTACCCGCGCATTCTTATGCTCATTTTTACAAAAGACGAAGCGCTTATTGCAGAAGGCTGCCGATATTTGCGTGCGGTTAGTGTTTCTTATGTGTGCCTTTCTTTTTCGCAGATGTTCCAGGCGGCATTTAAGAGTATTGAACGCGTAAAAATAGTAACAGTTGCCTCATCTACTTCTTTGATTTTGAACATAGGGCTTAATGCAACCTTTATTTTCGGGCTTTTTGGTGCTCCAAAGCTTGGCATTCTTGGTGTTGGTATTGCAACTTCAATTGCGCGTTTTATAGAAATGACAATTTGTCTTGTATATGCGCACATGCAAAAGGATGTTCATTTTTCCGTGCTTTGTGCTTTTAGAAGAAGCAAGGTGCTCACAAAAGATTTCTTCCATTATTCACTTCCGGCAGTAGGCAACGAGCTTGTATGGGGTGCCGCTTTTGCAATGTATTCTGTAATTCTTGGTCACCTTGGCGAAGATATTGTAGCCGCTAACTCTGTTGTAGGAACTGTGCGCCAGCTTGGTTGTGTTTTATGCTTTGGACTTGCTTATGGTGGTGCAATTGTTGTAGGAAAAAATATCGGTTCAGGCGACATGGGACTTGCAGAACGAAATGCCAGCCGACTTGCAAGAGTTACAATACTTTCGGGCGTATTTGGAGCAGTGCTAATTATGTGTTTGTATCCGGTGCTTCCATATATTGCAAATCTTAATGAAACAGCCGCTCATTACCGCAACGTTATTCTGTTTATAAATACCTATTCAATTATAGGTGCCGCCACAAATACAGTTTTAATCTGCGGAATATTCCGTGCCGGCGGTGATTCCCGTTTTGGTTTTGTTGCCGACTGTATTAACATGTGGTGTGTTTCCGTTCCTTTAGGTCTTCTTGCCGCCTTTGTATTCAAACTTCCTCCGCTGTGGGTGTATTTTATCTTGTACCTGGACGAATTTGAAAAAATGCCTTTTGTTATCAGACATTATTTCAAAAAGGGTTGGTTGAAAGATATTACAAGGGATATTCAAAATTAGCGCTAAAAACAAAAATTTTTTTGACAATCTTCCATATTGGTATTATCTTTAAAGAAGATACTTTTTTGCAGGAGATTGAAATATGAAAACAAAAAATGTAATTCTTGGTGTAATTCTCGCTGTACTTGGAATTGTGATGATTGCCATTCCAGATACCTGTATAAAGGCAGTTGTTGTAATTGTTGGAGCGGCTGCGGTTGCTTTTTCTGTTTACAATCTTCTTGTTGTGTACAAGCAGAGCGAAGATGCCGCTTTTAAAAAGACTTTACTCATAAAAAGTATTGTGACTTTTGTTGTAGGTCTTGTTTCTGTAATCTGCCCGTTTGTGCTTGTAAAAACTGTAGAAGCAATATTTAAGATTATCTCAATTGTACTTGCTGTTTATTTGATTTTATACGCAGGTGTAAGCGTTTATTCATCAGCAAAACTCAAAAGTGTTTATCCTGAAGAAAGTAAAAAACTGATTTTTGAAGCTTTAATTTTTGTAGCAATTTCAGTTCTTCTCATACTTATGCCTATTAACCAGTTTGGACCTGCCTTTGTCCGCATTGTAGGTCTTGGCGGCTTAATAGTAGGCCTTGTAATGGTAGCCGTAGAAATTGTAGTTAGCAAACGCACCGGTGCAGAGGAAGCTTCAGATGCTGATATTACAGAAAAAATGGACCAGCAGGCACAGACAGAAACGGCTACAAGTTCAGATAGTGACAACTAATAAAGGATTGTCACACGGATTCGATTTTGCTAACGCAAAATCACTTATTGAAGATATCTCTTTTTTCCATTATTATATACTCATAGATTAGATTTTTTTTGGAGATTATTATGGCACATTGTATCGTTCCGGAAGCTGAGGAAATACTGGACAAGGAATATCCTGTACTGGACAAAGGTTTTGTTCGCCTTGTTGATTATTTTGGCGGGGACCAGAGAATTGTTCAGTCGGCTCGCGTTTCTTATGGTGAAGGAACTAAATCTGTAAGTCAGGACGGCGCCCTTATTGATTACCTTTTGCGCCACCAGCATACATCTCCGTTTGAACAGGTTGTAATGACCTTCCATGTAAAAATGCCTATTTTCGTAGCACGCCAGTGGGTTCGTCACCGTACAGGACGCATGAATGAAGTTTCTGGCCGCTATTCAATTATGAAAGACGAATTCTATGTTCCTGCCGAAGACAAGGTTGCACCACAAAGCACCGACAACAAGCAGGGCCGCGCTACCGAAGC
>JAFZXA010000089.1 GCA_017617115.1 Treponema sp.
CGGATTATTACAAAGCTCATCAGAATCTGCAATTTCTACAAGCTTTCCCAAATACATAACTGCAATTCTTTTTGAAATATGCTGAACAACAAGAAGGTCGTGCGCAATAAAAAGATATGCAATTCCAAGCTTAGCCTGAAGCTCTTCAAACATATTGATAATCTGTGCCTGAATAGAAACATCAAGTGCCGAAACAGGTTCATCACAAACAATAAATTCCGGATTTACAGAAAGAGCGCGTGCAATTCCAATACGCTGGCGCTGCCCTCCAGAAAATTCGTGAGCATAACGGGTTGCGTGCTCAGAGTTAAGTCCGACTAAATCCATAAGGTGCAGGATTTTTTCGCGGCGCTCTTCTCTTGTATTATACAAATGATGAACATCAAGCGGTTCGCCAATAATGTCTTCTACAGTCATGCGCGGGTTCAATGAAGAATACGGGTCCTGAAAAACCATCTGCATTTTTTTGCGCATTTCGGTAATATTTTTTTCTGTGATTTCCTGACCGTCAAAAATTACTTTTCCGTCTGTAGGCTTGTAAAGATGAAGCAGTGTACGACCAACAGTTGTTTTTCCGCAGCCGGATTCTCCAACAAGACCAAGTGTTTCGCCCTTTTCAATTGAAAAAGAAACATCATCTACAGCCTTGAGTGTAAGCTTTTTAAAACCTGAACGAACAGGAAAATATTTTTTAAGATTCTGAACTTCTAGAATTGTACTCATTTCTGCACCTCCGCCAAGGCTTCTTTAACATTCATCCAGCAGGATGCAATATGATTTTCGTTTATATAAAGCTCTTCGGGTTGTTCTGTAAGACAAATCTTCATTGCATTTTTGCAGCGTGTACAGAATGAACAGCCCTTTGGAAGATTCAACAAATTGATTGGAGTTCCGCTGATTGGCTCAAGCTTTTTATTCATGTTTTCGGCATTTGGAATAGACTTGAGCAAACCCTTTGTGTATTCGTGTTTTGAGTTGTAAAAAATCTCATCGGCAGTTCCACGTTCGCAAACACGGCCGCCGTACATTACAATAATATCGTCGCACATGTTGGCAATTACACCAAGGTCGTGTGTTACAAGAATAACTGCCATGCCCATTTTTTTCTGAAGCTTTTGTATCTCTTCTAGAATCTGGGCCTGTATTGTAACGTCAAGCGCTGTTGTTGGCTCGTCGGCAATCAAAATATCCGGCTCACAGGCAAGTGCCATTGCAATCATAACACGCTGGCGCATACCGCCCGAAAGCTCAAACGGATACTGTTTAAGACGGCGCTCTGGTTCATTAATTCCAACAAGCTCAAGCATTTCAATTGCACGCTTCTGAAGCTCATCACCCTTTTTGTCTGTATGAAGCTTGATTGCTTCTTTAAGCTGATTTCCGATTGTGAAAACAGGATTCAGACTTGTCATAGGATCCTGGAAAATTATTGAGCAGCATTTTCCGCGGAAGTGTTTCATTTCATCGGCGCTCATTGAAACAAGGTCTTTGCCTTTATATAAAATCTTTCCGCTTTCTATATAACCGTTGTCGGCAAGAATCTGCATTATAGAATAAGCAGTTACACTTTTTCCCGAACCGGACTCGCCTACAATTCCAAGAATTTCACCCTGGTTCAAATCAAATGAAATTCCGTTTACTGCCTGAACTTCACCGTTGTCGGTCTTAAATGCTGTATGCAAATCTTGAACACTTAATAATACTTCACTCATAGCAAATCCTTTTATTTATTAAGCTTAGGGTCAAACGCATCACGAAGACCATCACCAAGCAGATTCAGACTAAGAACAATCAGACAAATCATAAGGGCCGGGAATACAAGCTTAAACGGATAACTTTGTAAACCGCCGCGTGCCGAATTTGCAAGAGAACCTAAAGAAGGCATTGGAGCCTGAACACCAAGTCCAACAAAACTAAGATAACTTTCTGTAAAAATTGCAGAAGGAATTTGAAGGGCTGTAGAAATAATAATAACCGAAAGACAGTTTGGAATAATGTGCTTGCGGATAATGTGGCCTGGCTTTGCACCAATTGAGCGTGCTGCCAGAATGTATTCGTTTTCTTTTATTGAAAGAATTTGTGCGCGAATAAGGCGTGCCATTCCAACCCAGTACAAAAGTCCAAATACAATAAAAAGCGAAACCATATTTGAACCCATGCTTGCAAGGAACGAGCCTGACTTAAACTGAAGCACATTTGAAAGTACAACCGAAAGCAGAATGATTACAAGCATATCGGGCAGCGAATATATTATGTCGACTATTCGCATCATTATAAGGTCGACCTTTCCTCCCGCATAACCTGATATACTTCCGTAAACAATTCCAATAAAAAGAACAATAAGACTTGCAAAAAATCCTACAACAAGAGAAACGCGGGTTCCGTAAATTACGCGGATAAAATAATCGCGGCACTGCTCGTCTGTTCCAAAAATATGTGGAAAACGGAAATTACCTTTTTCTATATAAGCCTGTTCTGCTTTACTGTATTCAAACGGACGCAGGTTTTTTGCACCCTTGTCGCGAACTCCGTCTACCGAAAGAATTTCTTCGTAGCTGTAAGGAACAATATGAGGAGCAACAATAATTGTTACAATGATTAAACTGAGCACTATGATACTTGCAACTGCCAGCGGATTTTTAAAAAGCTTTTTCATTCCATCCTTAAAAAAGGTGGTGCTTTCGCTCATAACATCCTGCTGTTTTTTTTCTTCGTCAGTTGCTTTTTCGAATTTTGCAAGGTCAAGCTGAAGACTAAGCGCGGCTTTCTTAGGTGTTTTATTTACATCAAAAGTTGTCATTTTTATTTCCTTTTAGATTGTGAACTTTTTTACCAGGCCCGAATTAATCGTATTTAATTCTTGGGTCAACAAGTTTGTAGAGCAAGTCGCAGATTACATTTGCTACAACCATAAGAGTTGCAAGGAAGATTGTTGTTGCCATAATCATTGTGTAGTCGCGGTTTGTAATTGCACTAACAAATTTTGAGCCGATTCCGCCAACTGTAAAAACTGTTTCTACAACCATTGAACCTGTGATGATGTATGCAATTTCCGGGCCTGCATAAGTGATGATTGGAAGAAGCGAGTTTCTGAGTGCGTGCTTAAAAATGATTTTATATTTTGAAACACCCTTTGCTTTTGCAGTGCGGATATAATCCTGACTTAAAGCGTCGAGCATACTTGTTTTTGCAAGACGGGTTGTATACGCCATAGGATAAGCCGAAAGGGCAATTACCGGCAAAAGATAACTTGTGTGTTCAACAGACCAGACCGGAACCCAGCCAAGCTTAATGCTGAAAATAAGAAGCAGCAGGGTTGCAAGAACAAAGCTTGGTACTGCTGTAAACAAGGTAGACAAAAAGATAATAACTCTGTCTGGCCATTTGTTTCGCATAAGAGCGGCAAGGCTTCCAAAAATTGTTCCAAGAATAAGAGCAACTGTAACTGCCGAAAGACCAAGGCGGCACGAAATTGGGAATGACTCCCTGATAATTTCTTTTATTTCGCGGCCGTTTTTAAGACTAACACCAAAGTCACCGTGTGCAAGATTCTGCATGTATTTTCCAAACTGAACATACAAAGGTTTATCAAGACCATAGCGTGCATTAAGTGCGGCAATTGTTGCTTCGCTCAGAGCCTTTTCGCGGTTGAACGGTCCGCCTGGAATTGCATTCATAAGTGCAAACGTAATTACGCAGATTAAAAAAACTGTAAATACAGCAAGAAGAATGCGCTTTAAAATATATTTTGTCATACTGTTATTTCATTAACTCCTTATATTTTTGTGCAAGGCGTTTTGACTTAACAGCAGCAAGACCGCAGTAGTTTGAAGGATGTTCAAAGAAGTTTGCAGGATTTTCTACACCAAGCTTTTCTAGTTGTGCAGTGATGTCGGCATATTCTTTTTCATGAGTTTTAAGAACTTCAAAGAAAGTTTTTCCTGTCTGTTCTGCTTCCAAAGTGATTTTGCGGATAACTTCGTGGCCGTCGTTGTAGCCTGCTTCGCCAAGAAGAATGTAAGCAGGTTCTGCAAGTACGCCGCCCTTTACTTTACCACCGGCATTTTCAAGATTACGTGCCATGCCTTCCTTGTCTGCCTGAAGGCCTTTAACAACGCTGTTCATACGTGCAACTGCCATTGTAAAGCCACTTACGTAATCTGCAATAAAGCGCTGGCTTGCACTGTTTGTAAGGTCGCGCTGGTGTTCGCTTATCTGGTCCATGTAGAAAGTGATTACACGAGGGCACATTGCCTTCCAGAGTGACTTTACGTGTTCGCTGTTCCAAGGATTGCGCTTCTGAGGCATGGTTGAGCTTCCAACCTGTGTTGCTGCAAAGTATTCAAAAACTTCACCAATTTCTGAGCGCTGTAAGTTGCGAAGGTCATCTGCAAGGTTTGCAATAATACCAAAGGCAACATTCATCTCAAGAAGCAAGCGCAAAACATATTCAGGTTCAACAAGCTGGTTAGAATATTCACTTGGCTGAAGTCCAAGGAAGCCTACATATGTACGTTCAAGTTCTTCAGGATCTTTTACAATCATACTTGGGCCGTTGTAAGAACCAACTGGGCCTGCCAATTTTCCAACAAGTCCGTTGCTAAGTTCTTCAATGCGCAAAATTGACTTACCAAGGCGGCTAACAAACTCTGCAATTGACCAGCCAAAAGTAATTGGAACTGCGTGCTGTCCGTGAGTACGTCCAACCTGAGGTGTGGCACATTCACGTTCTGCAATATCGCAAAGATAGTTTTCAAGTTTTTTAAGTTCAGGAAGCACAACGTTCTGAGTAACATCGCGCATACGGCAGCTGAGTGCTGTATCCAAAATATCTACAGAAGTAGCACCAAGGTGAATAAGAGGGCCAATTTCACCGTCAACCTTAGTCTTCATAACATTTACAAGTGCACGGATATTGTGCTTTGTTTTTTCTTCTTCGGTGTAAACTTCCTGAGGGTCAATGTTTTCTGCAACCTTATCAAGCTCGGCAGCAATTGCATCAGTAAGCTTTCCGCGAAGTTTAAGGTGAGCTTTTACAAGTGCAGCCTCACACTTAGCACAGGAACGAATAGAAGCTTCTTCCGAAATATATTTAGAAAGACCGGCAAACGCATCGGCCTCCGACAAAGAGTATCTGTGATCGATACAAGAGAGATTTTCAAAAATGTTACGTGTTTCCATAAAGTACTAGTATATAAGAAAGTAGAAGAATACTCAATTATACTTCAATCTGATACATGCCAATCTTTACTTTATCGTAGAGCTCTGGGGCGGGCATTGGGCGGCCAAAGAGGTAGCCTTGTATTTGTTCGCAGCCGTTTTCTTTTAAGAACTGGTAGGCTTCGTCGGTTTCTACGCCTTCGGTAAGGGTACTCATGTTCAGGGCTTTTGCCATAGTGATTATGTTTTTTAGAATATGGCGGGCCTTTTCGTTGCCGGAAAATCCACTTAAGAATTTCATGTCTATTTTCATCATGTCAAAGTCGTATTCTTTAAGAACGTTCAAGCCGGAGTAGCCGGATCCAAAATCATCGAGCCACAGGGCATAGCCGTCGTTGCGGAATTTTTTCAAAATCTCTTTTAGCTTTTCATCGTTTTCAGAAAGTGTGCTTTCGGTAACTTCTATGTGAATAAGCTTTTTGTCAATGTTATATTTTTGCAGGCAGGCTTCAACATCTTCGGCAAGATTTATTGAATCAAAATCGCGGCGTGAAAAGTTTAATGAAACTGGAATAAGCGGCAGGTTTCGTTCCATGATGTGAACAAAATGCTGGCACACCTTTTCTACAACAAACATATCGAGCTTGTAAATCTGATAGTATTCTTCGAGGGTTTGAATAAAATCGGCAGGCGACAAAAATCCGTATTGAGGATCATCCCAGCGCGCAAGTGCTTCGAGTCCGCACATCTTTCCAGTTTTTGCATTTACAACCGGCTGATAGAAAACCTTTATGTATTCCTTTTTAATTGCTTCGTCAATGTTGTTTATGATGTACTGCTTTTTCTGAAAGTCATTTGCCATTGAATCATCGTATTCGCGGTAGTCGTGGTTGTAGCGTTTTTTGATTGTATAGCAGGCATAGCGCGCATGGTCGCAGGCAATAAGCGGCAGGCATTCACGGTCGCGGGGACGATAACCACCAACTTTAAGGCCAAGCTTTATATCATAGTTCATGCTTAAAAGGTTTCGTCTGATTGTGTTGAGCTTTTCTTCAAGCGCCTCATCTTTTGTTAGTACAACAAAATTGTCGTTTGAGAAATGCGCAACAATGGCACCTTTAAAAATCTTTTCTGTCATGTCTGCAAATTTTTTAAGAAACGCGTTGCCTTCCCAAAAGCCGTATTTTTCGTTCAGGATTTTAAAATTTTCAATATCAAGAAAAAGAAAAATAAGGCTATGTAAATCTACAGATTTATCGTGCATGAGTTCGAGTGCCTGGCTGCGGAAAAAATGCATGTTGGCAATTCCTGTTACTTCATCACTAATAGAAAGCTTTAAAAGGATATTCTGCGCGCGTTCAAGTTTTTCGTCCTTCTGCGCTTCTGTGAGCTTCTGGTGGTACGCATTCATTGCACTCATTAAAATTGTAATAAACACAATTGAAAGATTTACTTTTGTTGCATACGTTGCCGGTAAAAATTTATCGCAAAGCACAAAGAAAACTCCGTACGAAACAGTCATAAGAAGGATTGTATAAATAGGGCGCCACACAACAAAACAGAATACAAAAATAGTCATTGTCATGAGCGTTATGAACTGCTCACCTTTTTTATAATCAAGCAGCGAAATGTAAATTCCAAATACAATTGCGATTATTGAAAAAATGTATTTTAAAATTCCCCAGGCATACCGGGTTTTTGCAAGCTTTTTTACATGACGAACGGAATAAACAAAAAGCATAAGTGCCGCAAAGAAAAGAATTGCAAAGCAGGTAAAATGAATTACAAACCATTGGGTGCTTCGGCGTGTTTCTTCGTTGAACTGTCTGAGCAGAACATTAAGCATCATAAAAAGTTCAAGAACTAAAACAACCGAAGTTACACAAATGCTCGAACGGATATTTGATTTGTCAAAGTATTCGTTTATATAATCGGAATGCTTTCCAATTCCAAGAAATTGTTTGATTTTTTCAAGTTTTTTATTCTTTTCCATTTAGGTTTCGTCCGTATCTAATATTATAGAGCAGATTTTTAAAAATGGAAAATAATTTTTTATATGTGGATTGCCGCGCTAGAACTTAGCTTCAAGTCCGCAATTTACAACTTTTTCCGGGCGATTTTCTTTTTTGCCAAGGTTGGCACAAACATAAAAATTCATTCGTGCCTGGCTGTTTGCAAAAGAACCGATGTTTGGTGTAAAGCCAAGTGAAAGCTTGACTGTATAATAATCCTTGTATGGAATTGTCTGATTTTTTATGAGTCCAAAATATTCAGCCGTATGCAGAAAATGCCAGTCGCGCTCATAATCCTGTGTTGACTGATAATCGTAGCCTCCTGTGTAACCAAAAGTCAGAATAATGTCATTTGCAAAAAGTGCAGGCACTCCCGGTACGGCTTTTTGAAAATCATAACCAAACAAAACTGTTTCTGCATTTACACGTGCAAGCCGCATTGTTGAAGAGCTCAACGAAAAGAAATAAGTTTTTACTTTTGCAGGAAGATTATAAGTAAAATTGTCTACACAAGTTATTGGCAAAACACGAGGAATATTAAATGCAAGATCAAATTCCAAATCTAACATATCGGTGATAATTTCGTTTTTTGGCTGCACCTGAGTTTCGTAAGAATGAACAACTCCCGCTACAGCGGTAATTCCTGCTCTTTCGTAAGTTCCGGGACCAGACTTTACAACATTTGAGTAGGCAGCCGAAACAAACTGTACTGTTGAAAAATATTCACTCATGCTGTCATTTAAAAGTCTGCCGTATTTTGCATTTGTCTGTGCGGTAAAAGACATTGCCGATATTCTGCCAAAATCAAAAGTTGTACCTGCCTGAATATCGCCTGTAAAAAATTTAAAACCTGCTTTGTCTACGGCAAAAGAAGAATAAAGTGAATACTGGAATAAGCTTGTATCTGTTCCACTCTGGTAGCTTAAATCAAAAATTCCTGATTTTGTTGAAATATCATAACCACCCGAAATCATTGTAACGCTTGCGTACCAGGGCAGTGATGTTAAGTATGTAAAACCAAAATTTGGAGCTGAAGTATTTAGGCCGCCAACTGGAATGAGGAGGCCTTCAAAGGCGTAGCGGAACGGGTTGAAAGATGTTGATGGTACCACAATGTCATTATCGGGCTTGACCCGATAATCTGCGTCATAGATTGCCGTGTCAAGCACGGCAATGACAGTGTCTTCGGGCACGGCAATGACAGGGGCGGTCTGCATGTTAAACTCAACTAACTCCAGCAAGCGTGTTTCTTTAAAGTAATGCGCTGTGTAATAAACATGACCTTCAAACTCAACCGGAGTATAAACACCACCCGAAATATTTTCCTGTGCAAGATTGAACGTTCCGTCATTCAAATCAAGAGCACCAAGTCTTGGCAAAGTTTCTTTTGTGGCCCATGAGAACATCAGGCGTGAACCAGAAACAGACAAATCACGAAGATTCATTCCTTCAAGCGGTGCGGTATATTCAATAACATTTGTAAACAAAATATCACTAACACAAATTGAATAATCAAGTGCAGACTTTAATATGAATGCAACCTTGCCGTTTCCCAAATCGGTAAAGCTTGCAGGAACTTCTTCCATTGCAAAATAATAGGTGACAAAATCCTTGTCATCAACTTTTACTTTGCTGCCGTCCACCTGCATTTTCTTTACACAAACAGAATATTTTTGCGGTTCATAATTCTGTGCAATAAAATAATAACTGCTTCCGTTACTAACAATTGCCGGGCTGACATAATTTGTTCCAGGAATATCAATCCATTTGTTGTACTGCATGTCGTAAATATCAGCACAATGCTTTATTGTTGGAGAGGCTGCTGTATAATATCCAACTGCAAGGAACCTTCCGTCGTGTGAAAGTTTTACAGAATCTATGTAGTCGCGGGTAAACAGTTTTTTTACTTTGCCATTTTTAAAGGCATAAACTGTGTCGCAGCTTTCGTCTACAAAAACAAGAACATCGCCACCGGCACTTAGATTTGTATAAAGAGAACCTGCTTTGTTTTTTATAGAAAGCTCGCCTTTTTGCGGCTCAAAAAAATCTAATGCCTGACCGGCTGCTACAGGTTCTGCTGCGGCAACCTCTGGCACCAGCAAAGACTCTTCAAACATCTTCCAGGCTTTTTTAATTTTTATTCCGAAAGTTTTTTTGAATGCTCCTCCGGCAGTTAAATCACTCAGGTGTTCAATATTTATACAGCGGTACCAGAACTCGGCATATTTGTGCATGCCAAAAGTCCTCTGCAAATATTCTGCAAAAGCTCCATTGAAATAATAAAACGAATTACGCGGATACGCATCGGAAGCACCTGTTACATCTGCGTATTTAGGAAACTTTCCTTCAATTTTTGCCTGACGAATCTGCTGAAGCGCATAAGGGTCATTCAATCTTCCTTCACCATCTGCACTTTCATAAGAAACAGTTGCACCTTCGGCCATGCCGCTTGTTACAGTAATGTAATGATTTGCAAAAGCATCACCAAAGATTTTTGCAAGAATGCGCATTGTTTTGTTTTTATAGTTATAGGTAAAGGCATGAGTTAGTTCGTGTTTAAAAGTCGAAAGCACCGTCTGCGAAAAAACAGCCAGGTCATCAATCATCGCGGTATCATAAACTACAATGCGGTTGTACGGGCTGTCGGCATAATAAGCATTGAACTGTTCTACTGTTGTTGTAATTACAACCGGAAGCCTGAAATTTGGCTGGGCACCATAAGCGGCAGCAAGCTCTTCAAAAACCTGATCTGCATTATCGTAAAGGATTTTTGCAGTTGCCAGATTTTTTTCGGAGTAAATAATATCAAAATATTTTGTCTGACTAACGCGCAGTTTTCCTGCCCCTGCAAGGCTGCCTTCGTGAGACCAAAGAGGCAGCAATAAGAGGAACAGGAACAGAAAAGAAAATGCCTTTTTCATATTACATTTTTGGGATTCTTTTTACTGCGTAACGGAAGTAAAAGTATCCTAGCGGAGCGGCGATTACTGCAAAAATCAATCCGATAATCAGCATTCCAAGATTTGTTTTTGGAAGGAAAATCATGAGCACAATAAAAATTCCAACAACACCCATTGAAATGAATGAGGAAACTACCGCATTAACATTCTGCTTAAAGGCAGCTGTAGGATTTTCCCACTGGAGCTTTGGATTAATTGTATCAATAAACATTTCGCCAAAAACAAGAACAAGCGAAACAAGAAGATTAAGAATGCTGGCTTTTACAAGCATAGAAACAACTTCACTGGCAACAAGAGGAATACGCAACAGTGCAACAGCCCCAATAAAATAAAGAGCAATAATTACACTCGACACAATACAGTACATAAACGCGTGCCAGAATTTTACAAGCACAATTGTGTCTGGTTCAATTGGCATTGCCTTAAGATCATACAAAGCTTTTCCTTCGCGGCTGAACGAAGTTGAAGCAACGTTTGTACAGTTTCCCATAAAAATTGCAAGAGCAGCAATAATAAGAGTTGCGTAATGCTTAAAGCGCAGCATACCTTCAGGACTCATCTGCAGGAATAGTTTTTGAAGTTCATTCAAAAGAACAGCAAAATTATCCTTGCTTGTCATAAGAAAGCTTATTCCACCAGAAAGCAGCATAATTACAGGAAGAATAATAAGCATGAGCGGACCATTTGCAAAGAACGAAGGCTCACGGAACATTGTACGCAAATCGCGTGTAAACATTGTGCTGAACACTGAATTTGTTTTAATGTTTTTTGTAATAACATCCTGGGCTTTTTCTTTAGAAATCTTTTTTGACTTAATATCAGAAAATCCGTTGAGTGTTTTTACATAAACAGGTGCAAGCAAAGGAACAATTGCAAAAATAAATACTGCTGTAATTGCAACCATTAAAAGCATTGGAAGAATTTTTCCGCTCATTGCCTGTGCAAAAAGCAAAAGGAACGGAGCTTTCTGTGCACTAAGACGAATCAACTGAACCATTGGAGCTGCAGCGCCTTCTGTCAAATCCATCATCATTGTCATTTGCGAAGAAAAGAAACTGTAACAGCAGACAAACACAAATACTAAAACTGTTGCAATTCCCGTAAGAATACTTCGCTTTCGGCACTTTGGAAAAACAATCAGGAAAATCATCATGAGTGCGTAAATAAGGAAAAGCGCAATACTAACAATTGCACAGGTTGTAACTATCATTCCAACATAGAACAAAGGATTTGTAAGAAGCTGCGCTTTTATTCCATAAATCACAGAACCAACAATTACAACAGCGGCGCCAAGAGAAGCATCGGTAATTGCAGTAACACCAACCTTTGCACCAAAAATTTCTACAGGCTTAAGCGGCATGGCAAGAAACTGTTCTTCACCAGCCCCTGTGTAATAATTTGTTGCTGCACTGATGAATCCAAAAAACAGAACAATACAAAAAGCTGCAAACATTATAACTACAGGCATTTTTTCAATATCGCCGGTATTAACAAGTCCGTTGCCAAGCAGATTCATTACTGTAATATACATTCCGCCTGCAACAACAACAAAATACAAAATCAAAATAATTATGAGGATATTTTTTAAGATTCCCTTTATGCCCTTTTTAAAACCTTCAATAAAAGTTCCAAGCGAAAAATTATTTGAAGCAAGAATTTTAAACAGAGGCCACAATGATTTATTTTTCATATTAGTCCTCCGCAATGAGCTTAAGGAAGATATCTTCAAGTGACTGACCGGCTGCTCCATGCTGTGCCTGAAGCTCTGCCATTGTTCCTATAAATACAAGCTTTCCTTTTTTAATAATTCCAACACGGTCGCAAAGCTTTTCGGCAACTTCCATAACGTGGGTAGAAAAGAAAACTGTTTTTCCGCTGGCGGCACGTTCGCGCATGATTTCCTTAATTGTAAAAGCAGCTTCGGGGTCAAGACCAACCATTGGTTCATCCAAAATCCAGTTGTGAGGATCTGTAATCAAGCTTGCAATAAGGAAGAGCTTCTGCTTCATACCATGACTGAACGAAGCAATGCGGCTGTCAAGATTTTCGAGCATGCCGAATTTTTCGCAGTAGGTTTTGATGCGGTTCATTTTTTCTTCTTCGGGAACCTTGTAAACATCGCTTATAAAATCAAGATATTCAACTGCCTTAAGGCGTGAAAAAGTTTCAGGGTTATCTGGCACAAATGCAAAAGTTCTTTTTGCAACAATTGGACGTTCTTTTATTGAAATGCCGTCGAGCAAAAGGTCGCCTTCGTCCGGCTGAAGAATGCCTGTTAACATTCTGATTGAGGTTGTTTTTCCGGCACCGTTTGGTCCTAAAAATCCAAAAATCTCGCCGTCGTTAACTGTCATACTAAGTGAATCAACAGCCTTTACGCTGCCCTTGTTGTAGGCTTTTGTTACGTTCTTTAACTCTAACATTCATTTCTCCTTTCAGGCCCCTTCGACAGGCTCAGGGACCACAAGGATAATTTTACACCATTTTGAGCTTTGACGCTACATAAACAAAGGTGGAATTCCAGTAGATGGCAATTTCGTTGGTGCTGTAGCTGGCAACATCGTCTATAAAACAGCGCAGTGGCGGAAGATTTAAAGGTCCAAGCTTTTCTTTTGCACAGGCATCGTGTAAGCCTTCGCACGGGCCTCCGCTAAGCATGCCAGGCATTGTCTTTTTTACTGCCCCGGAAGGTCTGTGATGAGGATACTTTACTGTGTTTGTGCCAAAGCCTGTAACATAACAAATATTATTCGGATTACAGCCAAGAACATAATCAAGCTGTTTTTTTGCAGCCTCATAATATTCTGTGCGCCCTGTAATGTCATAAGCCACAAGAAGAGCGTGTGCATCGTCGCAGACATGGCCACAGCTTCCCCAGTGAACCTTGTCCATGCTTGTGCCAAACGAAGCATTTTTTACACGCTCAAGGAGCCGGTCTGCACTTTTGAGCATAGAGTCCTGGAGCAGCTGAACTTTTTGTTTGTCTATAATTTTGTCTTTTGCACGCAAAAAGATTTCTGTTCCATAGCCGGCAACCATGCCCCAGCCAAAGCCTTCAAACCATTTGTTCTTCCATGGGAACTGCGGGTCATCCGGCTGGTCTAGAATCTGTTGACGAAGAGCAAGCGCCTTGTCTAAATAAGAGTTGTCGCCTGTTTTATAAAAAAGTGCGGCATACGCAAAATATCGTTCGTCACAAGATGACCAGTCGCCATAACCCCCGGTTGTAATTTCGGAAGGATTTTTAAAAAGCTCGTCGTCGTGGGTGTCTAAATATTTTTGTGCCTTGAACGCGACCTCCAAAAGTGTCTTAGCAAAATCGGGATCAGAGTCTTCAAAAAAACTTGAAGCAAAAGCACAGCAGCCTGCAAAATCTGCCGTTGCTGTTGAAGAAACCGGAGAAACTACAAGCTCATCTTTTTCTTCGTCCGGATTTATAAAGCCGCAGAAATGATAGCACGAAACTTTGTGATAAACTCCGCCGTCAATGCGCTGCATTTTTAACATCCATTCAAGTTCAAAGCGGACTTCAGCTAATATATCGAAGTGGATTGCCGCGTCGCTGTTAGCTTCATATGCAAGCAGCAAATCCATAACTGCTTTGGAACCGGCAACAATGTAGCGGCCATAGTCTCCTGCATCGTGCCAGCCTCCGTTTACTTCTATTTTTTTGTTTGTTCCATAAACAAGGGCCGGCGTATTATGACAAGCCTGATGTGCCCAATACCAGCCATGCTCCTGATCAAGCTCAACACCACAGCGCGAAAGATAAAAATAATTTAATGTTGAAAAGAAAATATCATCGTAAAGGTGTGCGCCAATTTTAAATGGAACACTTTCTGCAGCCTTGCCACCAGAGTCTTTTACACGCAGAACAAATTCCCCGTCCTGTTTAAAATCAGAAAAATCAATAAGGCATACAGGTTCCCCTGCAACACGGTCTTGAACAGGCGATTTTACATTCCCGCTAAAACAAACTTCCCCGCCACACGAAATTTCAAACGCTTCACTTCCGGCAAGTCCTGTTGCATAGGCAAACTTAGTTTTTTCGGGTAAATATCCAATCTGATTTACAAATACTGCAAGTTTAGTTTCCATAGTGTTAATATTAATGCGATTTTTTTTAAAATAATTGAACAAAAATGCGAAAAAATCGATTATAATTATATAGGACTTGTTATGAAGAAGCTTGGAAAAATTACATTGAAGATTTATGTTTTCCTCATTGTGTGTTTTACACTAACCTGTTTTCAGCTTTGTGCACAGAGCAGCAGCATGACTCCGGGGCAGGCTCAAACTTTGCGCGAAGCATTTGTAGAAGAAATAAAAACACATGTTGGAGCCCCTTACGAATACGGAGCCGTTGGACCAGATGCATTTGATTGTTCCGGACTCATCTATTATTCTGCAAGCAAATCAATTAAGGTGCAGCTTCCTCGTACCGCAAAAGCAATCTACAACAATGCCAGAATCATCCCCGACGAAAACCGCGAAATAGGCGACCTGATGTTTTTTAAAACCACAGGCTCTTCTACAATTTCGCACATTGGTGTTTATATTGGAAATAATCAGTTTATCAGTGCCATAAGCGACGGACCAAATACAGGAGTAATAGTTTCTTCATTAAATCAGGATTACTGGAAAGGCCGCTATGTTTCTACAGGTCAGTTTCTTCCTTCGGGAAAAGATGACGGTAAAAACACAGACAAGCTTGAAGAAACACAAATGACTGAAGGTTTTGAAAATGAAACAGCCGGGGCTGGCAAAAGTTCCAACTCCCCTGCTTCTACGCCGCTGACCTTTGAAGACAAGCTTTTATTTGACAGCTCAATTTATTTCGATTGGTCGTTACTTTCTCCGCGTCAGTTTGTTTTTAGATACAGAGGAATTGATGCGGGACTCCATGTAAGTTACGCTGGCTGGAACCTCAACCCAGGGGCAGGCTTCTTCCTTAGGTTCAATATCGGATTAGACACCTTCCAGATTCCGGTAATTCTGAGCCTTTCGATGAATGACTATATCCGGGTATATGCAGGTCCAGTTTTTACCTGTAATGATGTTATCCTTATAGATTCTGATAAAGAAATTAAGGGTTCCATCTTTCCGGGAATAATCGGATTTTCGCTTTCAACTCCTAAATGGAACATTGGTAAGGTTGCTCTGCAGGCAGTTCAGGATATTAACTACACTGTCTATAATCAGATGGACGGAGCAGCCTTACCTTTTGTTGAATCAATTGCGGCAGGACTTGTAATGTACACTGGTGTAAGAGTTACGGTACCCCTGTCTGCATTTTATAAGAGGAATTGAAATTGAAAAGACATTTTTTTAGAACACTCAGCCTGATATTTACTGTTACCGCACTGCTTGTTTTTTGCGCAGGCTGTACCTCCGAAATTACACTCGAACTCAAAAAAGACGGCTCTGTAGATGTAGTATTTTCAGGAGAAGCCGGAGATGCCTTTGCCGCCATGTTGGGCGCTTCAGATTCTGTGATTTTTGATACAAAAGAAATTGAATACGAAATGGGTTCCCACGGATTTTCAAAAGTAAAGGCTGTTTCAAAAAAAGGCACAGACCTTACTGTAAGCATGACCGATAAAAAAGGAAAATCTGCCATGTTTACCTCAGGCGTAATCAGTGTAGAAAATGGAAAATTGAATGCACAGCTTTCGCCGCAAACCCTTGTTAAGTTTTACAATTCTGCCGACAGTCAGACAGTTCAGTTTTTAGATATGCTGCTTGCACCAATCTTTAATGATGAAAAAATGAGTCAGGAAGAATATCTGGAAGTTATAGAAGCCTTTTATGGCGAAGATATAGCCGAAGAAATGAAATCCAGTAAGTTCAGAATAACATTAAAAAATCCGGACGGCTCACAAACCGTACAAACTGTTCCTTTTGTTAAGTTGTTGACATTGGATGAAATTATAAGTTTTTTAAAGATTTCGTCATTCTGAAATAAAAGATACCGTCATTCTGAACTTGTTTCAGAATCTTGTATTAGGAGAGATCCCGAACCAAGTTCGGGATGACACATTGTTATTATTTCAAATAAGTCTCGACAACAGAATTGTCCGCATTGGAATATGGAGCCGGAACGTATTTGTCTGCATTCCAGTCATTTTCCCAGCGTGAATTGTCAAGAAGGTAGCGGAACTGGTATTCACGGTTTACGTCAAGTTCAAGCTTTACAGAAAAAGAACCGTCTTTTCCCATAGTCATTGGTGTGGTAGTACTGCTCCAGCTGTTAAAATCCCCGGCAATATTAATCTGCTTAGCACCCTGAGCTGCTTCCGGTGATACTGTAAATGTCACTGTACATTTTGTCTTATCCTTAGAAAAAGACTTTTTTAAACCCATTTAAAAACTCCGTTTAAAAATAATACCCCTACCGCCTATAAAAATACTTTATTATGGGAAAAAATGCAAGAGTTGGGCGTGCCCCGTCGGTGGACAAGCCACCGCCGGGTCGGGCTTTTCGCACTTCGCCGTCTACCGCGGCTCATCCTGCTAAAGCAGGACTAAAGGTGCTACAATCCCTCACGCAGGATTAGAATTCGTGGATGGCGAGCGCATTTCCCCATGTATAATCCATTTTTATATCAAACATTGTTATGCTCGCAAGAGTACTGTTAAAATTTAACCCAGCAGCCTTTTTATTATCATTATTACTACTAGATGAACTTTGTGTTGATGACCAGAAAGCATTACTTTCAAAAATATCGTTTCCTAACAAAGTATTAATAGAATCTACCATGCTTAACCTTCTTGTTATCTCGTAAAGTTCTGCCAAACTTGGAAGATACCATCCTTCTGCAAATTGGCAACCTTCAATATTTGTTGCAAAACTCTTATAATTTTTTGCAAAATAAAAAGCTGGATACTTTTCTGCATCATCTGTATCATCTGTTTTGCCTTCTGCATTTTGTAAAAATGTTGAAATCTTTTCAAAATGATCACTTCCATTATAGTTACCTGATACAGTTATGCCATTAGTAGCAATTGAATTAGAAGATTGTATTGAAGTAATACTTGTGTTATAAGCCTGAGCAGTAGCTATACACCATGCGCGAACTTCTTTTTTAAAACCTACTCCAAGAATACGATCATTTGTACCACTATCATTCAAACCTGAACCCTTATAGAAAATAACCGCAACAACATATTCTTTCTTCCCATCAATTACCTCTTGTGGGAAATCTTTAAAATCATCATATGGAGTTGAAGTTCCGTCAGTAAAGATAATATCACCAATTTCTTTAGAAGCAGTTGAGGCTTTTGTTCCAAACCAGAACTCTGCAAAAATAGTAACATTTGAATCTGGCATTACGAATGTATTGTTTGTAACAGTTATAGATTTACCTTCAGCATCTTTTACTGTAATACTTTTTAGTAATGCAGTAGAACCCGGTGTAATTGTTACAGTTTCACCATAAGCGACATTCTCAGCTTTATCCACAGAAATTGTTCCACCTGTTGTAGTATCAGAAACAGTAACTGATGATTTTATAAGTTCCCACTTAGCCTTAAGGTTTGTATCGGCAGTAATTGCAGTTGCAAAATCAAACGCAGTTTCACCGTTGTACCAGCCACCAAAGGTGTAGCCTGTTTTGGCAGGGTCGTCCGGCTTTGCAGCTACTTTGCCTTCTGCTACCTTCTGGCTTGCAATGTCGCCGGCACCGTCGGTATCAAAGCTTACTGTATAGTAAGCAATTTCAGGCTCTTTTTTACAGCCTGACAGTCCCAATATAATTGCAGCTGCAAAAAGCAGTGCCGCAATTCTTGCAAATCTTTTCATTCTAAATTTCCTCCGAATGATTTTATAAAAATTTAAAGGCTGCACGCCCGATTTTTATTCAAAATCGACCGCGCAGCCTTAGATCCAAAATTAGAGAATATATTTTTATTTATTCTGTTCTGTTCTGTTCTGAACATTATGGTTGCGGTGTTGTGGGTGTCAAGTTGTTGTGGTGATAAACTTTGGTTCATAGTTACTACTTTATCCCATGCTCCTGATTATACTCAGTAATAAAATCTACTTCTTTCACAGATGGAATTCTAAAACTAAAAACTGTCCTGCCATTAAGATTTGTGATAGAAAAATCACCTAATGTTATAATATCCATTCCTACGAGCACATCAATATCTTTTCCCAAATCCGCGCAGGAAACAAGAACATTTGGTACAACAATTCCATTTGGAAGACCAACATTTACAAAATAGGTATCAGCAACAGTCAGACCATTAGCTGTACCAATTGTGGTTCTTCCCACAGGAATAAGTTTTAAATCATCTGCAATACGTTTTGTTATACAAGATTTGGTCGCACCTGTATCCCAAATTGCAGACCACATCTTAGGCGTATACGGAACAGAATTATCTCGTACATCCGATAAAATCAGAGCATTTGTGGGAAGTTTATTTAAACGACCTTCAGACCTTAAAGTAAATGCTCTATATTCAGCCATTCTTCTGTCCTTTTGTAATAAGTCTCATTACAGTTGTTGTATAGGCAGAATCATCCCCCGTACATTCCTGAATAAGATAAGTCCCAACTGCAATTGACCTGGCATCCATTTGTTTGATTAAATCTTGTACTGAGTCGGCATTATCAACAACAGAACGATTCTTAATAGCAAGAAATTTATGACCATTCTTTGAGAAAAAATCTTTATTTATATCTTTAAAATATTCAAAATCCTGCGTTTTCTGTTTTTCTGTATAAAGATTCATTTTTGCCTCCATACAAACTAACCAAATTATAACACAGATTTGTTGATTATCAAAATGCTTTATTGACATTGTACTGATTATATCTTACTATTTAGCTAATTTCAATATTTTTAGCCAATTAACAAGGGGCGTAAGAACATGCGACAAGTTTCGGTTGGAGAAGCAAAAAACAAACTTCCTTATTTTCTTCATCTGGCAGAAAAGGGCGAACAGATTCAAATTACCCGTCATGGAAAAATGGTTGCCCTTTTAAATGGTGTTGAACAGAATGAAATCTTAAGTAAAAAAAAGCGTTTTCTTGATTCTGTACAAAGCTGGAGAGAAAGAAATGCAGAGTGGCTCTTGTCCGATTCAGAAGCGGCAGGCATTTTTGAACGCAACAGGCAGATTGAAAACGATGTGCGCCATGCAGAGGATTTTGGCTTATGAGTCAGTTAATATACCTGCTTGATACAAACATCATTTCGGAACCAACAAAAGCTCAAGCCTCGGATAAAGTAATCCAAAAACTCGCCGAAAACCTTGAATATTCAGGCATAAGCTCTATTGTCTGGGCCGAAACCTTAACCGGTGTAAAACAACTGCCCGACGGCAAAAGAAAAACCGGCCTTTTTGACTACCTTGTCCAAAACGTTCAGAAGATGTACGAAATCATTCCTTTTGATGCAAGCTGTGCAAGCATATATTCCGACCTTGCCCAAAAGCTTAATGAAACCGGCTCCCCCGCCCCGCAATTCGATCTTCTCATAGCCGCCACCGCAATTGCCAACAACCTCATCCTTGTTACCCGCAACACCCAGGATTTTGAAACCATTACAAAAGTGTCTAATCTTATGATTGAGAATTGGTTTGAGGGATAAAAAACGGCTTCCATGAAGATAAAAGCCGTTTTAAAAGTTAGTTCACAACTCTTTTTTTACTCCCTGTAAGAATAAAGTGAACGTTCGCTTGTAAAATAAAAATTTCCGTTATAAGAAAGACCATCCCCATAACTTATATATGGTTTGCATTTATCATTAAATGGATCACCTGAGCCTGTAACATTTTTACTATTCGTAAAATATACCGCTCTTGTTTTCTGAGTTGTAAAATCAAAACTTATAAGTGAGCCGTTGTAACCAATGTAATACATTTTTTTATTACCTGATGCCTGATGTATTACAAATTCCTGATCTGAATTGTTTTTCATATATAGCAAATTGTTGTTCAATTCTTTTACAGTTGAGCCATCAAAATATGAAAGCTCTCCGGTGTATCCATTATTGTCATAAGAATTGTTTTGTTTAATCCAATAAATCGAATCTCCGTCTCTAAAAACATAGTTGCATTCGTATGACTTTACTGTTGTTCCATCATATATTACACACCAGTAAGGGTTATAAAAAACAATAGAATCTCCGACTGTATAATATTCAAATTCAGTGTAGTCATATTTTTCAAGCAAAAGGGCTGTTAATTCATTTTCTACAAGTTCTGGAGTTTTTGTACCGTTTATAATGTAATACTTACCTTTATCTCGCAGTTTTATATATGCTTTATCTTTATAAACAAACGGTCTTACACCTTCACTATCAGAAACTTTCTGATAACTTTCGTCTGAGAGTTTTAAAGCATAAATCTCATAAGAAAAGTCATAATATAGATAATTTGAATCAGCACATATGATATTATAAACGCTTGAATCACCC
Organism: Treponema sp.; assembly: GCA_017617115.1. Taxonomy (GTDB): domain Bacteria; phylum Spirochaetota; class Spirochaetia; order Treponematales; family Treponemataceae; genus Treponema_D. The sequence continues at coordinate 20,557 of JAFZXA010000089.1, forward strand.
TTATCATTTGTTTGGACCTGAGAAATTTGATTTGTATTTAAATCAATTTTATGAAGTTTCAAAGAACCGCTGCCATGCAACACCCGGTCATCGGCATAATAAATTACGTCTCCACATTTTACTGCCTTAGAAAAATCTATACCTGTTGTAGATGAGGTAAGTTTTTCAAGTCCGTTACTACCAAGTTTATAAAGCCATTGCTCTGTATCATTATATAATATTCTCTGATTAAAATATAATTCATCTCCAGCCCTAAGCCAGTTGTTACCATGACTAGCATCCAGTTCCGTAAATGTATTATCTTCGTTCAAGATGCAAATTGCACTTGAAGTATCTACATTTGAATAAAAGTACGCTTTACCACCATATACTCCTAAAGGAGTGTAGTAAAATGTTTCTTGGACAAGCTCAGGTTCCTTTTCGGGTTCTGTATAAAAAGTATAATAAATCGGAGTCTGCTTATAAGATTCAGTTAAAGAACCGGAATAATCTTCATAATCATATGTAAAGATAACTTCAAAAATAAAACCACCTTCTTCTGTGTTAGAAGTGGAAAGGTTAAAATTATATGTATCTGCCGGATGTAAGAATTCCAGAGATTCTGTTGGATATTGAACTTCTGTTATTTTTTGAATTTTTTGACATATTTGATCGATTGGATAACTTGAACCTGTGTAATAAGGAATTGTTTTATATAAGTTTACCTCCGCACTTACATTTAAAGGCAGATAAGCAGCGGTATTTTCCAATGTAAAATTAAAGGTGCCCTTATTAGTTTTATCAACATACACTGTCCCTTCTGTTTCTGGAGTAAGCTTTAATAAAGGCCTGTAGGTATCGGTTGTAAGGATTTTGAGATTAATATCCAAAGTTTCTGTTGTTTCTGCTCCATCATTTACGACAAAAGAAATTTTCCCGATGTTTACTCCAAGTGTACTTGTATAAGAGGCAAGAGTCAGATTTAATTCAGCACCTGGACCAAACTCTATATTTTCCAAATCCCTATAAAGGAACGTTGTGTTTGTTCCATTATTTACAAGAGAACAATTTCCATCGGTGTGAAAAGCATTTATATTTGTTATACTTGAACTTACAAAAGTTAGTGATTTTTCTCCATTGTTTTTAATCGTAAGAACAGATTTAGTAGTATATCCTTTTCTATTGTTAGGCAGTGTCAAATAATCTGTTGGTGTGATTGTATGATTATAGTTATCTGTTATCATAAGACCGTTAAGGATTGAATTGGCAGGAAGTACGGCCGCTTTTATTTTTAATGTAAAAGTTCCCGTTACATTGCTACCGTCTTTTGCCTTTGCAGTAATCGCAACGGAGTCTGCTGCTTTTATAGCGGAAACAAGACCGCCTGCATCTACTATCGCACAGTCTGTATTAGAACTAAGCCATTCAATCTGTTTGTTGCTTGCATTTTCTGGTGCGACTGTTGCAGTAAGCTGCAAAGTTGAACCTTCTTCAATTTCTACAACATTTGATTCACTCGTAATTAAAATAGAAGTAACTTTTACCTTTGGCGAAACTGGTTCTGTAGTTCCAGAATTCGAACCAGGTGTTGTAGAACTAGTAGCTTCTGACTCCGATCCAGGTGTAGCAGAACCTGTACATCCAAATAACAGACAAATACCGGCAACAACCAGTAATGTTTCAATAAACTTTTTCATAAATCCTCCAGTTTTTTCATATTTAAAACAAAAAAAGGCAGACTATCACACCAAGCAGTGTAAAAATCTGTCTATAAATTTAACAAAAAAATTGAAAGTATCTTCTATCTGAGTTCTGAGTTCTGAGTTCTGAGTTCTGAGTTCTGAGTTCTGAGTTCTGAGTTCTGAGTTCTGACATTTAACAACCTTTTTTTACTTAATCTTTATAATTTAATTATAAGGGATATAAATGATTATTGCAATTTTTATTCTAAAAAAAATACAACATGAATGATTTTCGGTAAACCATGCAAACTTTTTGGGAATAATTATACGCGTGACAAATTCCGTATTAAATCACGTAAAAATCTAACCGAAATCTAACCGTAAATCATGTTAGAATTCTAACCGAAATTATTTAGCTTTGACGGACATCTTCAGGAGTTTTTCCTGCAGAATGTCCACATTTCTTTTCAGTTCAAGCAGATC
>JAFZXA010000090.1 GCA_017617115.1 Treponema sp.
ATAAACAACCTGGTCATACATTCCGGTGAGCTTTGCAGCAGTAGTTGAATTTGCCATTGCAGGAGATTCCCCTACTAAAACCTTTTCGGCACCACGTTCTAAAAAGGCTTTAACTGCAGCACCTACAACAACAGGGTGTGTACTGACTGCAAGCTCAGGCTTTTTTGGATAAAGAATATTCGGTTTAAGAAGAACTACCTTTCCCTTAACATCAGGCGGAGGCAAGAGTTCCATCATTTTTTTTATGCAGCTGAAAACATCATCAAAATTATATTGTGCACATTTTTGTAATACAACAGTTTTGGTCATAACGCCTCTTGTGCTTTTTTAAACAAAGTTAAACGGAGTTGCCTGATATACATAATAGTTGAGCCAGTTTGAGTAGAACAAGTGTGCTGTGGCACGCCAGTAACTGGTTGGCATGCGGTTCACATTATTTGTAGGAAAATAATTTTTTGGAAGCGGAACCTTCATGCCCTTATCTGTGTCGCGGTAGAATTCGTTTGCTAAAGTCATTGTATCATATTCAAGATGACCTGTCATAAAAATTTCGCGGTTATCTTTTGATTTAATAATTGTTACTCCGGCTTCGGCACTTTCGGCAAGAATCACAAGCTCGCGGCATTTTTCTACATCTTCTTTATGAAGTGTTGTGTGGCGGCTCTGAGGAATTGGGAAGGTGTCGTCAAAACCACGAAGAAGCGGGTCTCCTTCGGTGCAGCGCTCGTTCATAAAAATGCCTGACATTTTGCGGTCAAGAAGATATTTTTTTATTCCGTAATGATGATAAAGTCCTGCAAAAGCACCCCAGCAAAGATACAAGGTTGAAAAAACATTTTCGCGGGCATAGTCCATTATTTTACAAAGGTCCTTCCAGTAATCAACAGATTCAAAAGCAAGCTGTTCAACCGGAGCACCTGTAATAATCATGCCGTCGAATTTCTGTGTATAAAGTTCGTTTGAAGAAATATAGAATTTTTCAAGATAATCTTCGTCGGTATTTTTACTAACATGATTTTCCATGCGGACGAGTGAGATTTCAATTTGAAGAGGTGTGTTTCCAAGCAATCGCAAAAGCTGAGTTTCGGTTTCAACTTTTGTAGGCATAAGATTCACAATTGCAATTTTAAGCGGACGGATATCCTGTGTATCTGCACGCTTTTCGGTCATAACAAAGATATTTTCTTTTTCGAGAATTTTACATGCTGGTAAATCAGACTGAATCTTTATTGGCATACATCCTCCAGCGTCATTCACAATGACGAGTTTATTGATTATAGCAAAATTCTATCTTATTTGCTATAATATTATTGTATGGAAATCCAAAATGACAGAAAAGCGGCAATAAAAAAGTTAAAGCTTCTTACTTACAATTCAAAATCAAATCTTGACTCATTCAGACAAAAAATGGAAGAAGCTTACTCCACTGTTTTTCTGCCAAACAAGGTTGAACTTTCGGAATACAAATACGGAAACATTGACTGCGACATTCTTTCGCCCGAAATGTATTCTTCAAACCGCGTTATGATTTATGTTCACGGCGGCTGCTTTAGCGGAGGCTCACGAAAAACCTACCGTGCCTTCTGCTCTTCTCTTGCAACAAAATGCTACTGCCGCGTTGTAATTCCAGAGTTCCGCCTTTCTCCGGCTTATCCTTGTCCTGCAGCAATTGAAGATATTCAGGCTGTGTTCCGTTCTCTTTTTACCGAAGAACAGATTCAGGCTTCGCTGAACACCGAAAAAGGCACTACTCCAAAAATGCCCGAAATTATTATTGCAGCCGATGGTTCCGGAGCAACAATTGCCTGTGCACTTTTATATAATCTTAGGGAGCGCTATAAAACCTGCATCAGTCATGTTGTGCTTTTTAGTCCATGGCTTGATTTGTCGCCTTCTTCAAAAATCATGTCTTCTAAAAAAATCAGCGATGATGTTTTGACTCTTGATGTTTTTAAAAAGAGCGTTACCGATTATACTTATACCGAAAACACAAAAATTTCTTCTGTATCTCCGCTGCTTGCCGATGATGAACAGCTCAAGGGATTTCCACCAACCTTTATTCAAATGGGTTCAAAGGAAGTTCTGCTTGATGATGCAAAAGAATTTGCAGCACGTCTTAAAGAAAACGGAAACAAATGCGAGCTTGATATCTGGAAAGGCATGATGTTTATGTTCCAGATGGCCGACGAATATTTGCATGAATCTCACCTTGCACTTGATAAGGTTGGAAAAATTGTTACACAGGATCTGGCAGGTGCAGAATCGGTAGAAATAGAAAATAAGCCAAAGCTTGAACACAGCCTTCATTCGGAGGCCTAACACATGGAACTTCTTTCTCCGGCAGGAAATGTTGAAAAATTATATTACGCTTATGCCTACGGTGCCGATGCCGCTTACATTGGTCTTAAGAAATTTTCACTTCGTGTTAAGGCCGATAATTTTTATGATGACGAATGGAAAAAGGTTGTTGAATTAAAAAAGCAGTTCCCGGGCCGCCGCCTTCATTGTGCGCTGAACATTTCTTTTCACGACGACGAAATTGACTCCTTAAAGCAGAACCTTGATTATTTTAAGCTCTACCCTATTGATGCTTTTATTGTTCAGGATATTGGAATTGTTCCGCTGCTTCAAAAGGAGTTCCCGGGCGTCCAACTGCATCTTAGCACTCAGTCAAGTTGTGTAAATTCTGAAGCAGTAAAACTGTACAAACAACTTGGTTTTTCACGAATTGTTCTGGGTCGCGAAATTTCCTTGGACCAGATTAAACGAATAAAAAACACTGTTCCCGATATGGAGCTTGAAGCATTCTGCCATGGTGCAATGTGTATTGCTTATGCCGGCCGCTGTTTGATGAGTGCATATCTTACAGGACGTTCTGCCCAAAGCGGATTTTGCAGCCACACCTGCCGATGGAATTTTAAAGTCGACGGAAACGCTACCCCAGAACAGGCAAAAGCTCTTGCCCAGAGTGGACTTTTAACAATTGAAGAAGAACAGCGCCCCGGCGAAAAGTTTCCGATTTTTGAAGGCGAAGATTTTACAGCGGTTCTTTCTTCCAAAGACCTTAGGATGATTGAACACCTTGCCGATTTTAAGGCAGCCGGAGTAGACTCTCTTAAAATTGAAGGCCGCATGAAAAGTGTTTACTATGTTGCAATGGTAACACGCGCCTACCGCAAGGCACTTGATGCTCTTGAAGGAAAGATTTCTGCCGAAGATGCACAGCCCTTTATTGATGAGCTTGAAAATGTAAGTCACCGCGAAAGCACAACAGGCTTTTACTACAACAAGACCGAAGCCGATGCAACTACAATTGGAGCCAGCGACAGCAAGTACCAGCTTGCAGCACAAATGCATCAGGAAATTACAGGTGATGAGTTTGAAAAGATTTACGAGTTGGGACAGGCTAACTACAAAAAGTTTTCTGATGAGCTTGAAGCAATGCACCCTTCTGCACGCGAAGCCCGCCTTAAAGATTTAGAAATTCACACAGACCGCCGCGTTGTTCCTTTTGAAAAAATGAATGGCTGGCATATGTATTCGTGCACCCCACTCAACATGATCCAGGCTGATGGCGAAATTGAATTTGTTTCTCCCGATTTTGTTAGCGTAACTGCAAAACCTGGTGAGTTTGCACTGATTAATCCTGAAACTGGAACAAAACTCAACTGGGTCTGCGACGGACACCCGTGCGTTGTTTATTCTAAATATGAGTTGCCGGATGCCTCTCTTTTGCGTACGCTCGACACGGATTATGTGGAAGGTCAGATAAGGGATACGGGAAGATAATCTATTCAATCTTCCAGCTGACTAATTCAACATCCCCGCTGAGTACAATATAAAGGTCTGCAACTTTTTCTGCAGGCATTGTAAATTCTGCACTGGCTGTTGTTTCTTCTCCAACCTCAACTTTTGCAAGCAGTTCGCCATTTGCAAAATTACCTGCACGGAATTCTACAGTTCCACCCTTGTGGCCTTCTGCAACATTAAGCACAACCTTTGCGGTCCCAACGGTCCCTGAGCCTGTCGAAGGGCCCTTTGCAAAATCCACACCCTTAATACAAACATAAGCACCATCTTTAAGTGCATAAAGAGTCTGGCGGGCAGAAACAATCATATTGCGCGAAGAACACATTGTTGCAGCAGGCACAGTTGTAAACGGATTAAAACTTCCGCTTTGTGCAACACCTTCTTTTGTACCCTTTTGAATCGACCAGCTGCCATCGTCATTAATCTTAAAATCAGAAATAATAAGACTGCGGTATCCGCCTTTTTCAAGACCTAGAGTTTTTTCAACATACTGCGCATGGTAAGCAATATAGTTTTTGCCGCGGAAAGTAAAAATCCAGTGATGGTTGTTTCCCCAGGCACCATACATTGTTCCAGGATTTTCAAGTGTATAGCCTGCGAACTCAAAAGGTCCAAGCGGATTTTTAGAAGTCATATAGGCAATAACGGCAATCGGGAGCATAGGGTCTGCCTGAACTCCGTCGCGGCTCTGCCAGTTTGTACAGTAAGAGTAGTAGTAGGTGTCGCCGAATTTATTAATTCCAGAATCTTCAAAAAGGAACGGAGCATCTATCTGAATTGGGTCGCATGCAAGGCTAATCATATCATCACCAAGCTTTGCACAGCGCGCAGATTTTGGATGAATAAATTCTGCCTGGTGTCCGCCGCCAAAATAAATGTAGCCGGTGCCATCATCATCAACTAAAACAGCAGGGTCAAAAAGCCAGTAAACACCGTCAATATTTGTCATTCCTCGTGAAACAAGTGCTTTACCAATCGGGTCAACAAAAGGACCAACCGGAGAGTCTGCCTGCAAAACTCCAATGCCGTTTGCACTGTCGGCAAAATAAAGGAAGAACTTATCTTTACCGTTGATTTTTTTTGTAGCAATTGCAGGAGCCCAGGAATTGTGTGCCCATTTTGCAGCTCCTGAAGAACCGCCAACTTTTATAATTCCACAGTCAGTCCAGTTTACTAAATCTTTTGAGCTGAAAACATTAAGCGTATTAATTTTATCATAACCATTGTCTGCTTTTCCCAAAGTAAACTCTGCCTGCTGCATATCATTTGTACAATAAATATAAACTGTATCATCATAAACAAGAACAGCCGGATCTGCATTAAACTTATGAAGCACAACCGGATTATTTTCTGCAGGAAGCTTTGCAGCCTTTTCGGCCATAAGCTTTTGCATAGGTGTAAAGCGTTTGAGCGCTTCTTCTCTTGCCTGTTCAATTTTTGCAGCTTTTTCTTCTGCCATCTTAAGCTCCTTTTTTTCTTTAATATGACACGAACATGTCATATTTACTACTAATCCAAAAAGAATCAGTATGCGTAAGTTTTTTTTCATTACACTAGTATACCACAAAATATAATTTTAGTAAAACGATTAACTTTATGGGGCTCGTATTAAATCACGTAAAAATCTAACCGAAATCTAACCGTAAATCATGTTAGAATTCTAACCGAAATTATTTAGCTTTGACGGACATCTTCAGGAGTTTTTCCTGCAGAATGTCCACATTTCTTTTCAGTTCAAGCAGATC
>JAFZXA010000012.1 GCA_017617115.1 Treponema sp.
GCACAGGGTGTAGATATTAATGATAAGCATATTGGTATTATTGTACGACAGATGCTCCGCAAGGTAGAAATTGTTGCCGTAGGTGATACACGCTTTATCTTTGGTCAGCAGGTTGATAAGTACAAGTTCCACGAAGAAAACAACCGCGTAATAGCAGAAGGTGGACAGCCGGCAATTGGCCGCCCAATGTTCCAGGGTATTACAAAGGCTTCGTTGAATGTTGACTCATTCATTTCTGCTGCATCCTTCCAGGAAACAACCCGCGTTCTTACAAATGCCGCAATTTCTGGTGCAACAGACGGTTTGCATGGTATTAAAGAGAACGTTGCAATTGGTCATATGATTCCTGCCGGTACAGGTATCAAGAACTACAAGGATATCAAGCTCTTTGACGAAAGCGCAACAGACCTTGATGTTCAGATGAACGAAATTCTTGAACGCCGCCGCCTCGAAGAAGAAGCCGAAGCACAGAACGTTGCCGAAGAAACTTCTTTTGAGCACGAGGATAGTGACTAGGACTAACCGCTTCGTCATTGCGAGCGAAGCGCGGCAATCCAAATAACAGAAAGACCGGATACTTGAGTATCTGGTCTTTTTGTTTTATAAGTATAAGCAGGAGAAATATTATGAATTATTATGGATTTCTTCTTAGTACAATTTATCATGCAAAAGAAATTGATCTTGAAGGGCAAAAACTCCAAATAAAGCCAAGAGCCGAATGGAAAAAATCAGCAATTTGTTTTTTATTTGGTACAATCCTTTCTCTCCTTGTTTTTTTGTTACTGTCTAAAGTTCCTTATGTTGGTCCGGTATTTTTCCTGGCAGGATTTGCCGGGTCTTTATATTGTATAGTTTTTTGTATAAGAGATTTTCTTGTGTTTAAAGATTATGATAATATTTTTACAGAAGAGAATATTCGGAAAATAGCAGATAAATAAAAATAATGACACATATAATTATTTGTTTAGCAAAGCGACAAATTGCGTTGACAATCACGACATTTGACGGTATATTTTTAATAAGAGGTATTATATGCAGGTAGCAGTTTTATTGGGTCAGAAAAAATCAAGTTTTTATTCACCAATGGATTATTATAGATGTTCTCAATCAGGTATTACAAAGAAGGCAATAATAAATTTGTCAAAAAATACGAATCTTCCTATATCATATATAACTACACTTGCAAATATAAATATAAGAACTTTACAGAGAAAAACAGAAAATGATAAATTATCTTCCGAGATTTCTGAAAAGATTCTTCAAATAGCTCAGGTTTTTGCAAAAGGGACGGAAGTTTTTAATTCTTTAGAAAGTTTTAAAGAATGGCTTGAATCTCCTAATATTTCTCTTGATGGTGCAATTCCCGCAAATCTTATTTCTTCGAATTATGGTACCCAAATGGTTTTAGATTGTTTAGGCAGAATACAATATGGAGTATATTCTTAAATGCAGGTTTTTCGTATAGCCCAAAAAGCATTTATAAATGATTTGTCAGGGGAAGGCGCACGTCTTTTTGGCGGAAGGTGGAATCACAGAGGAGTCCCGGTGTTATATACTGCCGAAAGTCGTTCTCTTGCTGCGCTTGAATTGCTTGTCCATTTGCAAAAATTATCGGGTATATCAGACCTTTCCATATTAACTTTAGAAATCCCTGAAAAAGCAAAAATTGATGATATAACAAAAATTACAAAACTTCCTTCTGGATGGGAAAAATTTACGGTGCATTCTGAACTTCAGGATGTTGTTTCACAATGGATTAAAACCGATGGATTTATTTTAAAAGTTCCGTCCGCAATTATAAAAGAAGAATCAAATTATTTGATTAATCCAAGACATAAAAATATTACAAAACTAAAGATAATAAGTATTGAAGATTTCTTTTTGGATGAAAGGTTAATTTTTTCATAAAAAAAGAAAAAAAAATAATAAATCATAACAAAAAACTTTGGATTTCTGATATAATAGTACTTTACTATGAACACCGAAAATCCGTTGATTGTTCAAGGTGACCGTTCTCTTTTACTGGATGTGCATGCACCGTTGGCGGAAGAGTGCAGGAATGCGCTTATTCCGTTTGCGGAGCTGGAAAAGTCGCCGGAGCATCTTCATACATATAAATTAACTCCTCTTTCGCTTTGGAATGCGGCTAGTGCGGGTTTTAGTGCGCAGGATGCTGTTGATGTTCTGGAGCGGTTTGCAAGATACGATGCACCGCAGGCTGTTGTGGCTTGGATTAAGGAAGTGTGCAGTCGCTTTGGAAAGATAAGGTTGCTGCCTGCCCAAGACCCTGAGACACTTGTTTTAGTTGCTCAGACAGAAGCAATTTATAAAGAAATTGGTGCCAATACTGCGGTGAAGAAGCTGCTTGGGGCGGGCGAGGGTAATTCCTATACCATCAAACTCACTGACCGGGGCAGTATAAAGCAGATGCTTTTAGAGGCAGGGTGGCCGGTTAAAGATGAAGTTACACTTACAGACGGTGAACCGCTGGATTTTAATTTGCGTGAAAAAACTGCCGGGGGTGAATCTCTTGTAATCCGCGATTATCAAACTGCGGCTGCTAAGGCACTTGTTGGTGATAAGGGGCCAGGAACCGGTTTTGGAACAATTGTTCTTCCTTGCGGTTCTGGCAAAACAATTGTTGGCATGCAGATTATGGACATGCTCAAAACAAGTACACTCATAATTACAACAAACATAAGTGCCGTTCACCAGTGGATAGATGAACTGCTCGATAAAACAAATCTTACAAAAGACGATATTGCAGAATATACCGGCGAAAGCAAAGATATAAAGCCTGTAACAATTGCAACTTATCAGGTGCTCACCTGGCGGCCGGACAAGGAAGGGCCGTTTCCGCATTTTTCAATTTTCCATGAGAGGCCTTGGGGGCTCATTATATATGACGAAGTTCACATGCTGCCGGCTCCTGTGTTCCGTGTTGTTGCAGAGCTTCAGGCAGTGCGTCGTGTTGGTCTTACTGCAACTCTTGTGCGCGAAGATGGCTGTGAAGGTTATGTGTTCAGTCTTGTTGGACCAAAGCGTTATGATGTTCCGTGGAAGGAGCTTGAACGAGACAAATGGATTGCAAGTGCAGAATGTATTGAAGTTCGTATAGATTTACCGGACTATAAAGAAATTGATTATGCAGTAGCAGGGGCACGCGAAAAGCATAAGATTGCAAGTCAGAATCCCGATAAACTACCGCTCGTTAGTCAGATAATTAATAAATACAGCGAAGATAAAATTCTGGTAATTGGGCAGTATCTTGAGCAGCTGGCACAGATTGCAAAAGAACTAAACGCACCGATTATCACAGGCAAAACTCCAACTGCCGAGCGCGATAGAATTTACGGAGAATTCCGCAAAGGAAATATCCGTGTGCTTGTTGTTTCTAAAGTTGCTAACTTTGCAATAGACCTTCCCGATGCTTCTCTTGCAATTCAGGTGAGCGGAACCTTTGGAAGCCGCCAGGAAGAAGCACAGCGCCTTGGAAGAATATTGCGTCCAAAAGAAAGGACCAGCCGCTTTTTTACACTTATCACCAGAAACACTGTAGAAGAAGAGTTCAGTTCAAACCGACAGAAATTCCTTGCAGAGCAGGGGTACTCTTATAGAATTGTTCGTTACGCACAAGGAGAAGAATTGTAATGCCACAGGAATTTGGTATGGCTGCAGATGCAGCAGCCTGGGAACAAAGCATTTCTTCTCTTTCGGACAGCAAGTTTTTTGAAATTGTGCGCCTTTATCTTGGCGAGGTTGAAACTCCTTACAACAAGCAGCGACTTATTCAACAGCTTGCGGGCTTTGTAAAAAATGAAACAAATGCACAGAATATAATTTGCCTGCTTGATGATTTTGATATTGAAGTTCTTACAGCTCTCTGGTTTATTCCAAATGCAACACAGGAAACTCTTGTTCAGTTTTTTGCAGGCCAGTATACAATGGCCGAGCTTTTTGCAGAGCTTTCAAACCTTATGGCACGCCTGCTTGTTTACGAAAAATCAGACGAGTATGGAACTAAGAAGTTTCTTAAAATAAATCCTTTTATTTGCGACAGGCTTTCAAAATATATAAGTCTTTCAAATATTGTGCGCCCGGCACAAACTGCTCAAAAATCAATTGATGATGTCTTTATAATTTCGCCTGATTTTCTGGCGGCTTTTATTTCTTTTATAAACTCAAAGGGCTGTGCCTGCAAAATGGACGGCGAAGTTAAAAAGAATTCTCTTGCAAAAATAAAGTCGGTTTTTCCAGGGCACGAAAAGGCAGTACAACTTGTTCTTATTGCATTTATTAATTTGAATCTTGTTCGCGAAGGGGAAAAAACTTACGAAATTGATAAAAAACGTTTTGAACTTTTTGCAGCGCTTGAACCACAAAAGCAGTATGCGCTTCTTTGTGCTGCGTCGTGTTCAAGATTCAGTCGTGAAGGCCTTAAAAAAGAAGCTCAGCTTTTGCTCGATACATTAAGCTCTGTTGGAAGCGATAGTTATACTCTTGCAAATCTGGTGCGCATTGGATTCCTTGTTGGTAACAGAAAATCAGAAAGTGTAAAAACTTCTTCAAAATCGCGATTCAGCCGTATGCTTGAGGCAGCCAGAAATGAAACTGAAATTTTACCTGAGCAGGCAGGCTCCCTTGTAGAACGCATGCTTGATTCAGCAGTTGAACTTGGACTTTTGCAAAAATCGGGAAAAGATAAAAATGGAAATGTTGTGTTTGCCTGCAATAAGATTTTTGAAGCGACAAACTCTAGCACAAAAAGCATCAACATTGACTCAACCTTTACTGTGAGCATAATGCCAGGGCTTTCTTTAAAGGAACTCTTGCCACTCACAGATTTTCTTGAAATTAAAAGTTATGGTGTAGTTACAGAATATGAAATAACGCGGCATTCTGTTTCGCTTGCTTTTGACAAGGGCTGGAATGTTGAAAAAATCTGTGGGGAACTTCAAAAATATACTGACTATGATTTACCTCAGAACCTGAAAATTTCTATTAGTGAATGGTACGAAGCCTACAGCTCGGCGATGCTTTACAAGGGTTATGTGCTTAAGGTTGCAAAAAAGAATATTGGCATTGTAGAAAAAAATCCAAAAATCAGCAGCCATATAAAAGAAACTCTTGCCGAAGGTATTTATCTTTTAGACATTCCGCTAGAAGCAAATATAAATGATTTTGTAGAAGAAAGCGGTCTTGATTTTATGGGCCGGGTAAAGGATTCATTTACCGATGGTGAAAAATTAGATTTTCCTGTTTTGACAGGTGGAGTGCCTTTGCAAATCGGCCCTGAAATGAAGCCCGCGGTCCCTGAGGCTCTCGAAGGGCCGCAGACCATTAATTTCCATGACGCGGGTCAACTTTTGAATTCTCTTAAGGCTGAGCTTAAAAAACTGGACCTTACAAAAAATCAGCGTGAAATTCTGGAAAACAGAATCCGTAACAGGTTGATTCTTACAAAGGAACAGCTTGCAACAACTTCTGTACGGCTTGAGATTTTGGAAGCAGACGGAATGGATTTTGGCGGAAAGCTTCATCTTTTTGAAGCAGGCTTAAAAGAAAATGATATGATGGAAATTACGCTGCCGCAGTTCGACAACGAAAATGAATATTTTAAGGTAATTGGCCGTACGCTTGGAATTACAAAACAGACCGGAGATGCAGTAGTGCGCTTTCAGGTGTACCCCACAAATGAAATTACAAACTTTGTTGTTAGTAGAATTACCCATTTACGAAGGTTGAGGTTTTAGAATTAATTATGGAAGTATATATCATCCGACATGGAAAAACAGACTGGAACAAAGAATGCCGTTTTCAGGGGGCAAAGGATATTCCGCTTAATGAAGAAGGCCGCGAAGCCGCAAGAAAGCTTGGCGAACGGCTTAAGGACGTGCACTTTGATATAGTTTTTTCTTCACCTTTGAGCAGAGCGTATGAGACGGCGTGTATTGTTGCTCATAGTGCTGAAAAATGTGATCTTCTTACAGAAATATCCTTTGGCGAATTTGAAGGTGTGCCGTTTGACGAATGGATGAACACTGACGAGCCTCGCAAATATTTTTTTGACAAACCAGGACTTTATGTTCCACCAAAAGGCGGGGAAACCTTCCAGCATGGCTGTGAACGTGCTGAAGCATTTATCCACACAGTACTTGAGCCATACTATAAAAAAAATCCTGATGCACGTGTTATGATTGTTGCACATGGAGCAATTCTTGCCGCCCTTATGTGTGTGCTTGAAAACCGTGGTATAGACAACTTTTGGGGTCAGGGTCTCAAAGGCAACTGTGAAGAAACAATTTATACTTATGACGGTAATACCTGGAAGCTTGCAAGCGAAGAAAAACCTCAGCAAAATCCTTATATGAAAATTGTTTCAAAAAGTTCAGTAGATTCCGTAAAGTGTACTGTTCAAGTATTAAAGAATGGTGGGGTAGTAATAATTCCTACAGATACGGTGTATGGGTTTAGCGGAATAGTGTCATTAAATGGGGCCCTTCGAGAGCCTCAGGGACCCCAGAATAGTACAGATGACCGTATCCGAAAAATCAAAGGGCGCGAAGAAACAAAACCTTTTATTCAACTGATTGCCCGCCCGGAAGATTTACAGCTTTATACTAATGATACAGTTCCACCAGAACTTCTTTCAAAATGGCCTGGCGCACTTACAATCATCGTAAACAATAAACAAGGCGGAACAACTGCATACCGCTGCCCGGGCGATGAGTGGCTTCGGAATGTAATCAGTGAGTGCGGTGCACCAATTTACAGCACAAGCGTAAACCGTTCGGGACAGCCTGTACTCGACGAAGAAGCCGCAATCATAAATGAGTTCACAAACGAAGTAGAACTCATCATAAAAGACGGCGATAAAAAAGGTGCAAAGCCTTCGACTCTGGTGAGTATTGTGGATGGGGAAATAAAGATTTTACGACAAGGCCCTATTTCCGTCTAACCTCAAATTCCTGGGTATTTTTGCGGGCTTTTTCGTTTGTTTCGTTCTGGTATTTGTAGTGCTTGTAAAGCATTTCCTGGGCACGAACGCGGGCACTTCGCTTTGCGTTTATAGGTTCCCACTTTCCGTCAGACTGCAGAACTTCGGCATTGGTGTTGTCTTCAAAATACATATCAAGCCAGGATTTTACCTGACGGAAGGCATTTTTATCAAGAATTGGGAACATAAGTTCAATGCGGCGGTCAAGGTTGCGGCTCATCCAGTCGGCGCTGGAGCAGTAAAGCTCTGGGGTTCCGGCATTCTGGAAATAGAAAATACGGGCGTGCTCAAGGTAGCGGTCTACAATAGAAACTACGCTTATGTTTTCACTAAGCCCCGGCACTCCAGGTACCAGCATACAGATTCCGCGGATATTCAGCATAATCTTTACGCCTGCCTGGCTCGCACGGTACAAAGCGGCAATAACTTCTTCGTGGGTAAGGCTGTTCATTTTTGCAATAATCAGTCCTGGCTGTTCAGGTGTGCTTCTTTCAATTTCGCGCTGAATCATGCTAAGGATTCTGTCTTTTAAAGTAACAGGCGCCATGCCCAAATGCTTCATATTCTGCAGTGTAGAATATCCTGTTACAAGATTAAAGAATAACGAAACGTCATTTGCAATTTCGGGGTTGGCAGTAAACAAAGAAATATCAGAATAAAGCTTTGCAGTTTTTGTATTGTAGTTACCGGTTGCAAGATGAACATAACGGCGGATTGTATCAGACTCGCGGCGGATTACCATTAAAACTTTTGCGTGAACTTTAAGATTTACAAGTCCGTAAATTACAGTAACTCCAGCCTGTTCAAGCTCGTTGGCCCAGGCAATGTTTCGCTCTTCATCAAAACGGGCTTTAAGCTCTACAAGAACAACTACCTGTTTCCCTTGCTGGGCAGCTCGTTCGAGCGCATCAATAATAGGGGAGTTGCGGCCTGTGCGGTACAAGGTCATTTTTATTGCAAGAACATTATCATCATCTGCGGCATCGTTCAAAAATTTAACAACCGGCTCATAAGACTCATACGGTACATGAAGAATCTTGTCGTGAAGCTTGAGCGTATCCCAGTAAGGCTCGTCTTCTGGCAGGTCTGCAGGATAAAAATGTTCCCACGGTTCAAAGCTCAGGCGGCCAGTTTCATCGGCATCGCGAAGCTCTAAAAGTCCGCTTGGGTCAAGCAATCCTTCCGTACGGTAAACATCCTCTTCTGTTAGTTCAAGGTGCTGCATAAGAAAATCGCGCAGGGTTTTTGAAGTTCCGTTGCACTGAAGCTGTACCGGGAACGAAGATTTTCGCTGAATCAAAACATCTTCCATTGCGTGAATAAAATTGCTTCCCGAATCTTCATCAACGGCAAAGTCTGCATCGCGGGCAACCTTAAATACAAGCGTTTCTTCTACTTCAAAGCCAGGGAACAGCTGGGTTCCACAGAATGTGATAATATCGTCAATCATTGCAAACTGACGTGCCTTAACCCTTCCATCTGTCGGAAGCCAGTAGAGCTTTGGAATGCCGCCAGGAATTTCAACAAATGCAATTCGAGGCTGGTCATCGTCGCCCTTAAAAATTTCGGAAGTTGTTTTAATTCCGGCAATAGGCTTAAGCAAAAAGCCTGCATAAACATCAAGATTTTTTATATGAGGAAAAGGTTCTGTATCTGTACGGAGCGGAGTAAGCAGCGGAAAAATTTCTGAACGGAAAAGCTTTTGTAAATATTCAGTCTGCTGCGGAGTATACTGCTCGGGCTTTACATAAACAAGACCTTCTTTTGCAAGAGCAGGCAGTAAATCATTTATAAGGCAATCCTGCTGCTGGCGGATAATCTGGTGGGCACGTGCGCTTATGCTCGAAAGCACCATTTTTGGAGTGAGTCCAGAGGCATCGGCAAGTTCCGGGTTTGACTCAAGCAGGCGTTTTGTTGCGGCAACACGAACCTGAAAAAACTCGTCAAAGTTTGAAGAGACAATCGAAAGAAACTGTACGCGCTCGAGCAGGGGGAGCTCCTTGCGAAGGCCCTGTTTAAGGACACGTGCGTTGAACTCCAGCCACGACAGCTCGCGGTTAAAAAATATGTTTTCACTCATAACAAAATTACCTTATAACCAAAAATGCTTTCGAACATGCCGGACTTTTCGCTCATGGCTATCTTTTCAAGTACGGTGTTCTTTGATTTTTTTGTCTGCAGATACATGGTGTTGTCCTGGAATTTTATGCTAAAGTCGTTGAACTTCTGGATGTGTCCGCGGTCCATGGCATCGGCAATTCGCAAAATGGCAGTTAATTTCAAAATAGTCATTCGGTCAGAACGCGGCAGCATCAAAAAGCTGTCTTCGTCCTGAGGAACAGAACTACCCTTATGATACTTTGCAATTTCAGAAACAATCGTGTTGTCCTTGCGCGACAAACCAAAAATCTCTGAATTGCGGATTATATAACTTGAATGAATATTGTGATTGTCGTAACGGATAAAGGCTCCTATATCATGTAAAATTGCGGCAGTTTCAAGCAGTGTGCGGGCATGGCTGTCAAGCGCAAGCTCTTCCTTTAGTACATCGTAAATTTTTGTGGCAATCATGCGGACACATTCTGCATGACTTTCGTCGCCGTGATATTTACGCAAAAGGTTTCGGGCAGAGGCAGTAATCTGCATGTCAAATTCTCTTTGAAGCTCTTCGTTTTCGGTAGAAATCTGGCTTAGTAAAATGCCGTTACGGATATTTGTTTCGGGCACTAAAATTGTCTGAACCTTAGTCAAATGAATAAACAGGTTGTAAATCAAAAGACTGGTCTGTAAGGTTTCGGCTTCGGCATAAGGAATTTTAAAACGCGCAACACATTCATCAACAGAATATTCCTGAATATCCTGAACAAAGGCGTCAAACGCATCTCGCTCAATGGACCACAAGAAAGTAGAAACAGGTTTACCAATAAGCAGCGCAGCCATTGTCAAATCCTGACCAACCGCAATAAACTGCTTTACCTTTGAAAGATCAATTTCACTTTCGAGCGAACCTTTTGTGTTGTTTATAGATTCCTGAATGTATCGCTGAATATCATCATAAGAGGTTGTAAGATTTTTCATCTGCTGTTCAATGCGAACAGTTCCAAGCCGCAACGAATGAACACCAGCCATCTTACCGTTACTGATCATCATCATTTCGGTGGTGCTTCCGCCAACAACAAGAATCATTGTATTTTCAGTTTTAAAATCAATAGGCTGATCTTTTATGGCTTCGGTTACGGCAAGGTACATGAGTTTGTTTTCTTCAACGCCGTCTACAATCTGAATTCTAAAACCAGTCTGAACACGGATACGGTCCATAACAGGGTCGCTGTTTTTTGCATCGCGGAATGTACTTGTTGCAAAGCAGGTAGTTTCGGCAGGAGTAATGCCCCAGCCGGCAAGCTGTTCCTTATAGCGCAGTAAAGTCTGAATAAGAAGCCCCTGAGTTTCCTGAGAAATTTGTCCTGTAGTTAAAGTGTCTTTGCCAATTGCAAGAGGCACATCGGAACGGTCGAGGACATTCTGTTTTCTTTCCTGTGTGAATTCGGCAACCAGGAGACGAACCCCAGTTGAACCGATTTCAATGACAGATTCAGGGGTCGCCATAAAAATCTCCTGCTAAAGCTTGTCTATAAGCATAGAGCATTTGCCCGACGGAATAGGCAAAGTCTTTTTCTTCTGGTCAAGGATATTTATAGTAAAGTAATACAGCTTTTCGCTTTCCATCTGAATGCCCCAGCCACGGTCGCTCTTGTTGCTCAAAATTGTGATGAGGTTGCGCTTGAGAGAAAGCTTTTCAATACCCATTATTTCAAGGTTAGGAATAATCCAGTCTACAGTCTTGCGTGGAAGACTTATAGAAAGACCGATTATATTTTCAATCATTAAAGCAATTGTAGAAAGTCCTGCAGTTAGAATGTAGCGCTTACGAGGGAAGTTTGGTTTACCTTTAAGAACGGCTTTTCCTTCTTTTGTAGGAAGATATGCTTCCCAAAGGTCACCGGCCTGCTTTGAGTCATTCGGCATGAGTCCATCGAGTACATAATACAAGTGACGGATTGCACATTCACGGGCAAGCTCATATTTTCCGTATTTTTCAAGACCTTTTATAACCATAAAGTTAAAGGCAGGGAAAACACTTCCACAGTAGCCGTTGCCATCTTCGCGGAAATTAGAATCATCGGCACTAAGTGAAGGGAACGGATGATCTGTGCCAAAAGATTTAGGATCATTCAAATGATTTACCAGTTCTTCTGCTTTGTCGGCATTTGGAATTTCGGCAAGCATTGGCCAGAAGCCCGCGATTGTTTTTACTTTAAGGCGGTTCTGTCCTTTGTCCAGATCGTAGTAGAAGTTTGTATCACTATCCCACATAAGGGAATTAATTCTGGTTTTAATAGAAAAATACATTTTGCGGTACTGGAAGCTCAAATCTTTGTCGTTCAAAATATCACCAAGTGCCGACATATAAGATGCATTGATTGCCATACAGGCGTTGAAGTCTACAGGGTAAACAGCATCCTTTCGCGGAGAATTTGTCATACCGCTTGCTGCAGCCGGAACTGCATAAAGGCCGTTGTCTTTCTTAAAGTTGGCATCAATCCAGGCCATGTATTTAAGAAGGGTAGGCATAACTTCTTTAATGCGTCGCTTATTTGCAGACTT
Source organism: Treponema sp. (assembly GCA_017617115.1). Taxonomy (GTDB): domain Bacteria; phylum Spirochaetota; class Spirochaetia; order Treponematales; family Treponemataceae; genus Treponema_D. The sequence goes on from JAFZXA010000012.1 coordinate 11,663, forward strand.
GTGGTAAAGGTTATACTCAGCCCATGCAAAAAGAGGCAGATCAAGACCGTTCGGATTTTTTTTGTCTACAACAGGTTCGTTTGTTGTAACATCATATCTATTACGAATTGCGCCGTCTGCTTCCTGGCGTGCATAAAAATAATCCAGATTATTGCAGGCATCAAAATTCCTGTTAGAGTAAACGAGAAAGAATGAAGAAAAAATAGATTCAAACTGGTTTATGATCATCTTTCCATTTTCGGGATAAATAAATAATCCGTCGTTTGACTGTTCGCCTGTAGCAGGGTCTGTCCAGAAAGCTGAAACCCAGGACCAGGTTTTGTTATAAATGTCTACAAAATCCTGATCATAAAAATGAATCTGAGGAAAATCGTGCTTGTTCACAATGACTCCTAAACTTGTTTTAAATAAATAGAAATTTTCTCTCTATATATATAGTATAACACAGAATTCTCAAAAACGCGAAAAAAATTACAAATATTTTATAAATTTTTATTATTTTGTCTAGAGCAAAGCCGTTCTATTTGCTAAATTTCTTAACCATTCCCTGATAAACAAGCAGCACTACCATCATTGAAAGACCAATAATATCGGTACGGGTTTCTGGCAATACGCAGAAAAGTCCGGCAACTGCAAACAAAATGCGCTCGAACACATCAAAAGAAATCACCAGGGCGCGAGGCTTGCCTGTACCTGCAAAAAGTCCAGTGTTCTTAAGACCATATCCTTCCAGTGCAACGCTAATTCCAAACATACCAATAAGCGCAGTGATAATAATCATAATTACACCAAGAGGTTTTGCATCAAGCATGAGCATCTGCGGATTATATACGCACATATATGGAATAATAAAAGCCCCGATTGCAAGCTTGGTTGCATTCACCGCCGTCTTCATAGGCTTGGCTTTTGCTATGGCCGCTCCCGCAATGGCTGCAAGAGCAACAGGTGGCGTAACGTCTGCAATAATTCCAAAGTAGAAGGCAAACATATGTGCAACAATAGGCTGAACCCCAAGCTGGATAATTGCACCTGCAGTAATTGTTGAAGTAATAAGATAGTTGGCAGTTGTAGGCGCCCCCATTCCCAGAATAATCGAAGCAATCATTGTAAAGAACAAAGTCAGGAAAAGCTTTCCGTGGGCAAGCGAAACAAGTCCGGCTCCCATTTTCAACCCAAGTCCTGTCAAAGTAACAATACCAATAATGATTCCTGCCATTCCACAGGCAATTGCTACAGAAATAACATTGCGGGCTGCAGCACAAACTACATCAACAATATCTTTTGCACCAAAGGTAGGTTTACGACCCTTAGCAAGATCAACAAGCGGTACGGCAACACCAATAATAAGGCAGGCAACAATTCCCATGAGCGCTGCAAAAACAGCAGTGAATCCTGCGCACAAGAAGTAAATGATTACGATAAGTGGCAAAATCATGTAGCCTTTTTTAAGGAACAACGGCAAAGCTTTTGGAAGCTGTTCGCGTGGCAGACCTTTAAGGCCAAGCTTTTTTGCTTCAAGGTGAACTGTAATAAAGATTCCTGCAAAGTATAAAACTGCCGGAATGATTGCAGCTTTGACAATTGTAATATAAGGCATGCCAAGGCTTTCGGCCATAAGGAAGGCAGCGGCACCCATAATAGGCGGCATAAGCTGGCCACCAGTTGAAGCAGCAGCCTCTACAGCTCCGGCAAACTCACCCTTGTAACCAAGCTTTTTCATCATTGGAATTGTGAACGAGCCGGAACCAACGGTGTTCGACACAGACGAACCGCTTACAGTTCCAAGCAGCGCAGAAGAAAGAACGGCAACCTTTGCAGGACCACCGCTTGCTCCACCGGCAATTGCATTACAAATATCAATAAAGAACTGACCGATTCCTGTTTTTTCCAGAAGCGCACCAAACATGATGAACAAAAAGATAAACGTAGAACATGCCCCGATCGGAGTTCCAATAATTCCTTCTGTAGTATAGAACAAATGAGAAACAACTCGTGTAAGAGAATATCCTCTGTGGTTCAAAAATCCCGGTAAATACTTTCCTACAAATCCGTACAGAATAAAAACTCCCGCAATAATCATAATAGGAAGTCCTACAATTCTGCGGCAGCTTTCGAACAAAATTACAATGGCAACAATGCCAATTACAATATCAACAACAGTGTAAGCACCGGCGCGGGTAAACAACGGCTGAAGGTTTGTCTTAAAAATGCCGTTTACAAAAGCAAGGAACTTTTCTGAGTATCCGCCAACAATGTACATCCAGCAGGCAGCCCCCACAAGTCCCAAAACCACGTCGTACCATGGCAGCGTATTCTTTGGACTTTTCTTAGTAGGAGGAAAAAGCAGGAATGCCAGAAGTTGAACAAAAGCAAGGTGAGTTGCACGCAAAACCTGAGCAGTAACCAGTCCCGAAATTGTTGCATATAACTGAAAGAACACAAACACAAACGAAACAATTACAGTAATATACTGCCTCCAGCATTTGTGCTCACGATACGACTGCTCGCGGTCAAGCTCCTGCATGAGCTTTTTCATTTCGTCTTCGTTTGTTGTAGGTAAAATATCTTCGATTGGTCCGCTTGAAGGCTGGATTTCTTCTTCTTGTGTCTGGTCGAACTCGTCCATAACTTTCTCCTAATCTATTTTATGTCTCCAGTAATTTACCGGGCTCACTTTTTGTATTTTAAAAATCAGGCTTGTCTGCGGCTCAAAAAAATCCTTGAGGGCAAGCTCTTCAAAATCTGCCTTATCAACTGCAAAAGTGTGATCTGCAATAACTCCAACTGCCATTACAAGTTCTGGCACAGTTCTGTTGATATTTGAAATTGTGTAGTCGTCGCCAAGTACTGTAAATTCAGCACCGGGTGTTTCTTCAGGTTCGGGAATGCCCGCACCATACGAAACAAAATGTGTGCTTTGAAGAACAAGCTCACGGGTTTTCTTGTCGCATTTATAATAATCATGTACACGCCCTTTGTTTACAGAATGCGTATACGAAATTATAAAACCGTCCCTGTAACCCTGCGCAGAATAAACCCTTTGCTCCGGATTTTTTCTGTTGTAAATTGCAAGAACGGTTTTTGAAGGAGTGAAAAAAATCACCCCTCCAAGGATTAATATTATTAATGTAAATAATATCTTTTTTTTCAAAACGGTCCCTGAGCCTGTCGAAGGGCGCCTGCTTAGTTCATCAATCCAATTTCTTTGTAATATTTAATTGCACCTGGGTGGAATGGAACAGAAACACCGGTAATAGCTGTTTTTGCAGAAACTTCCTTACCCTTTGCGTGACCGTTGCCAAGTTCTGTAAGGTTAGAGAACAAAGTCTTAGTCATATCGTAAACAGTCTGTTCATCAAGCTTAGAACTAACAGCCAGGGTAGCCATGATTGCAAGTGCACCACAATCCTCTTCAGTTCCCTTGTAGGTTCCGCCAGGAATAACAGTCTTTGTATAATATCCGTATTTAGCACAAATCTTGTCGGCAGCAGCACCGTCTACAGGAATAAGTGTAAGACCTGCAGTAAATGCAAGTTCCTGCAAAGCAGCGTTAGGAACACCGGCAGTAATAAAACATCCGTCCAAAGTTCCGTTTTGAATACCATCAGCACTTTCCTTAAAAGAAAGGTTGCTCTTTTTAATATCATCAAAAGTAAGACCATAACCTTCCATAATCTGCTTAGCGTTGAATTCAACACCAGAACCGGCAGCACCAACAGAAATGCGCTTACCTTTAAAATCAGCAACAGATTTAATTCCACTTGCCTTAGAAACAGCAATTTGAACAACTTCCGGATACATAGTTCCAATTGTCATGATGTTTGAAAGCTTTTCGCCTGCAAACAAATCGGTTCCGTTGTATGCATAGTCCATAACGTCGTTCTGAACAATAGCAAATTCAGCTTCACCCTTATTGATAAGGCGAAGGTTTTCTGCAGAAGCACCTGTTGCCTGAGCAGTTACGTTCATATTTTCAAGCTTAGTGTTCCATACGTTAGCAATTGCACCACCAAAAGGATAGTAAGTACCACTAGTACCACCGGTAGCAAGAATGTAGTTCTTTTTAGTTTCGCCGGAACAACCGGTAAAAAGAGCAAAAGCCAAAGCAGCGAGCACTGCAAAAGATGTGATTTTTTTCATTTAAAAATTCCTCCTGAAAATTTGACTAATATTTTACTATAAATTTATTTATTCTGCAATTTCCATCCAGCGTTCAGTTGCTTCTTCAAGCTTTTTTGCAACCTCTTCAATTTCGCGCTGAACCGATTTTGCTTTTTCCCCATTTGAATAAACCTGTGGATCTGCAAGCTTGTTTTCTAATTGAGTTTTCTGTTCTTCAAGAGCGGTAATCTGTTCCTCAAGTTGTTTAATTTCTTTTTCTTTTTTGCGTTTTTCAGCCTCAAGTTTTTTCTGTTCTTCCCAGGAAGGGGGAAGTCTCCCCCTCGCTCCAGCCGCCAGCCCGCCTTGCGTGCTGCCGTCTTCTGCTACCCCCTCTGCGGGCTCAGACGCCGCCCGCAACGCCTGCTCAGTTTTTTCAAGGTAGTACCTGTAATCGCCAGGATAATACATAGACTTACCTGGTTCCAGATGAAGCACCTGAGTAGCAAGCTGCTCAATAAAACCGCGGTCGTGGCTTACAAAAACAACAGTGCCGCCAAAATCGCGCAGAGCTTGAAGAAGAACGTCTTTGGAATGAAGGTCAAGGTGGTTTGTAGGTTCATCAAGTACCAATAAATTTACAGGGCTAAGAAGCAGCTGCAACAGGGCAATGCGCGATTTTTCACCGCCAGAAAGAATATCAAGGCTTTTAAAAACATCGTCGCCGCGGAACAGGAAGGCACCAAGCATATCGCGGAGTTTTGGAATGAGCTCAAGCGGGGCTATATCTTCGAGGTACTGCAAAATGGTGCAGCTGCCCTTAATTGTTTCTGCGTTATCCTGGCTAAAATATCCAACCTTTACCCCGGCTCCCGGAACAACTTCTCCTGTAAACGCGCTGTCCTGACCTGCAATTATTCTAAGAAGTGTTGACTTACCAGCTCCGTTACGTCCTGCAACTACAAGACGCTGTCCGTTTTCTAAGGTGAGGTCAAGGTTGTTGAGGACATTTGTGTGACCGTCGTAGGACTTTGTAATTCCGTTTAGTCTGAGTACAAGACGTCCTGCATGTGGAGCCGGCGGAAATGTAAAATGGATTTTTTTGAGCGACTCTGGTATTTCTATGCGCACCATTTTTTCGAGCTTTTTCTGATACTCCTGGGCCTGTGCGGCTTTTGTTGCCTTGTAGCCAAAGCGGGTAATAAAATCTTCGAGCTTCTGGATTTCCTGCTGCTGCTGTTCGTAGGCGGCCATGAGTGTTTTTAGTTCCTGCTCGCGTACCTTTTCGTAATGGGTGTAATTGCCAGGGTAGCGTTTGAGCTCTCCATTAAAAAGCTCATAAACTTCATTTATTGTTATGTCCAAAAAATAGCGGTCATGACTAACGAGTAAAAAGCCGCCCTTGTAATTTTGAAGGAATTCTTCGAGCCAGGAGCGGGCTTCAAGGTCAAGGTAGTTTGTTGGTTCGTCAAGCAGCAGAATATCGGGATTTTGCATAAGGGCTTTTGCAAGGGCAATGCGCATCTGCCATCCACCGCTGAATTCTTCGGTATTGCGGTCAAAGTCTGTGCGGAGGAAGCCTAGACCTAAAAGAACAGATTCTGCAACAGACTGCCTTCTGTGCCATCCGCTGTCGTCCAGTTTTTGAATGAGCTCGGCCTGTTTTTCGGCAAGCTGCATGTTTGAAGGATTTGCGGCAAGCTGGGCACCAAGCTCGTCTATTTTGTTCTGCATGTCGTAGCCGTATTGAAAAGCTTTATCGGCTTCCTGCAGCAATGTGCAGCCATGGTGTGTGAGTCCCGACTGCGGAAGATATGCAATGCGGCAGTCTTTTTGAACGGCACGTTCGCCTGAATCTGGAGCTGTAAGTCCCGCAAGAACTTTTATGAGCGTAGATTTTCCAGAACCGTTTGCACCTGTGAGTGCAACCTTGCTGCCTGTCTGGAGATTGATTGTTACATTTTTTAGGATATCCCTTTCGCCGAATGCAAGAGAAACCTGCGAAAACTGAACAAATGCCATGGGCTACCTGAAGTACATAATAAGTGGACTTGAGCTTCGGGCAGTTACAAGAATGCCGTTGTAGGTTGCGTCTGTTGCAGCTTCAAGGCGTAGTCCGTCGCTTTCGAGCTTGTAAAGGAAGTTTACTTCGTCGGTTGTGCCTTCGAACTTAAAGGTTAAAACTCCGTCGTAAGAAGCGGCAAGGTCTTTGCTGACTGCATACTTAACGCTGCAGGTTCCGGCATTCTTTGCACCGGCACTTATGATTGAAGGAACAAGAAGCTTGAAGCCTGTCCACTTAAAGGTGCCGTCTGAATTGAAGCTTAAGTTTCCGTAGCTTGAGCTTGAAAGATTTCCTGTTGAAGAAGCTACCTTTTGGTAAGCATCGGTACGGCGCTGTTTTTCGGCTGCAACAATTGCGTTTATGTCATCGGCAAGTGTTATAAGATTAAGTTCCTGTGGTTTACCGCTTTCGTCTGTGTAGCGTACAACAATAAAGGTAGATTTTTTATAAACAATGATAATTGGAATATCGTTTAGAGTGTATTCGTAATCGTCGGTTTTTGTGTAGCCTGTGTAATCCCAGCTTTCGTGAATGCCGCTCATATTAAGGCTTACCTTGTTGTTTACTGTATCAATTGTAAAGTTGTAAGAAGGATGAAGCTTTGTAATATCAATGTTTCCGCTCGAAATCATTGTACTAAAGCTGTCGGGGTACCAGGCTTTGTTCAAAATTGAATTGTAATAATTATCCTCTTCATCTTCTTCATCAAGTTTTTCGCCGCCAACCTGTTCACCGTTTTCGTCTGTTTCATAAAGATTTAAGTTGTATGAAAAACACCATCCCTGAGTTCCGTCTTTTGTAAGTATTCTGTACCAGTCGCCCGGGAGCGGTTCTCCACCTGTCATTGGTGCCTGTCCTTTTCCTACATACAAAAGCTTTATAACCTCGCCTTTTCGTAAACGGTAAACCTGTTTTGCTGTATTTACAGGTTCTGCACGGCAAGGAAGTCCATCGATTTTTACAGAAGCATAAGTGTGTGCACAGTCTTCATATTTTTTTGTTACAGAATTGATTTTTGATTTTTTTACAGGATCTGTTAGCTGCCACAACGGGATTTCTATTTTTTCACCTTGAACTCCAGCTACATAAACCTGCGATATATTTGAACGAATATAAACAGGAAGAGTGTCGCCGCTTTGAAGCTTATATTCAGGGATATTCCAGAGCAGAACGCTGTAGCCCATTATTTTATCTTCACAAGAAATTAAAAATGTTGAACAAAACGCAAGCAGTAAAGTACCTGCTGCAGCAAAAAGTTTCTTTTTCATAGGTAAATAATATAGCAGATTTTGGGATTTGTGTCATTGCAAATAGGTCATATAGCTATGATTTAGTAGATTCAAAAAATATGGTACTCTAAGTCTGACGGGACTTGGAGGCAGGCGAAGGTTGTGCTCGCAATTAGGGAAGCAAAACTGTTTACCCCGTTCGTCATATTAAATCTCAACCTGCTGC
>JAFZXA010000091.1 GCA_017617115.1 Treponema sp.
AAAAATGAAAAATATAGTAATTCTTGGCGCAGGATTAATGCAAAAGCCTGCAATTTTAAGTGCAAAACAGCTCGGATTTCACACAATTGTAGTAGATGCAGACCCAAAAGCAGTTTGTATTCCACAAGCCGACGAGTTTTTGTATAACGACCCGCAATTTTTGGAGGGTCGTTAACCTTAAGATAAAATTAATTCTTTTTTATGCAAAAGAAAATCTTCAATATTTATATGAGTTATTCCATCATGCGAAAAGTCCATTTTATCTAAAGAAAGCACATACTTTGGCGACGCATCTTTTATAGGTTTAAATGCATCAAATTCTCTTTTAACAGTTTCTTCGTTCGGCATTAAATAAGAGACTTGAATAAAGCATTTTTTATTTCCATCAATGGCAACAAAATCAATTTCACCTTTGTAAGTTTTTCCAGTATAAACAGAATAACCACGCAAAATCAGTTCATTGTAGATAATATTTTCCAGAAAAAAAGTATCCTCATAATTTACAAGATTCGTATTTATTGTTCTAAAACCATTATCAATAGCATAGTGTTTTTCTATAGTTTTAAGAATTTCTTTTCCAACGATATTGAATCTTTTTACACGAGAAATAAGATAGGCTTTTTCAAGTTTTTCTAGGTAGTTATATATAGTCTTTTTTTCAAAAGAGTTTTTATTATTCTCATTCTGATTATTATAGAAATTTACGATATTTGCAGCAGAAAATTCTTTTCCTGCATTAGAAAGAATATAGGATGAGATTGTATTAAATTTATATTTTTCTATTTGTGAATCACGTTTATAAATGTCTTTTTCGACAATTCCATTAAAAATAGTTTCGATGTAATTTTTTATGTCTTTTTCTTCAGTAAAATCGAAACGTTGTGGAAGGCCACCCCACTTTATGTAATCGTAAATAAAATCTTGTGGAATTTCTTTTTTGTTTTTTGAATACAATTGAATTACTTCACCGTAAGAAAACGGCATAATTTTAAATTCAACAGTTCTTCCCACAAGAAGTGTTGCCAGTTCTCCTGAAAGAAGTTTAGAATTACTACCTGTTACAAAAATTGAACAGTTTAATGTAGCTCGAAATGAAGCAAGAATTTTTTCAAAATCTTTAACATGCTGAATTTCATCAAAAAAAAGATAATACTTTTGGGAATCTTTTATTTTGGGTTTTATATATTCATGAAGTTTTTTTGCGTTGTCTATTTCTTCAAATTCAAAATCTTCAAAATTTATATAAATGATATGTTCTTTATCTGCACTTGATTTTATTTCATCAATAATCTGCTTTAAGATAATGGATTTGCCTGAACGACGGACACCTGTTAGAACTTTGATTAAATCAATCTCATAATACTTTCGTATTTGAGAAAGATATAACTCTCTTTTTATCTGCTTCATATATATATTTTACACTAACTCAAAAATTTTTCAAGTTAGTGTAAATTAATAACTGTCTATTTCAAACTTTTTGCTCAAAACAACTCATCCAGCAAAATATAATATCTGATTTTATCCCAGTCGGGGTCCAGGCCCAACGCTTCAAACAATAACTCTGGATTAAAATCTGGATAAACTTTTTTGCCCCAGGTGCCGTCGGCATTGTGCTTGAGGCTTCGGTAGCAGAGCGCAATATCGCACCATTTGTCGCCAACTCCGGTATCGCCAAGGTCTATAAAACCGCCAAGATTGTCGCCGTTTATAAAAATATTCGGGAGGCAGAAATCTCCGTGTGACAGTACTGGCTCAAATTGCGGGCGGTTTGCTTCCAGCCATTCAAGCAGTTCCATAGGATTTTTAAAACCGTCCGGGCCATAAGTTTCGGACTCGGCGTCATCCACATTTACAAGATTATTTTCAACGCGGTAACGGGCTTGTTTAAGTTCATCGTCAAAAGTTATGATGCGGGGGCAGTCAGAAATATCCACACTCCACAAAAGCTTGAGTGCCTCAGCCAGATGTGCCATCAGTACGCCCGGACGTTCCATGTAATATTCATCGCAGCTCATAATGCCAGGGACCTTGCTCATAAGAAGGTACTGAAGGCCTGTGGCTTCGTCAATTTCATAAGCAAGGATTTTTGGAACCGGAAGCTTCCCCTGCAGCCAGCGCAAAACCTCAATGGATTTTTCATTACGTGCAGAACGCGGTTCAATCTTAAGCACGCAGTCATCAAACATCAAAACCTTTGCGTTCGATTTTCCGATGTCATCTGAAGTGAAGTTTTTTCCTGAAACGAGGAGTTTGATTTTTTGGGGAAGAGACAAGTTCATCTTTTATTTCCTTATCACAACGCAATCTTTCACAAGCTCGCCGTATTTTTTCATAAAGTCCTGATATTCTTCTTCCTCGGTAATCCAGAAAATTACCCAGGCTTTTTCAATACCAAGATCCTTGTAGGCTTGCAGACGATGGTTCCCGTCATTCAGAACAAACTCGCCGCCAGTATATTCAACGAACATCGGCGCGCACTTTTCGACAAAGTCTGGCGTTGCTTCAATCGTTTTTTTCAACTCGCCAAGCTTATGCTCCCACCAGCCCGGATCCACGCGGTATTTCATTTCAGGCTCAGGGCCTGAGCATCTTTTAAAAAGATTTATCGGTACCAGAGCCGGGCTGAAATAATATCTGTCGAACTTTTTCAAACCGTCAGAAAACGGAATGTTGCGGCCTTCTTCATTCAAATACAAATGAATCCAGGCGTCAAGTTTTTCTACCTCGGCGTATGCTTTTGCCGATTCCAAAGTTGCACTGTACTTTAACATAGAAATCTCCTTCTTACT
>JAFZXA010000092.1 GCA_017617115.1 Treponema sp.
CCTACAACATCATAGAATGAAACTCCGTGATAGCTTGGGTTAGGAGCTGCAATCTGTGGATAGTTGCCGCTGGCTTTATAATTGAACTTTCCGCTTTCTACGATGATACCGCCGAGTGTTGTACCGTGACCACCAAGGAACTTTGTTGCAGAGTGAACTACAATATCTGCACCATGTTCAAACGGACGAATAAGATATGGAGTTCCAAATGTGTTGTCTACTACAACAGGAAGTCCGTGCTTGTGAGCAATAGCCGAAATTGCATCGATATCCGGAATGTCGCTGTTTGGATTTCCGAGAGTTTCCAGGTAGATGGCGCGTGTATTTTCTTTGATTGCACCTTCAACTTCTGCAAGATTGTGAGCGTCTACGAAAGTTGTTGTAACACCGTACTGTGGAAGTGTGTGTGAAAGAAGATTGTAGCTTCCACCGTAGATTGTTTTCTGAGCAACAATGTGTCCACCGTTTGCAGCAAGTGCTTCGATTGTGTAAGAAATAGCTGCGGCCCCTGATGCAACTGCCAAAGCAGCTGAACCACCTTCAAGTGCGGCTACGCGTTTTTCAAGAACGTCCTGAGTTGAGTTTGTAAGACGTCCGTAAATGTTTCCTGCATCTGCAAGTCCAAAGCGATCTGCCGCGTGTTTAGAATTATGGAATACATAAGATGTAGTCTGATAGATTGGTACTGCGCGGCTGTCTGTTGCAGGGTCAGCCTGTTCCTGTCCAACGTGTAATTGTAAAGTTTCGAATTTATAATTTGCCATATGTGTTTTCTCCTATTGTGTGGTCCCTGAGCTTGTCGAAGGGGTCGAAACCACCATTAAATTTTTTGTGTCATCCCAATATGGGAATCTGTCATCCCGAACTTGTTTCGGGATCTCATATTTGATTTATGGCTAAAGGACTTTCAGCCTAGCGAAGACAACAACAGAGGCACATGACTCCGTTACGGAAATTTTCACGGACTAATTTTTCGAAGTAAAATTTCATTTTTATGCCTCCTGTGTAAAAGTCTTTGCCTATTGTTTTGGTAGGTTATATATATTTATATCGGAATAAACCTACTATGTCAATAGGTTTTTAAGTTTATTTTTTGCATTTTTTTTAAATATTATTCCAAAAATATGATATAATTGTGAAAAATGACAGGTATAACGACCCGCAATTTTTGGAGGGGCGTCAACCTTCAGACAAGGAAGGTAAATATGAAAAAAAGATTTTTTGTTTTAATTGCATTGTGTTTTTGTTTTACAGGATGTATTTCTATGAAAGTAACAGAACCAAAAGAAGATGAGATTTCTGTTCATATAGCCAATAATTGTGCATGGGAATTAAATATAAAAATAAATCAGATTATTGGATTCCCTTCTTCTTTCAAATTAGGAAGAAATGGGAAAACTTTAATCTTAAAAAAAAATAAAACTTATATTATTACTGTAGACAGCAGGCTTGATTATAAAAAAGCAACATTCTTTGTAAAGACCAGTGATTATAATACTAATTGGCGCATTACTTGGGATTCATTTGACGGAGAATATCATATTTATTATTGAACCATAGCAGAAACGGTATTGCCCCAATTTTCCCATTCCTGAACAAGATGCTCATAATAGTTTATTATTTCTGCATAATCTTTGAGGGATTGCGGGGCCTGTAGTTCTTTCCGCTGCGGTTTAGGTGGTAATACATATTTTGTTTCAATTATCTTTTCTGTTGTTTTACACCCTGTCATTATTGGCGCTAATAATAGCAGAAACAATATCACTGATTTCTGTATAACGACCCGCAATTTTTGGAGGGTCGTCAACCTAAACTAATTGTAAATCAGGAATGTACTGAAAATCCTTTAAATTGGCAGTAGAAAGTGGTAAACCTAATTCTAATGCAGTTGCGGCAATTAAGGCATCTGGGATTTGTAAACCATGACTTTTTGAGAACTTTTCTATAAGATTTCTTGCCTTTTTGGAAATTGGTTCTGAAATTTCGATTAATTCAAAATCGGAAAAGGCCTTCTTAATAATTCCAATTTCTCGTTTATTTAAGGCACCTACCATTAATTCCATGTATGTTACAGATGACATGCCTAACCCTTTTTGTCTATCAGCCATTAATCGCTTTTGAACATCAGGTTTGCCGCGAAGATAATCTATAAGAATACAAGTGTCGCAAAGATAAATCATTATGAACGGCTCCAGGCTTTCTGGCGAATTTCGGAAAGTGAAATCTCTCTGTTAGACCATAATCCAAAGGCTGCTTCAAAATCTGAATTCTTTTTAGCGGGAGTTTTTTCTGGAGTATGTAGAGATTTAACGATTTTATCAAGTAAAAAAAGTCTTTCGGCATAAGAAAGCATATCAATTTGATTTGAAAGCTGCTGTAATCCATTTCCAGACATAATAAATCCTCCTTCTTATAATATACTACATTTTTGTTCATTTTTCATCAATTTTTTTATGATTACTACCAGGTTTGCTTTAGAGCAATCACTCAGTCTCAAGATTTTCAGAAAACTTTTCTGGGATTACTAATTTTTTCTGAAACCATTTAAGGTCATACCAGCGGTCAAACTTTTTGCCAACTCCTTTCATGTGTGCAACTTCAGTATATCCCTGGCTCAAATGAAAGTTTGGGCTGTCATGCGTAAGATACTCATCTTCCTTTTCACAAAAAGCAACTCCGGCAAGAAGATTTACAATGCCCATCTTTTTTAGACGATTTTCCAATTCTTTATAAAGTAAAGATCCAACACCCAAGCGGTGGCAGTCCTTATCCACATAAATCGAAGTATCAATTGTCCAGGAATAAGCTTCACGGGAACTGTAGCTGCTGGCATAAACATAACCGACAATTTTTCCTTCCCTTTCGCAAACAAGATAAGGATATTTTTGAGTAATATTTCTGATACGGTTTTCAAACTCTTCAACCGTAGGAACTGCATATTCAAAAGACACAGCCGTATTCAAAACATAATAACTGTAAATCTCAACCAGTCTTGCAGCGTCTTCAAATTTTACATCTCGGATTTTTAAGTTTTCCATAATATACATACTATAGCACAATAAATGATTTATGTTATAAATTATTCTTATTTGATGAAAGACTTATAAAAACATAGCCATGTAATAAGGTATTGTAATTTTTTTATCAACAACGCCAATATTGTTTTCAGAGAGCTTGTAGCAAATTTCTACATCATATTGAGGATTCTTCAAAACTGTATTTGCTGATTTTGTATTGCCAGTTGTAGCCTTTACTTCAATAAGGGAGATTTCATTTTTTACCTTAGAAACAAAGTCTATTTCAAGTCCGGAATCTTTATGGAAATAATAGAGTTTTCTATCCTGTTTAGAAAAACAGTCGGCAATGATATTTTCAAAAATCGCACCTTTGTAAAATCCTAAATCACCCGAAAGAATCTTTGCAGCGCTGTCACGGTCAAGCATTGAAATAAAGAGTCCCGAATCCTGCATGTAAATCTTAAAGACATTATCCATCTTATTTCCTTCAAGCGGATCAGAAATGCTTGTAAGATTGTAGCATAGGTTTATGATTCCAAAATCGCAGAGCCACTGAATTGCTGGAAGATATTTTTCTGAACGCCCTTTCTTTTCAAGTGCAGAAAATACAAACTTCTTATTTTCTTTTGCAAGCTGAGCTGGAATAGATTCAAAGACTCTATTTATTCTACCAAGCAGTGCAAGGTCAATTTCCTCGTTTTCATTTTCATCAAGATGCTTAGCAAAGTCATCTTTGTATTCTTCTATAATATCATGCTGTTCCTGCCAGACAATATTCATATCATTTGTAGAAATAAATCTGTCAACTATGTATGGCAGACCACCAACACAGATGTATTCCTTAAAATATCTGAGCATTGCAGTATGAGTTGCTTCGCTAACAGGA
>JAFZXA010000013.1 GCA_017617115.1 Treponema sp.
CCATAAGCAAAAACCTGAACAACAGTTGCAATAATTGGCAGAATAGAAAAAAGCTGCAGAGGATATCTTATGAGTTTTGAAAATTTTCTGGAATATTGGATTGTAACGGAAGTAATTATAAAAAGGCTTAGTACAGGAAATGCATAACAAAGCATAAAACCTGGAGCTCTTTGATAACGATTCATTTCATCAAATGTATAATAAAGACCTGTGAACTGGGAAAAAACAATATAAAATAATCCAACTAAACACAAAACATCAACACATTGAAGTCGTATCAATTGGTTCTTTATGCCGCCTTTTTTATAGAGCAAATCCTTTATATATTGGTTAAAAACAAGAATGTTAAACAGACTCAAGAAGAAAACCAGAAAATTAGAAATGCGGACCATCCACCAGCCAAGAGTAGAAGTGTCTCCGCGATAGATATATGCAAATCTGTCAAAAATCAAAAGCAGAGATGAAAGAAGTTCAAGCCATCCTATAGTACGTCTTTGCTTACTGGAAAGAGCTTTTGTGCAGAAAGCAAGAAGTGCAAGCACAGCACAAACGCCGCTTAAGAAGAGCATAATATTGAGCTGATGATTTCTTAAGAATTCCATTAAGCAAATTTCCTTGGGTCTCTATTTTACTATTTTTAAAGCCTGCTTGCAATTTCCTTAACAGTTTCAGACGAAGACGAAATGCTTGCTGTATTCTGCGAGAAGCTTTCTATTCCTTTTGCAATTTCCTGCAGCGTAATGAAAATCTGTTCGCTGGCTCCGGTTAGCTGTTCTACATTGCTTAAAATCTTGTTAGAGCTGTCGGCGGTTGTAATAGATGACTGCATAATGCTTTCGAATTTGTTTTCAAGATCATGTGCGCTTTCGCAGCCGCTGTCAATTTGTGCAGTTCCTTTTTCGCTGTCTTGAATAAGAGTATCAGAAGCCTTTTGAATTTCGGTAATGATATCGCGAATTTCTTTGATGCTGTCAATGATGTTGTCTGAAAGTCGGCGGATTTCTGTAGCAACAACATGGAAGTTCTTTCCTGCTTCGCCAGAATTAGAAGCTTCGAGTTCGGCATTAAAGGCAATGATTTTTGTTTTGTCGGCAACATTATTAATAATACTTATAATATCCCAGATGCCGTTAATCTTGGCATTCAGTTCTTTAATTCCGTCGATTGTGAGCATATTTGTATTTTTAATATTTAAAAGCTCATCAACATTTTTCTGCAGAGCCTGGTTGCCGGAAATTACAGCATCGCGCGATTGTTCTGCAAGTGAAGTAACTTCTTTAATTTTTTCGCCAATATCATTTGCAAGCTCTGTGGAATCGTGCATTGTTGCAACAATTTCTTTTACGGCTGCAGTCTGGTTCTGGCTGTTTTCGGCACTCTGTTTTGTTGCTTCGGCAAGTGTAATTGTTTCTGCTAAAAGATTTGAGCTTATTGATTTTTCTGATTTCTGGATTGTCTTAGTAATAACTCGGAATACAATAAAGAATTCAAAGAGACTTGTTACCCAGCCAATCAAACAATAAACAATAAAGTGCTTATAACCGTTTGCAGTTGAGTTTAAAATAATGCCATAAGGAACTGTCATCATATTAATAATTGATGCATCAATTGAAGCCCACATTGCAACATTCTGTACGCGTGAAAGATTTTCACTTAGTTTAACTCCAACCGATCTCATTTCGCCAGCCATGTAAATTCTTTTTACAAGAACATAATTTACTGTATAGCACATAAAGCCTGTGGCTACAGACTGAATTTCAATCAAAGTGAATGTAATAGGATTGAACGGAGCAAGACCTTTTAGAGAAGAAATTATTGCTGTAGAACCTGCACCTAAAAGAAAGCCTACAGCATTTGCAATTATTATGATAATGTCATATTTTTTATAGGCCTTCATTAATTTGGCAATGTCTTTTTTGGTAAGACTGTTTTGATCTTTTTTGCCTTTCTCAATTATTTTATCAAAGCCTTTTAACAGCGGCCACTGAAAAATGGAGAAGAATATAATCAGGAAAAAAGTGATTATAACAGTAGGTACACAACCTAAAATTATTTCGGCAGGCTTTTCATAGATAAATCCATAATGAAAGATTCTTAGAAAAAATACACCTGCGTAAGTTGTTGCACAGATTGTCCAACAGTATCGTTTAAAAGTTTTCATTTCATACCTCCTGAAAAACTCTATTTAGTCGTAAATGCAATCGCGCCATCCCAGTTTTCAGGCGGATTTTTTATAAATTCTTCGCAGCGTTCAAGCATAAGCTTTGCGGCTTTATCGCCATGAGCTGCGTTAAGTGCTTTTACAAAATAATCTTTTGCAAGATTCCAGATTCCCTGCTTATATAATTCCATGCCCTTTATATACGAATCCTTATACTCTGCAGAAAATTCCTCCGGGCTTCGGTCAACGGCATAAATTGGAACTGCGTTTTTCTTTCCCTTTACACGAACATCATCAAGGTGTCTAAAACAGAAAGAATCTTCACCGGCATCGGCACGGACAGTTTCACTTACAAGAATCTGCACACCATAAGTTTTTGTTAGTCCTTCCAGACGCGAAGCAAGGTTTACGTTGTCTCCAATTACAGAATAGTCTGTTTTATCTTTTGAACCGATTGAACCAACAATTACATCGCCGTAATGAATTCCAATTCCTATATTGAATTTCATTCCGTCCGGCATTACAAGGTCGCCCATTTCTACAGACTCAAGAGCATCGCGCATTTCGTAAGCGGCCATAACGGCTCGGCGACAGTTGTCTTCATAACTCACAGGCGTTCCAAATTCTGCCATAATTGCATCACCAATAAATTTATCTATTGTGCCGCCATGCTTTTTTATAATTTCTACCATCGTTGAAAAATATCTGTTCAAAAATGCTACAAGAACATCGGCACGGTTTTTTTCACTGATGTTTGTAAACGAACGGATATCGCTGAACAAAATTGCAACTGCACGGGTTTCGCCAACAGCAATTTTTTCATCTGATTTATCTGCCTGCGTTACAAGGCTGTCGATAATCTGTTCCGGAACAAAACG
>JAFZXA010000014.1 GCA_017617115.1 Treponema sp.
TTTGCAAACTTCATTTATTGCTTCAGTTAAAGCTTCTTTGACCATATTTACATTTTCTACATTTCCCATATTTTTTCCACCCTTATGGGAATTCTACAGGAAAATAGAAAATTTAAATAGCCCTTAAATTAATGGTATTGAAAATTAGCCTATACATAATACTAGTCATAATGTACATTCTGTCTACCTAAGGAAGCGCATTTATGCGCGTTGATTAATCGGAGAGCGTTAAGAAAAACAGTCCATCGGGACTGTTTTTTAGCTCCTCCACATCTGTCTGAGAATTTATTTCCACTCTTCCCAAGTCTTCTGCGCCAAACCCACGGTGGCTTTATCTTTTCCATTCCTACAAATTGGCTGCTTCATAAGCTTGAGTTGATTTTCAAAAAGTTTATCGGCTTTGTCGCTGTCGTCAAGGTAAGCAATGCTTGCATAATCTTTTGATTTTTTGTCGGTCATCTGGTCAATCGCATCGGCACGGCTTCCGGCTTCTCTGGCAATTGCATCAACAACGCTGTCAAATTCACCGCGGCTCATTTCTTTTTCTTTAAGGTCCACAAACTGAACCGGAATCCGCCTTTCACTAAACCAACGCTGTGCAGTTTTTACATCAAAATTTTTTAATGTCCCGAATATCTGAATCATGGTTTTCTCCTGCCGATTTATATTTTACATGATAAACGTGAATCAAGTATATAGAAAACGGCTTGATAAATAAAAATCTGCAAATTAAAATATTAAAGAATGACAAACAACCTAGACTACATCGCCATCGATTTTGAAACCGCAAACTGGTATAGGAACAGCGCCTGCGCAGTAGGTCTTGTTCGCTTTATTGATGGCAAAGAAACTGATTCCTGCTATTCCCTTATTCATCCAGCAAAAATGTATTTTATCAAGGAATGGACCGAACAGATTCATCATATATCTTATGGCGATGTAAAAGACAAGCCATACTTCCCCGAAATCTGGGAAACACTGGTAATGCCATTTGTAAATCAGACTCCGGGAGTCCGCTTGTTGCACATAACGGGAACATGTTTGATATGCCTGTAATCAAGGGCTGCTGCGAATATTACCAAATGCCCCTACCCCAGTTTGAATATTTTGATTCGCTCATAGTTGCAAGAAAAACCTGGCCCCAGATACGATCGCATAAACTTACAGATTTAGGATCCCACTTTGGAATTGAATATCTGGCTCACGATGCTTTGGAAGATTCCCGAACCTGCGACCAGATAATCAAGCTTGCTGCCGATAAGTGGGGAGTTACGTCTGTAGAAGCGCTGCTTAAAGCTTGTGGGACAAAAGTGAGAAGGTTTTAATAGTCATCCTTTAAAATATTGAACTATTACATTCTATTATGTAAAATTAAAAGTATGAAAATTCGAGTTGTTTTTTGGGTATGTTTGTTGGTCGTAGCTTTGGCTTCTTGTTCGAAAAAGGATAAAAATACAAGTGAAAATACTGAACTTGTGGTTGATTATGATTTGAAATCTGCACAAGAACAAATTCCTGAACCTGACCGTTTTGTATCTGCCATTGTTCTTTCGCCTTCGACTAAGCTTTATCTGCAGGGCCGCGACAATAATATGCATTCATTTCTCAACTTAAAAAACAACGATACCATAGAAATCCTTCTTGCAAATAATTCAGACGCACCCGAAACAAATGTAAATAATGAAACTTATCTTCATGCCGTTTATGATTCAGTCGATTTTTGGATTCCACAAAATGATATTGCCCTTTCTTCAGAATGTGCCGTTGTTATTTTTGATTCTACTTTGTACGAAGATTCTAATCTGCTCTCCCCTAAAACAGACGGACTTACTAAATTAAGATTTGGTACAGTTATTGCAAGAAATCCACAGCCAGAAAATCAGGAATCGGAGCTGCCATCATACGAAAATATTTTTTATTACGATACCAGCAAAAAAATTGTTCAAAGCGGATTTATAAAACAAGGAAATACAAGCAATAAAGAAGATGATATCGAAGTTCTAAAAATCGTAGAACAACTCAAAGTCACATCAAAAGCCGTTGCCCGAAACGAACTTTTTGCCCGTGCCGAAAAATACAATCCCTCTCCCCTGGTAAAAGCCGCCCTGGATGACCAGATGGTTGAAAAGCTTTCCTACAACTACGAAGAAGTAGTCAAAAACCTCCAGAAACAACTCTATGGCGTCCACGTCAACGAACTGCTGACCGTAGATCAGAGTAAGGATCCGTTTGGGAATTAATAAACGCGCCATAAAAAAAAGACCTGCAAAGTGTGCATGCTTTCGCAGAGGCCTAGCAGGTATGTTAACTTAAATATAAAATGAAATAGGATGAATGTCAAACAAGAATTAAGTTTTCATTGTCTTTCGGAATCTTGGTATAAAATCTACAACCCATCTTCCCCAAATTCCTCCAAAAAATCGTCATCATCTGTCATAATGCTGCCATCGTCCATACGGATTCCGCCGGGGAAATCGTCTTCATCATCATACCTGCCCGACCTGTCCAAATAATCATCTACAATCTCGCCATCTTCATCTTGTATGAAAACATAGGTGCCCCTACCCTTGGAACTGCCAGCTCCACTGCAGCCCATAATAATCAACGCAACTACACAAATAATCGGAATGCCAATAAAAATAAATCCTATCATAACAGCCTCCTGCAATTCGCTGCTCTTGTTACTTCCCTACTTCTACCACCGCCTCATTCCAGGTAATAGACTTAAACTTAAGTTTCACCTCATTTTGAATATCCGGAAATCTGTAAACCGTAATGGTATCGCCAGCTTTCACATAATACTCAAATGTCTTAGGAAATCCGCTGGTCTTCGATTCTGCAACAATCGTAACACACCACAAATCCTTGTCGACATTCTTGATAGCAGAAACACAGGTCTTGCCGCCGCTCACAGATTTTTCAACTGGGGTAAAAAAATCAATCATCGAAGTACCAAAAACATCGCCGGTTTTAACTTTGATTTCTTCGGCAAAAAGCAGACTTGCGCCAACAAACAACACCAATAAAAATATTAATTTTTTCATTTTCGCCTCCTCATCTAAGCTTTACTGTATTCAATTATATCAGTCAAGGGTGCCAAAGAACGGCACTTCATTTTTTCCTATCTTTCCTTTATCATTAAATCATGGGGTATAATTAATGGATTTCACTTTAGAAGCTCTAACATTCGAAAATTGCGACAAGGCCTATGAAATTGACAGAGCTGATATTCCGGATGCATTTGTTGATGATGTCCCTACCCTTATTGCTACTTTGAAATTTGGTTTTGAAAACAAATTGAAAGGTCATGCTTTTTTAATCTCCAAGGAAGGCAGGTCTATTGGAACAATTCTTCTTGGTGAAGGATTATATTGCGAGAATGATCCAGTGGAATTAAAAGATAAGCCTTTTTATCGTCTTGTATTTTTTGTCTTAGATAAAAACTTTAGAGGCAAAGGTTTAGGCAGCAAGATTCTGGAAAGCACAATAGAAAAGGTTTATAATGATTTTGGAATTCATCCGATTGTTCTTGGTGTTCATAAAGATAATGAAAAAGCAGCGCGATTTTATTTAAAGAATGGTTTTACCAAAACCACTTGTATGGATGGCGATGATTACTGCTTTATCAGAAATCCTAAAAAGGAAGGCATTCAAATGAAAGAATACAAATTCTACGGTTGGAAAACTGCAGACTGTAAACCAGCAGATCCAACTTATGAAAAAATACAGAACCCTCGTCATCTTTACGATATCCTTTCGGAAATCTGGTGTGAATATACCTGCGCTCCCCGCCTGAGGGAAAAGTGGTCTCGTGAAAATCAGACGGTTGGACAGTGTTCAATAACTGCTTTCCTGGCCCAGGATATTTTTGGTGGAAAAGTTTATGGCATCCTGCGTCAGGGTGGCAACTATCATTGTTATAATGTTGTGGGCGACTGTGTTTTTGATTTAACCAGCGAACAGTTTGGAGATGAAAAACTTTGTTACGAAAACAATCCCGAACAGTTCCGCGAAACTCACTGGCAGAAAACAGAAAAACACGAACGCTATAATTATCTGAAGGCAGAGCTTTTGAAGAAACTGGAAGAGCTATAAAAATTTTTTGTTATCGCGTTTAAATATAATAAACATAGTTTTCTTTACGAGGAGCTGGTTCCTTTGGAGGTTCGGCAGCATAACCGAGTGCACAGTGGCCGATTCCTTCATATTCATCTGTGATTCCGAGCTTCTTAAGGATATCCTTTCCAAAGTCACTTTCGAATTCTTCTTTTGCACGGTGAATCCAGATGCTTGCAACTCCAAGACTTTCTGCAGCATTCATAAGATTTCCCATAACGAGCGAGCCATCATACACATAAGTAGGAACATCTTTTTTGGCAAGAACAATCAGAATAACAGGAGCTCCGTAAAAAGGGTCGTAATCTTCTCCCCAGTTTGCAACTTTTCTGTTTGCAACCATAATTTCATCGCGCAGTTTCTTGTCTGTTACTGCAATAATAATCGGGCTCTGCTTTCCCATTCCTGTTGCAGCATAAGTTCCAGCCTTGATGATTGCCTTAAGTTCTTCATCCTTAATCATGTCCGGCTTAAAGTTACGACAGCTGCGACGACTTTCTAAAACTTTTAATGTTTCGTTCATATGTGACTCCTATGATTGAATAGTACATCAGAAAGAGGAAATTGAATAGGGATAATCTTAAGACTCCTGAAAACGGAATCTTTTCAGATATTTTCTCAAACTTTTTGTTTTTACTCCGAACTTATCGCTACTTTTTCAGAATACTTGATATGACAATACCTGCTTATTTGCCTAATAAATTACCTGTATCTTCCAGAAACTTATCAAAATCACTTTTGTAACTGGAATCCTGAATTACACGATACTTTTCAAATTCACTCTCGGCAAAAGCTTTTGCAATCTCATGAGTAACTTTACCCTTATCTTGCAGAATCTCTGCTTCGTTGAACTTTAAAAATGCATCTAGCTTTTCTGCCCAGTCAGCCATTGTCATAGGAATATGGCGGCGAGCCTGGCGGTTTGCATAATCCAGATACATTTCCACAATTTCATTTAGCTCTTCCAATTCATCTTTCAAAAGATAATTCTTTGCAATAGACACATCTGCTTTTACAATTTTACCTGCCGGTGCGTTTTTCCAACTTGTAAGCCCCATATTTTGTTTTGTATGATTTGCACGATCTACAATCACTTCTGCTGCTGTTTGTCCATGAACGGCATAATGCATTTTATTTTGAACTGTTGCAAAAAAGTCTTTTGTTGTCTTACTATCTGGAGAATAATCATAAGCCGTAGAATAAATGTCTGTTATCTTTTGATAAAACTTACGCTCACTAGCGCGTATTTCTTGAATCTCCGAAACAAGATGATCAAAATATGCCTCGTCAAAAATCTGCCCGTTTTCAAGACGCTGTTTATCAAGAACATACCCACGCTTTGCAAAAGCATCCAAAACACGAGTTGCCCACTGGCGGAACTCAATTGCTGCCTGAGAATTAACTTTATAACCAACAGCAATAACAGCCTTTAAACCATAGAATTTATAATTGTAAGTTTTGCCATCATCAGCAGTTTGTGCAAAATTTGCACAAACTGAATTCTCGTCAATTTCTTTATCAGCGAAAACATTTTTCAAATGCTTTGTTACAACACTACGCTCAACGCCAAACAGCTTTGCAATAGAAGCCTGTGTAAGCCAGACATCATTATCTTGAACACGAACTTCTACACCGTCTTCTCCAGCTTGTCTTGTAAAAGTAAGGAAATCTATAGTACTATTTCGAATCTGTAAGGTTTTTGAATCTGGCATTCTTTTATTCTCCACTCCAATTATAACCCAATATAAAAAAAAATTCATTAAACTAACAGTTTAAATAGAATGACATAAACTAACAGTTTAAATAGAAAACCCACTTGTCTCAGACTCTGCAATATCCCCCCCCCAGTGCCACCCTTTGACACCCCACCAAACTATGCTATAATAACCTCATGACCCAAAAACCAAAAGAAAACCACACAAAACCATTGCGATTATTCAGAATAGAACAGGCAATTCAGAACATGAGCTATCCCAGCGTGGAAAGGCTCATGGCAGAACTGGAAGTTTCGCGGCGCACAATCCTTCGCGACATTGATGAGCTTAAGATTTACTACAATGCGCCAATCGAATACGACAGAATAAACAAGGGCTATTACTACAGCGACAATACCTACTTTGTAAAAAACATGATGCTCACCGAAAGCGAAGTTTTTGCGGTAACAGGGATCCTGCCGCTCATGGAACGCTACAACAACACACCGCTCAAAAATACGATCAACAAGGTTTACGAAACACTGTCGCAGATGCTGCCCAATCAGGTAGAAGTTCAGTCCAGCTTTACAAATGATGTAGAGTTTATTGCAGACCCAATTCCCGTAATTCAGGAAGAAGTTTTCAACGCGGTTTTCAAAGCAACCAAGCTGCACAAAATCATGAAATACGATTACCGCTCAATAAGCTCAACAGAATATAAACCGCACGAGCTTTACCCGTATAAGATTTATAATCAGAAGGGAGACTGGTATATCCTGGGCTATTCACCAAAGCACCAGAAGTTTGCAACCTTCACGCTGGCCCGAATGAAAAACATAGAACTTGGCGACGACTTTAAGCCCGACCCCGACTACAAAAAGAAGGTTCACATAGATCCAAACTTTGGTATCTGGAACAACGAATCCAAGCCGCAGAAAATCGAACTGCTTTTTGATAAATCAATAAACACTTATATCCTGGAACGCACCTGGCACAAAAACCAGAAGTGCCGCCAGAACAGCGACGGAACAGTTTACCTGAGCTTTGAATCAAATCAGATTCAGGAAACCCTGTACTGGGCCTTAAGATTCGGCGCCGCAGTCACAATCTTAAACCCACCCGAACTAAAAGCCATGTACAAGGAAGAAGTTAAAAAGATGGCAAAGAAGGTGTAAAGCTATGAGTAAAAAACTTTCAGAAGAAGAAAAACAAAGGCGCCGCGATAAACGCGATGAAAAAGCTATACAGAAAGAGGCTCATCCAAAGGTAGATAAGCATGGTGCAAAAATCCTCAGGATATTGAGGGAAGAAGCCGCCGAGCATCCGGGAATAAAATATAATTCTGAATATTTTGAAAAAAGGCTTGATGTTTCAAACATTACTATTTTAAGAGCCATCCAAAAACTAAAGCTTAATCATTTAATCAAACCAAAACAAGAACATGGAAGTTATGTCTTTGATGAAAAATTTACAGAAGAGCTTTATTCACAGCACTTTGCTGATGAAATAAAAAGAAATATAGCTTTAATAGCAAGTCTTGGCGGGCTTTTACAGCAATACAAGAAAACCCCTTTGTACGAAAATGTTGTAGATTTAATTTACCTGTTACAGCCTGATATTGCCAGAAAAGACGATATTTTTTCTTCAGGTCGTGTAGTTGTTCCGCCACAAATGGAATATGACATTAAGACAGAAAACTGGAACAAGGTTTATGAAGCACTTAATTCAAATCATAAAATAAGATTCCGTTATATAAAGTCTTATACAAATAAAGAAGTTCTAAGAACAGTATGGCCGTTACAGCTGATTTTGGAAAACGGATCCGTTTATCTTTGGGCATACAGTGAATATGCAGAATGTAATCTTATGTATGACCTGAATTTTATGGAAGAGGTTGTTATCTTAAGAGAACCCTTCAAGCTTCCAAAAGATTTTGACATAAACAATTACAGTGGTGGCGGCCGTCTTGGTGCCTTTGCCGGTGATGACATAGAAAAATTCAAAATCCGCTTTACAGGCTATGCCAAAGAATGGATTAAAAATCACAAATGGGCCGATGACCAGACCATGAAAGAAGATGAAGATTCTACTACAATTTCATTTTCTTCGAGCCAGTTTGAAAAGGTTTACGAAAATGTCCTTAGCTGGGGATCCCAGGCAGAACCTCTTGCCCCTGCCCGTCTTGTAAAACGATGGAAAGATGAAATTAAGGCAATGGCAAAAATGGCTGAGGGAGGAAAGAAATAATGTCTAAAAAAGATTTTTCACAGCAGACTAAACCGGTAAAAGAACCAAAGCTTACTGTGCCCCAGATTATTGATTATTGTAAGAATGAACTTGGAATAACCTTTAATATAATGGACGAACAGAAGGCAGAAGAATTCCTTCATAAAAATAATTATTTTTTCAGAATCAAACAGTATGCCGAAATTTGCACAGACAAAACAAAAAGCGGAAAATACAACGGGCTTGATTTTGGACATCTTGTTGAGCTTTCGACTATAGATATGTTCTTACGAAAACATCTTTTAAAAATGACAATAGACCTGGAACACTATCTTAAGGTGAACCTTGTAAATGACTGTCAGACAAATCCGGATGATGACGGCTATGCTGTTGTAAAAGCTTTCTTTGAAAAATTTCCTCATATCCAGAAAAATGTTGCAAGCGGAAATAATTTTTCAACCTACAGCGGCATGGATATTGAACAGTGCCTGGCCTACCCTGCAGTCTGGAATATTGTTGAACTGCTGGGCTTTTATGACTTTACATATTTTTATTCATTTTATTACGAATACTTTCATTTAAAATCTGAATTCCAAAGCCATATTAATTCAATCCGCCGTATAAGAAATGCCGCTGCACATAATTCCTGCATGTTATGCAATTTTAAACCAGGAAAATTTCCTTTTGATCCGGAAATCTCTTTTGAACTTGCCAGCGCCAAACTTGGAATTGCACCGGGAACAATTACAGCAAATCTAAAAATCCCTCTCATTAATGATTTTGCCGTAATGCTTTCTGTTTACACAAGGCTAATCACTTCTCCAAAAGTAAAAGAAAAAACTTTTGAAGAAATTAAAGAGTTTTTTGACACCAGAATGGTTTACCACAAAGAATATTTTGAATCATATACAAACATCAAAAATGCATACCATTTTGCCCGGGCCTTGCTGGATTATTATTCGCAATAAAGCTTAGTCTTATCTCTCCACTCCCCCGGATAATAATACTCGTTTTCATCACAAATCCGCTGCATGATTTTATATGCAATATGAATAGGCACCTGCGCCAGAATAGGATTCGCATACATTTTACGAAGCTCTTCGGGTGACATTGCGGGCTCTTGAACAGTCTCAACCCTAAGGTGATCTGCTCCAATAAGCGGATCCACTCCCCTTTGCTTTTCAAGCCGCTTCCTTCTTATTTCTGCATTAAGTACGGCATATCGTTCAATTAGCAAGGGGTCAATATAACCAGCACCAATGCTGCCTACTGCTGTAACACACATAATAATACCTCAGTCTAAATTATAGAACTGATTTACCTTCTGATTGCATGCATCCCCGCAATTGCAAGGAGAAGAACCGGGACGGCAAAAAGAAGAACATTCAAAAGGGCCAGGAAGCTTGACTCCTGCAAGGCCTGGATTATTGAAAGCTCATTATTCATAACACGAACGATACAGCCGGCTATTACACAAACAAGATAAATAAAAATCAAAGAATTAGTTGTTCCGGCCAGCAGCCTTGAAGAGCCGTCCATGTTGCTGCAAAAATCTATGTCCTTTCTTATTTCATCCTTTTTTTGTGCAGCGCTTTCCTGGGTAATTTCACCAGTACTAACCTGATTATCAATATCAAAAAATTTCTGAGACATTGTATCTAATGCAAACCTGGCACAAACTTCGGCCGGTTTTTTTAAACCCCTGTTAACCAGAATGTTTAATGCAATAACAAGAGCAATGCCCACAATAATATTCACAATGTAATTAAAGTTCAAGGCAGCCACATACTTATAAAGCCCACTCCTTTGGCCATCCAGAATAGTTCTTGTAAACGAAATCTCTGTTCCAAGGATCCATAAAGACAAAAAAAGCATTTTGCGCGGAAGTGTCTTGAACATCTCTTTCCCTTTAATTGCCCCAACCAGACACAAACCACACAGCAGCCATAAAACTGCGTACATAATAACAAGCACAAGCGTTGGAATTGGAATAAACAAAAGAGCCATTATTATTACAACAGGCAATGAATTAACAAAAGGTTTAAGATACTTATTCATTTCAATCCTCCATGTTATATAAAACCCTTACTGTAAATATAAACCAGAGGACTATCATTTAATGATATTGAGTAAAAAAAATCGATGAGTCTTTTATTTTATCGCTACTTTATCGCTACTTTGTTCCGTATAACGAAAATAACATTTACAACAAATCAGGAATATTCCTGGTTCCATTTATGATTCTTACAACAAAGGCTGTGTTTTTTTGGATTTTATAAAAAATTGAATATTTACCTTCAGAAAAATATCTGAAACCTTGGGAACTAAAAGGTTCAACATCATAAATATGGTAGGAATCGGCCATAAAAGATAAATCAGAAACTACGGACATAAGTCTTTTTATCAGATTTTCTGCAGTCTTTGGTTCATGTAATTCATCGGAGATATAAGAATAAATATCTGCTAAATCTAACTTAGCTTCTTCAGAGTATCTAACCTCAAATTGGTTCATATTCCAAACCTTTGATTTAAATAAGCAGAAACTTCTTCTGTTGAATAGGTTTTTCCTTCGTCTATGCTTTTAAGACCTTCATTTAATTTCTGATGAAGTTCTTCCCTAGATGTAACAGTAACTCTTTGGGGGGCTGGAGTTTTATCCTGTAATGATTCTGCTAAAAGAGTAAGAAGTCCCAGTCTCTGCTGGTAAGACATAGCAAGAATTGATGCAATTGCTTTTGAATAATCTTCCTGTGGCATTGTAACCCCCTGTTTTTTAAGATTATACCACACATTATTCACTTTTTCCAAGATTATCGGTCGCTTTCAAAACGACAAATTTTCTACACGCCAGGGAAACCTCCAGAAAAAAGTTCACATAGTCTACCCGCTCATGTATAACTCAATCGACTCGCCCATCTACAAACACTCCCCCCGGGCCTGGTGCGCTTAAACGAAATCATCATCCAGAACGTAGATTCCGAGCTCGACGACAACAAATCAGACCTTGCCATAAAAAGACGAAGCCTTACACTTATAAGCAACAAGCTGCAAAAAAAGCTGGAGTTCACCCTGGGCAAA
>JAFZXA010000093.1 GCA_017617115.1 Treponema sp.
CTGTGCATACTGAACAACAGCGTCTTTTGCAGGAACAATAAGTGAAGCAAGGAACTTCTGATCCTGGCCAAGAACAATTGCACTTTCGATGAATGGACTTGTACAAAGTTCGTTTTCAATAACAGCAGGTTCAATGTTTTCACCGTCAAGAAGAACGATTGTATCTTTTGCACGACCAGTAATCTTAATTTCTTTATCCCATGTCAAAAGACCAATATCACCAGTGTTGAAGAAGCCATCCTTGTCGATAACTTTTTCGGTAAGGTCAGGGCGCTTGTAATAACCTTTCATAACCTGTGAACCCTTTGCAAGAATAATTCCTTTTTCCCCAGGTCCAACTTCTACAGGCTTTCCGTTTTCATCAGTAACAATTACACCATGTTCTTCTTTTGCAATCTTAACTTCAAAGGTTGGGAAGATAACTCCTACACAACCAGGGCGCGGACACTTGTGATATCTGAAACTGATAACCGGTGCAGTTTCTGTAAGACCATAACCTTCGAGCAGGTTCAATCCAACTGAATGATAGAAGTTTTCTGTTGTACGCTGTAATGAACCACCACCGGAAATTGCAATCTTAAGACGACCGCCAAACTTTGCCTGAATCTTTTTGAATACAAGTGCGTTTCCAAGTTTGTACAAAGGCCACAAAAGAATCATCGGAATAATTCCAACAAGGAAATCTAAGAAGCGGCTGCGTTTTTTAATCTGTGTAACATAACCGCATACAAGATTTTTACAGTTGTTGTATTTATCGCCTACTCCAACAAAGAAATTAAACAGCTTGAATTTAATTCCACCTGTTTTCTTCATTGCTTTATGAACACCAGAAGCCAATGCTTCCCAAAGACGAGGAACACCACACATCCAGTGAGGTCTTATAACTGCAAGGTCTGCAAGAAGAATAGAAGGAACCGGCTTAGAATAAGCAAGTCCGTTTGTAAAATAAATTGCTACATACTGAATAAGGCGTTCAAAAATGTGCCATACAGGAAGAATTGTAAGCCACCAGTCACCAGGATGAGATGGAAGGAAAGGAATAAGAACTGAAAGTTCAGAAATGAAGTTGTTGTGTGTAAGCATTACACCCTTTGGTGTTCCTGTTGTTCCGGAAGTAAAGATGATTGTACAAACATCCTCGGCTTCAATCTGGCGCATTGAGTTTTCAATTTCGGCCTGAACATTAAAGGAGTTTTCTTTATAAATGTTCTTTCCGTTCTGCATAACATCTTCAAAATACAAAACTTCGAAAGGACAGTTTTCTGGAAGCTGTTCAGGTTTATCAAAAAGAATTGCTGTACGGAGTTTTGGAGTTTCTTCCGGTTTTTCCATAACTTTTTCGAGCTGGCGGATATTTTCAAAAAATCCAAGTTCGCAGTCTGCAAAATCAATAATAAAGCGGATTTCGTTTCCCATAGAATCGCATCCACGAGGAACATCAGCACCACCAAGCGACTGAATTGCCTGGTCTGTAAGGAGCCATTCGCGGCGGTTATCAGAAATCAAGGCAACATTTGAGCCTTTTTTTACACCAAGCTTTGAAAGGGCTGCAGCAAGGCAGATTACTTCGTTGTAAACACGTGAATAACTTGAATATTCAAACTCTCCGGCAGCATTTTTATATGCCTGAAGCTTGATATCAGGATGTTCTTCTGCACGCTTTTTAAGCAAAAGTGGAAGGTTTTTTGGAAGTGTTTTGTCAAAAACGTAATGGATCATGGGATAGAAATCTCCTTAAAAATTTATTATTTCTCCGAAGTTTACTGATTGTAATACCTTTATTTTGACACATTTACGATTTTTGTCAAGATGTATAATGAAAAATTATAAAAAAAAAGGCCGCCCGAAATGAGCAGCCTTTTGGTGTCATTGTCGGGCTTGACCCGACAATCCATTATTTAATCACCAGTTTTTCCAGCTTCCAGATGTCTCTTACGTAATCTTCGATTGTGCGGTCGCTCGAGAACTTGCCGGAATTGGCAATATTAATAAGTGCTTTGCGGGCCCAGGCTTTTTTGTCGTTATAGGCAGCGGCAATTTTGTCCTGTGCCTTACAGTAAGAATCAAAGTCGGCAAGAACATAGTAAACATCAGGGCGCTGACCTTCTACACCGTAAACAAGTGAGTCATGAAGCTCCTTGAAAAGCTGATGTGTAGGATCGTAAGTTCCGTCTACAAGCTGTTCTACAACCTTTGACAAAGCAGGGTTACAGTCAAGATATTCCTGAGGATTATAAGTATGCTCTGCTTCCATCTTTTTGATTTCTTCTGTCAAAAGTCCGAATACAAAGCCGTTTTCTTTTCCTGCTTCTTCAAAGATTTCGATATTGGCACCGTCCATTGTTCCCAAAGTGAGGGCGCCGTTTACCATAAACTTCATGTTTGAAGTACCCGAAGCTTCGTAACCGGCTGTAGAAATCTGCTCTGAAACATCGGCTGCAGGGAAGATTTTTTCTGCAACAGAAACGCGGTAGTTTTCTACGAATACAACCCGGATCTTTCCGCGAACACGGCGGTCGTTGTTGATTCTGTCGGCAACGGTATTAATAAGCTTGATGATTGCCTTTGCACGGCGGTAACCACTTGCAGCTTTTGCACCAAAAATGAATGTGCGTGCCGGCGGGTCATAATCAGGATTTTCTACAAGTCGGTTGTACTCATACATAATATGAAGCACGTTGAGCAGCTGGCGCTTGTATTCGTGAAGTCGTTTTACCTGAACATCAAAAATTGAATCAGGATCAAGGAATTCATTCTGTGTATGCTTAAGGAAATCTGCAAGCTCCTGCTTGTTTTCCATTTTGATTTTGATAAGTTCATTGAGAGAAGCATCGTCGTCGGCAAACTTTTCGAGATCCTTCAGTTTCTTCAAATCTTTTTCCCAGCCGTGACCAATACGAGTTGTAATAAAGTCAGAGAGGCGCGGGTTTGCATTCAAGAGCCAGCGGCGCTGTGTAATACCGTTTGTCTTATTGTTGAACTTCTGAGGATAAATTGCATACCAGTCTTTAAGTTCTGCAGTTTTAAGAAGTTCTGTATGAAGGGCTGCAACACCGTTTACGCTGAAGCAGGCATGAATTGCCATCCAGGCCATGTAAACCATGTTGTTGTGAATGATTGCCATGTGCTCGTGCTTGTAATAATCGTTAGGGAATTTCTGACGAAGCTCGATTACGAGACGGCGGTTGATTTCTTCAACAATCTGATATACACGAGGGAGAAGGCCCTGGAAGATTTCGATTGGCCACTTTTCGAGAGCTTCTGCAAGAATTGTGTGGTTTGTATA
>JAFZXA010000094.1 GCA_017617115.1 Treponema sp.
GCAAACGAAGTACTCATGTTAGTCATCTGTTCCAAAGAACTGAACTGAGCCATCTGGGCAATAAACTCGTTATTTTCCATAGGGCTTGTAGGATCCTGATTCTGAAGCTGAGTAATAAGTAGCTTTAAGAAATCGTCCTTACCTAGTTCATTGGATACAGTGCGTCCGTTTGTTGTGTTCTGCTTGTTGTAGTAGTCAACCAGCTGGTCAACCTGTGCCTTTTCACTAGCAGACATTGTTGTGTTAAGTAGTTCCATCACTTCTCCTTAAACATGTCATTACCGGGCGCGACCCGGTAATCCGTTTATCGTCACATTACGCAACGATGTTAATTGAATATTCAGAATTCTGTGCAAATTCGTAAGAATCCGGAATATATCCGTCGTTTCCCCCACCCAAGGATTCGTTATAAACTTTCCTTGCCATGTATTCTATTCCGTCATACCTTCCTTCGAATTCCTGGTTATTTCCTCCCTGTGAGTTTCCGTTGTAAGAAACATCAAAGTTCGAAGTTTCATAACCATTCTTTGCAAAGGCCTCCCTTAAGGTCTGGGCGTTATCTTTGAAAACTTCCAGAGCTTCCTTGGTATTAACGGTAATATGTGCACTAACAGTCTTGCCATCCATTGAAAGGTGAATCTTTACATTTCCCAAATCATCCGGATGAAGTACAAGATTGATTGTTCCTTTATTATTATCCTGCAGAATAAGCGATCCGGCTTTTACAAACTCAGGAGCATTTGCCTGAATCTGATTATTAAGCATTGCCTGGAAATTAGAACCTTCGGCAGCGGCTGTCTGGTTATCCAAAGAAAGAATATTTTCAGAAGCATTCTGTTCTGCAAGCTTCATTGTTACTGTTGCATTATTCTGGCTGTCATACTGAACCTGTAACTGTGCTTTAGAATTGTTCTTTTCTGAAGGTTTTGTTTCAGGCTGCTGGCTTCTCTGGTCGTGTACAATTATTTTTGAATCTTTATCCAGAGCGTAGACTTTTTCATCTGCAGTAAGCTTGTTCTGTAAAAGTTCATCCTGATTTTGTGATAAAGCAATGCCCCCAGTTTCAATTTGAGCAACACCATCTTTATCTTCTGTCTGTACTTTTACATTCAAGTCAGATTTTTCTGTGTTAATTGAAGAAGCATTTTGAATTGCAGCTGCATTCTGATTAAGATTTTCTGTTGCAGTTATTTCTTCTTCATTTTCAGCGGGTTGTTGACTTTTGATTTCAAAATCTTTTTTGATATTCTTTGCATTTGAAGGCGATTTTTCATTTGAAGCAATTTCTTTTGACTCACCTTTTTCCTGAGCAACCTGCAAACGTTCGTTTAATAATTTTGGTTTGCCGTCGTCATTTTTTTGCAAAGAAACCTTTTTTGAATTATCCTCTTTTACTGATTTTTGATTTTCAGTTTCCGGAGCATCTTTTTTTTCTGCTTTTTCGTTTGCATCCAAAGCCTTTGTTTCGTCAGATTTTTGTGCAGTTTCAGATTTCTGATCTTTTTCTGCAGCTGTTGTTTCATTAGGCTTTTTGTCGTCGTAAGAAGTTTTGAGCGTCTTTTCATTTTCCGGCGCGTCTTTTTCCTGCGAACGCAAAGTATTAAGCATTTCTAAAAAGGAAGTTTGAGAAGAGGAATTATTTTTTGTTAATTGGGATATTTGTAAATTGCCGCTTTGAGCTGCCTGGTTTACGATGATATCCGAAATAATTGCCTGCATTGGCAATCCTCCTGGTTGTAAACAAAATTGAAGGATTGCCAGACCGAACGATTATTCCAGGGACTCCGGCTTACTCAACATCTTCCGCTGTATTTCTGCAGCCCGGTCAGACGGCATTAAAGACAGCCAGTAAGAACCCATGGATGAAGACCCGTTTTCTTTAGCCATTTCTTCTACCTTGCGAAGGACATCAATTACAATCTGATCATCCATTGCAACAAGAATGTCAACAGCTGCCTGTGGTCTCATACCGTTCAGATTATTAGCAATCTGTTCAATGTTTACTTCTTTATCATCGTACTTTTTTACAGTCAAGTTAAATGTTTTTTCACGTTCTTCTTGATTTTTTTCACGTTCAGCAAGTTCAGCAGCAATCTGTGCATTTTTAGTTTCTGACTCTTCAAGGTCTGCTTCACGCTTATCAAGCTCTTCAATGCGAATATCAATTGCCTGCTTTTGTTTGTTTAATCGGTCTTCGTCAAGATTTGCAACAAGGGGTTTTGATTGGGTGGCGGTTTGGGTTGTCTGCACGTCTTTTCCCATTAGCTTATAAACTGGAGAGAATACATTTTTAACACGAACAATTCCAAGATAGTCGAACCACAAAAGTCCGCCAATTACAAGAATGATAATGATAAGAATTAAAACAAATGATTTTCCAAAGCCTTTTAAAGCCATTTTCCCCTCACATTTTAATAATTATATCATATAATTAAAAAAATTCAAATAGAAAAATAATTGTCACACGGATTCGATTTTGCTAACGCAAAATCTTTAAAATATTTAAAATTCAGGAATTACGTTAGTAATTCCCAATCCGTGTGACACCTTTTCTATTCAATAAGACCCGAAATTGCAGTTCCAAGTGTTATATCATTTTCAGCACTTACGATTTCCCAGTAGATTCCTAATTTGTTTGTAAGTATCTCGTCAAGGTAAGCGTGAACGCGGTTGTTTACCATCCAGGTTTTGTAGAAGGTTGTGCCGTTACACAAAATACATACCGGATGTGCTGCGTTTTTGCCTTGTCCTGTCTGAATTGCACAGGCTGTAAGAATTGCTGCAGAACAGCGGGCCGAACGTTCTACTACAGCATCAAGCAGCTGGTAAAGCATATCTAAGTCTTCTTCTGTTGCAATCTCGCAGGCAAGCTTTCCAAGTGCACAGTCTTTATTGAAAGGTCCGTGAAGGAATTTGTCCATTTCAATAAGAGTGAGCGGTTCAATCTTAAGAAGTGCTTCGTTCATTTTTGCACTGAAAAGACCTTCTTTTGCAGCAGTTTGGATTATTATTGTTGAAACAGGTCCCAAATATGCGCCTGAACACTGTTTTTCCATATAGAAAGAGCCCGGTTTTACAGTAGTTTTGTCAAATTCAATATCAAAATCAGAACGGTTGATGTTTTTATACTTACCGCTTTCGCAGACAATGATTTGTTTTTTAATTCCGCAGCAATCGCAGTCTGGCTGAAGATATGCTGCATTCATACCGGTTCCAAGAATATAGCCTATATATGAAGAATAACGGTGAATGTCGCCCGCAGTAGCAGCACCAGCAAGCAGGGCTGAAGTTGTATCGTTGCACATTGTAACGCGCTTGATTGTGTTCCAGCCGTGCTGGGCAAGCGCAGCCTTAAGGCACTCACCTACTTTTGAACCAATAACTTCGGGAGCCTTTACTTCTTTTGAAAATCCAAGAAGAATGCCATCGCCGTCTGTCTGTATTTCCATTGGGTATGAAAAACAAAATCCAATGCGGTCTGCTTTATTTTTAAGATGTTCAAGGTTCTGAGCAATCTGCTCAAAAAAGTCTTTTCGGCTAAGTTCGCGCTCAACACCAGGCATCTTAGTTTTTTCCATTTCAGAAATTGCAGGCACGCCGGCAGCATCAAAAGTTACCAGGCACGAACGAAAGTTTGTTCCCCCCGCATCAATAACAATTACACTTTGATTTTTAGCAGTATCCTTTGGCGGATTACAAAAAGTGCGGATCATATCCTGGTCAGAAGGCTCCTTTTTAAGCCCTCGCCTCATATCATCCAAAATGCCCTGTGCCAATGCCAGTACATCAATATGATTTACAAAATTATGCTTCATTAAAAAAGAAGAAACGGTTGTGTTCATAAAATAACCTCAATTAAGTGATTTTATTATTATACAGTGAATATGAGGTTTAGGTAAATACTACAGATTATAAACATCTTTATACATCGCGATTTGTTTTGTTCTAAATAAATATTTTTTTGAACTAAGTCTTGTGAACTTATTAAATTCATAAAATTTATCAACATCAGGAGTATTTTCAATATCTGCATCTACAGTTAAAAAACGACAGGCACTATAATCATTAACTTCATGAGCTTGAACTGCAGCAAACTGAATTAAATATGAACCAACATGCAAATATTTTTCTTCAATCCAAGAATCTTCTGCAACTGCAAGTTGTGCAATTTTTACCGCCGGGAAAGAATTAAAAGGAACATTCATTAATTGCGATTTCTTTTTTTCTTCCATTGTTGAAGAAACCATATCACAAATAAGAGATACAAATCCAATCACTTTATTATTTTGTATATCAAAAAGAAGAAATGTAGTTGAAATAGAACTATTCTGATATCCTAAAGCTTTATTAACTATATAATCAGAATATTCTTTAGCTGAGACTAAAAAACTGTCAGGTTTATTTTTTTCTGACAGTTTTTCTATTCGTACATATTTTTCAGGATTCTCACAAGTCAATAAATCAATCACTTCTTATATACCTTCGCAAATCTTGCCTGTAATGTGTTTACTTTTTCTATTTGTTCAGAGCTTGGGGAACTATGAGCTGTTTTACAAATCTGTCGCCAAACTTTTTTATCTTTACAAACAGATGATTTTATAGGTTTTAACACTGCCATATAATCCTCCTTGCATTAATACTAGTATAAATATATAGTACTTTTTTACAAAATGCAAGAAAAGATTATCTATTTTTACAAAAAAATGCCATCCCGAGTATTGGGATGGCTGATGATTGATTATGGTTTTCCTGGTTGTGGATCTGGGTTTATAATACCTCCACTATATGGGTTCGTTGTAAAACTGTTGGTCATCGGAGAATATTTAGCTGAGAAAGTTGCATTAACATTTACAAAAGTGAAAGTTTCTGTTGAAAGGTTCAATGTTACAATTCGGTTAACAGGCAAAGTCTTAGGTTCCGCACCCTGAGAAACAGGATCCTTAATGTAACCGCCGTCATCAATAAAAACAAGCTCTGTTGCACTTGCAGAAAGGAACTTTCTTGGACCATACAAGTATTGAGTGGATGGTTCATTTGATTCTAGAGATGGCTGAACCGGGATATAATAGTAATAATTGAATGTATCACCACCAGATTCCCAAGAAACTGTTTCATTTATCTTTTCATATCCATTCTTATCACTATATTTATAATACATTACATTGTTAGGATAAGTATACAAACCAAGAACTTTATTATCTGTACTCTGAGTATTTGGATTAGTCCACTTTGTATCGTTTGAAAATACAGCTTGCTGTGTTTGTGAATTACTTTCGTTAAATTTAATAATTCCACCTGTACTTAAATAATTATCTTCAACTAGTTTATATGATGAATCCAGTTCTTGAGTATAATACTCCTCATACATATCTGATAAATAAACCAATACATAAAGATAATCCCCAGATATTATCATATCACTTACAGATAAACTTTTTGTTAAAGAGTATGTTTCCAACATATTATTTTTCTCGAATGTATTTAAATAATGGTTTGCCTGTTTATAATTTCCATCATTATTAAAGCTGATGAATGTATATTCTGCATTTTCAGTAATTTCAAATGGTTGTCTATACAAAAGAGTACTTGTTGCTTCAATTGTATAATATAGTATACCTGAATTAGTACCTGATAAATGCTTTACTGTAAATGATGTACAAACTGAATCATTTGTTGTATTTATATTTGATTCTGTAAATGCAACAGATTTATCTTGAATTCCATACCTTCCTATATAATATTCTGGATCATAATTATTAATAGAAAATAGGAAATATAAATAATTATCTAAAACCATGCTCGAATAAAAAACTGGATTTTCATAAAATATATTATAAATAATCGTATTTAAATTAAAACCAGGATCCTTTCCAAAACCTGCATATGTATTAAGATATCTGTACGGTGGCGCATAAAGTGTTTTACTATCAAAACAATAGTTTGAATCACAGTTAATCGGATTTGTTATTGACATGCCTTCTGTAAAAGAAGTAAATATTTGACCACCAATTTGATTTTGTATTGGAGATGTATTGTTTATTGAATCGGCTTCGTACTCAAAATTACTCCACAAAAGATAAAGTGAGGAACCATTCGGTACATCAAGAAAATTTATATTCTGTGCAAAAGATGCACCTATACTGTCATCATAAACGAATTCATTTTCAGAATTAATATAAGGGCTTGGGCCATACCAGGTATCTGTTTCAAATTCTGCAAAAACCAAAATTGTTTCATAACAAGAATAAAGAACCTTGTTTTGAGAATCATTAAATGAAAGTATAACTCTATATGTACCACTATTTATATGGTAAAAGTTAAAAAATACAGATTCACCTACTCCATTTACAGTTTTTGTATCATTATTAATTACAATATTTCCATTTTTTGCTTCATCAACCCAGTCCCATGTTATCGATTTAACACTTGAAGAAGAATTCTTTATTTTAAGATTAATTGAACCTTGTTGTGTTGAGTCGATTATTGGTGAACAATTCAGTGTAAAAGATTGTGTTTTCACAGAATCATTTAAATCTGATTCAGAAATCGTAATTTCTGAATCGTCTAAAGCAGCAAGTACACCGTTTATATAAAAATATACATTAATTGTCCATGTACCGGCAGATGTAAATTCTATAGTATATTCATATATATTACCATTCCGAGTTACATTTCCATTAATTGTTTCTGTTCCGTTAATAGCTTCTACTTCGCAATTTTGTTTATCTATTGAAAAGTCAGCAGAAGCGGTACGAGCGCCTTGTGTATCTTGTGAAATAAACTCTTTTGGTAAGGCGCCTAAATTAATAGAAACAGCCCCCTTCAATGTATATTTTCCTTCTATATTCAATTCTTTAGCAGAGCTTAATGCAGCTTCGGAACCTTTCGAAGAGCTCTTCAAAACACCATGAGAACATCCGGCAAATATTAAAAGAAGAACAACTCCTGTTATTATTTGTATAAGTTTATTTATTGTTTTCATATCTTTTCTCCAGTTTTATAAAATAATTATTGTATTAATCCCCAGAACCTATAGCCCGTAAATAACTAACTTCATTTGAAGAACTTGTTACTGAAGTTTGAATAGTTGAGTCAAGATCGTTAAGTGCATCACCTTCAAGCTTTGTAACATATGATGATGAATCTGGGAAATCTGGACAAGTTTCAATTGAAGGTATCATAACATAAAGAGTCCAGTAATTGTCCACAGTTGTTGGCCATACAACACTATACCAGGTTTCTGTTTGTGGACTGTTTGCATGAGTTATTGTAATAGTTGGCTGTGTTTCACTAGAAACATAGAATGAACATGCTCCAAGTGCAAAAGTTGACAAAGGAATAGTTAATTCTTTTCCACTTAATCCATTTGCTTTATAGAAAGCTCTTTGTCCAATTTGTTTAACAGTATTACCCAAAGTAAGATTTGAAAGTTTAGTACAATTTTCGAATGCACAGGTTCCAACATAAGAAACACCATTTAAATTAACAGATTCTAGAAGAAGACATCCATAAAAAGCAAAATCGCCAATTGAAGTAACATTGCCATTTGTTATTATTTGAGTAAGCTTTTTATAATTAATAAATTGATTCTTTCCTATTGATGAATTTCCTCCCTTAAACTCAATACTTTGTAAAGATCCAATATAACTATATAAGAATGCATCATTTAATTGAATAGTACTAGCAGGAAGATTTGCGGTAGGGTTTTGATTAGATTGACATAATCTAAATGTCGATGATGTTAAATCAGGAATAACTGCTGATTTATTAAAGATAATATGCTTAGTTCCATAAGTAGGCGTAATATAATTTGTTTTTATTGTATCATAATTATCAGCAGTTATTTCAATATCAATTGTTAAAGTATCGATAGCACTTGCAAACGCATTTGTTTCAAGTGTCATTTCGTCTGTATAAATTGTAAACTGTGAAATATTACAATTTCTGAATCCTGCAACACCAACAGTTTTCAAACTTTCATAATTAGTTAATGTTGTTAAAGCTGTACAACTACAAAAAGCAGTTTCTCCGACTGTTTCAATTCCCTCAAGATTTACTGAAGTTAAAGATTTACATTCATAAAATGCATCTTTTGGAATTGTTTTTATTGTTCCAAAACCAGTAATTGAAGAAATGCTTGAATTCTTAAATGCGGCTTCACCAATTGAATCAACATCAGAGAAATCATTTGCAAAATTAATTGTATTTTTTACATTTGGTATTACAGTTACAAGTGTCTTTGTTGATGTATTTGTCAAATAGTTATCTTCTGTTTTAATAATTGCACCGTTTGCATATGCAAAGGATACTCCACTAACTGGCTCTCCTTTAAATATTACATTCTCCAACGAAGTACAACCAATAAATGCTCCACCTTGAATATCCTGAATTGTTGTAGGTATGTAAACGGATATTATGTTATTAGTATTATATCCAAATGACTGTGTTTTAAGTTTTGTTAAAGAGTTAGGAAACTTAACAGTCTTAAGTTTTGGTGCATAAATATATGAATAATCTGGCATTTCTGTTACACCTGAAAGATCAGACATATCAACATTAAGCTCTGTTCCTATTGATGAAATTTCTTGAAGGATATTTCTAAATCTTTCTTCTGTTGTTGGGGAAGAACTTGTAAGATCACCCGTGAAAACCAATGTTGCATTATGAATTATACTTGAAGCATCAGAAGCAAATAAATTATCAAAATTTGGATCTTCTACATTATATTCATGATATTCTTCACCGCTAACATATATATCAAACATCTGACTTGTTGTAATGCCATTGTAAATTGCAATAACATATAGCTGATAATATCCTGAAACAACAAGTGTATTCAAAATTGATACGCAAGTTTTATTATCATTTTTCTTGATTTCATAATACGTGTCATATTCGTTTATATCTGCTCCACCATAAAGAAGTTTTGCATCCCAGATGACATTCGGGTCTGTTGATAAATTCGTATTATTTGCTTTTAGTATTGCTCCAAGATTTATTGAACCTGCGTACATGCAGAAATCTTTAGAAGGTGTTGCCGTAATTGTCAACAAGTTTGTATTTGGATCAGTTAAATTAATATTAATACTTCCACCTTCATCTCCATCATCCTTAAAAAACTCAAAAACATTAAAGTCGGCAGGTGTGGCAAATGTAATTGGTAAATCATTTGTGCCGTCTTTACAAGTAATTGTAAAGTTATTACCTTGTGTCCATGTTATTTGTTCAACTCCATCTAAATCAAAGATAGACTCAACTGAATCAAACAAAAATTGTCCATTTCTAAACCAAATTGGTGAAAATTTTATTCTTTTATCTTTACAATACCAAGTTTGAACAAAAATAATATGTTCATTATCATTTGCTTTTTTAGAACATGAATAACAATAAACAGGTTTGCCTGAATCATTATAAATAAAACCGATACCCGCATCGTACAATTTTAAGGTATAAGTATTTCCACCTGAACTTCCCTGCAACTCTTTGTAATGCCATGGCTCATTAACAGTTTGTGCAATATCGTAATATGAAGATATATTAAGTTTATCACCTTGCTTTTCAGCAATAAAATCTTTACCATCTGCCATGTCATAACCATTTCCAGCAAGTTCATAACATATCCACCAATACGTTGCCCTAAAATCTGGTAAATCATTAATATCATAATAATCAGTTAAATTAAGCGCGGAAATATCAGCATAATCAATATAAAACTCATCATATATGCTATAAGAATCTTGAATTGGATTTCCGTCTAAATCTCTATTCTGAACATAAGCCGTCCAAATTATATTACTTTCAGGAACTATATTATTATATGGATCTTCCGAATTAAAGAAATCTTCCAAAGAGAAACCTTCTGGAATAGTAAAAGTAATTTGCAGTGGTTCAGATTCTGAATAATATTTAATCGTAAATGAGGTTGTTGAAGAAGACCAATTAATCATTTGTGTATAGTTTGCTGCATATTCTTCATTATACAGACCATCCAAATAAAAATAATTAGGAAAACATATCTTATCATCATTTTTGTATAGGAATTCAAAGAAAGAAACAATATCATTATCTTTATAATAATCAGACATACCCATACTGATGGTTTCATTATTTTGATTTTTTATGTTATAGATATCTCGATACAAATCTAAGTAATAAATTGTACCATTTGCAGAGCCCTGGAAAAGTTGATGTTTTGTTAATTCACCAATAAAATTGAAATAAAAATTAACATAATATTTTCCGCTTTCAAAAACTACTTCAATATCACTTTCTCTATAATTTGGATCAACATTTTCTCGTAAATCATACCCTTTTATCATTAATTCATATGTTGTCCAGGAATGAATTGCCATAAAGTCCTGATATTCTTGTAAAGATTCGTCTTGAATTATTTCTTCAAAACTATGTTCAGAACTTATAGGAACAGATTTATAAAGTTCGTATTCATTAATTGGGTTTCCACTCGCATTTTTTTTCTGAACAAAGAATTGAGCAGAAATATCATAATTTTCCATTTCTTCAATTACTGTTGGGTCGCCTTTTACTTCTGTTTGTTTTTTTAGAGTTAGCTGTAGTTCTGTATTATCGGAAGAAACAATTACTTCGGCTGATTTTCCGTAATAAGTGGTTATTTTTCCTAATGTTATCCAAGCTTCGGCATATACAGTTGAAATAAGCGGAATTTCTTTAAATTCCATTGTTATAGTTTTTTTAGATTTATC
Organism: Treponema sp.; assembly: GCA_017617115.1. GTDB lineage: Bacteria > Spirochaetota > Spirochaetia > Treponematales > Treponemataceae > Treponema_D. Next base: position 10,722 of record JAFZXA010000094.1, read on the forward strand.
AAAAGTCTGTGATTTTGTATTAAATAATTTATTATCTACATAAAGTTGTACTTCTAAAACAGATTCAAGATTTTCATCAATCACATCTCTTGCTGCAACCTCATTATAAAAGGATTGTACATCAAAGTTCATTGTTACATTAGTTTTTGCTTTTAGTTGATTTGAACAGGAAACTAAGCCAAATAAAAAAGAAAGAATAAATAGAGTGGAAATGATACTTTTTCTCATCCGACGCTCCGTTTTTTAAAAATTCCAAATTTCTTCTATTATACCCCCCCCCACCCCCATCTGTCAATGAACAGATTATCGGGTCAAGCCCGATAATGACATGGAGGTTGCCCTTCACACATACTTTTGATATATTTATGAAACTATGCTCGATTTGGAAACCTTGCGAAAAGAACTTAATCCCGAACAATTCAGGGCCGTTACTACTACCGACGGGGCAATTTTAATTATTGCAGGCGCCGGCAGCGGTAAAACACGCGTTATAACATTCCGAATTGCGCATATGCTCGACAAGGGTATTCCACAAAGCCAGATTCTTGCCCTTACCTTTACAAACAAAGCTGCTAAAGAAATGGCAGACCGAATCAAAAGTCTTACCCAGAAAAAACTTCAGAACCTTACAATTTCTACCTTTCATGCATTCGGGGTAAAAATCCTGCGGCAGGAAATTACAAAGCTTGGCTGGCGTGAAAATTTCAGCATTTACGACGAAACTGACCGTGTTGCTCTTATAAAAGAATGTGGCCGTGAACTTAAATTCAGCCCCGAAGCAATGGATATTTACACAATTGGAAACCTTATTTCTAACATAAAAACCGGGCGCAAAAACTGGGAAACTGCAAATGATATGTATAAGCCTCTTTATGAGCTTTATCAGGAAGGGCTTCAGCTTTACAATGCCGTAGATTTTGATGACCTGATTGTTCTTCCAATAAAACTTTTCCGCGAAAACCCCGATGTTCTTGCGCGCTACCGTGAACGCTATAAATACATAATGGTCGATGAGTTTCAGGACACAAGCCATCAGCAGTATGAAATGATGCACCTGCTTGCCGACCAGAATATTGCAGTTGTAGGCGACGATGACCAGAGTATTTACAGCTGGCGCGGGGCCGACTATCAGAACATCATCAATTTTGAACACGATTTTAAGGTGACAGAAATCCGTCTTGAACAGAATTACCGTTCTACAGAAACAATTCTGGAAGCGGCAAACGGTGTAATTTCGCACAATACAAACCGTAAAGATAAAAAACTCTGGAGCGGAAACGGCGGTGGTAAACCAATTGAAGTTTTTATGCCGCAAAATGAAACTGACGAAGCAAACTTTATTGCCGAAAGCATTCTTGGAATTGCAATGGATGAGCACCGTAAATATGATGAGTTTGGAGTATTGATGCGTGCTAATACTCAGGGCCGTGTACTTGAAGAAGCGCTTCTTGAAAATAACATTCCTTACACCATGAGCGGCGGCACTTCGTTTTTTGAGCGCAAGGAAATTAAGGATATTATAAGCTACCTGCGTGTTATTGCAAATCATGATGATGATATAAATCTTATACGCATTCTGAATACTCCGCGTCGTGGAATTGGTCGTGCTACAATACAGATGCTTAATGATGAAGCGCTTCTAAACGGATGCACCATGTGGAATGCAATGGATTCTCTTATAAACCGTCCTGGCTCTCCAGCCAACGATGCCGTAAAGGAAGATTTGGCCCAGTTCATGAAGCTTATTGAAGATGAAAGACAGAAGATTTTGAGTGGCCGCGGTTTGAGCAATAAAGTTCGCCAGATGATTGAAGATATTGATTACAAGGATTATCTGATTGGAGAATTTGGCAAGAATGAAAAAGCCGTTCAGTTTAAGCTTATGAATATTGAAAGTCTTTTGAATTCAATTGATGTCTGGGAAAAAGACCCCGATAACGATAATCCGAATGTATTTAATTACTTAAACCGCATAACTCTTGTTTCGCAGGATAACAATGATGATAACGACAACAAGGGAAAAGTAAACCTTATGACAATTCACGCTTCTAAAGGTCTTGAGTTTCCTGTTGTATTTATTGCCGGTTGCGAAGAAGGTCTTATTCCTCACGCCCGCTCCGTTGCCGAAAACGATGGAAACGTTGAAGAAGAGCGCCGCCTTTTTTATGTTGCAATTACCCGTGCCCGCGACAAGCTTTTTCTTACTTCATGCCAGCAGCGCAAAAAAATGAATATGGTAACAGAATGCACTCCAAGCCGATTTTTAGATGAGATTCCACAAAACCTGATTGAATATCACGAGCCAAAAGAAATCACAGATGAAGAGGCTCATGATATGTTATCGAACTTTCTGGAAAATTTAAAATCAAGAGGATAAAAGATGCTGAAACAAGTTCATCATGACGTATTTGTCATCCCGAACTTGTTTCGGGATCTCATATTTATACCCGATACTTTATTTTCTTACCAGTTCCTTCGTACAACTTCTTGCGAAGTTCTGTAACCTGCGGGTCGGTAATGTAATCATCAAAGCTCATCATGCGGTCAATAATGCCGTTTGGTGTAATTTCTACAATGCGGTTTGCAATAGACTGAATGAACTCGTGGTCGTGTGAGCTGAACAAAAGAACACCAGGGAATGCAATCAAACCTTCGTTGAGCGACTGAATTGCTTCAAGGTCAAGATGGTTTGTCGGGTCATCCATTGTAATACAGTTAGCACCGCTGAGCATGAGCTTACTAAGCATACAGCGAACCTTTTCACCACCCGAAAGAACCTTTACTTTTTTAAGGGATTCGTCGCCGCTAAAGAGCATTCTTCCCAAGAAGCCGCGAACATAAGCATCGTCCTGTTCTTTTGAATACTGCTTAAGCCATTCTGTAATGTTCATGTCATTGTCGAAGTTGCTTGAATTGTCGCGTGGCAAATATGTCTGGCTTGTTGTCTGACCCCAGAAGAACTCACCGCTATCCGGTGTTTTTACTCCGTTGATAATATCAAAAAGTGCTGTTACTGAATTGTGCTCAATACCAACAAATGCAATTTTGTCTGTGCGGTTTACAACTAAAGAAAAATCCTTAAGAAGCTCATTGCCGTCTGCATCCTTAAAGTTTAGCTTTTTACATTCAAGAACGTTATTACCAATTTCGCGATCCGGCTTAAAAGCTACATAAGGAAACTTGCGTGTAGAAACAGGAATCTCTTCAAGACTGTCGGCAAGCTTGTCGTAAATCTTTTTGCGGCTTGTTGCCTGCTTTGCCTTAGAAGCGTTAGAGCTGAATCGCAGGATGAACTCGCGCAAGTCTTTCATTTTTTCTTCTGTCTTTTTCTGCTGGTCGTGAGCCTGTCGCTGCATAACCTGAGTCATCTGATACCAGAAGTCGTAGTTTCCGCTGAACTGAGTGATTTTTCCAAAATCAATATCGCAGATGTAAGTGCAGACTGTATTCAAAAAGTGTCGGTCGTGCGAAACAACAATTACTGTATTTTCAAATTCCAAAAGGAAGTTTTCAAGCCATGTGATTGATTCAATATCAAGACCGTTTGTAGGTTCATCAAGAATAAGTGCATCAGGATTTCCGTAAATTGCCTGTGCAAGAAGTACTCGTACTTTCTGACTTTCATCAAGATCACTCATCATGCGGTCGTGGAATTCTTCTTCAAGGCCAAGACCACTGAGCATCTGTTCAATCTGATTTTCTGCTTCATAGCCGCCAAGTTCGCCGAATTCTGCTTCTAGTTCTGCAGACTTAATTCCGTCTTCTTCTGTAAAATCTGACTTTGCATAGATTTCATCACGGGCCTTACTAACTTCATAAAGGCGTGGAAAGCCCATCATAACTGTATCTTTTACTGAATATTCATCAAACGCAAAGTGATCCTGCTTTAATACTGCCATGCGTTCGCCAGGGGTCATAAAAATTTCACCTGAATCTTTTTCAAGCTCGCCGCTGAGCAGCTTTAAGAAGGTAGATTTTCCGGCACCATTTGCACCGGTAATTCCGTAACAGTTTCCTTTATTAAACTTAAGATTAACATCCTTAAAAAGCGGTTTTTCGCTGAATGAAACACTAACGTCACTAACTGTAATCATCAAAAAGTCCTTAATATATATTTTTCATGAATTAATTTAACTTAAAAAAAGGATTTGAGCAACCATACTTGCAAAATCCAATTTTTTACACCATAATTGATTATGGAAAATATATCTTTGGTCCTTGTCGATTTGGACGGGACTTTATTTCACAACGACAAATCTATTTCTGAATATTCTAAGCAGACAATTAAACGACTCCAGCAAAAAGGTGTGATGTTTGGTATTTGTACCTCGCGTGCACATGTTAATGCTATAAAGTTTCTTGATGGAATTAACCCTGATATTTTTATTACAAACGGTGGCGGCATGGTTCGGCAAGGGGAGAAAAAAATATATACATGCCAATTTTCGGTTGAGGAAGTACGGACTCTTATTGAAGCAACTTTCAAAATCTGTGGCTCGGATGCTATTATGTCTGCAGACAATGAAGAAGGACTTTATTCCAATTCAAAAGAAGAACTTGGCGATAAGTTCTGGACTTATATTGATTTTCACGAATTTTATGAACCGGCAATGAAATTATGTATTCAAACGCTGGACAAAGAAAAGATTGCAGCAATTGCAAAAACCATTGGCCCTGACCGTATTGATTTTCTACCCTTCTCTGATATTCCGTGGTATAAGATGACTTTGAAAGATGCTACAAAAGAAAAAGCAATCAGTATCATGAGCCAGAAGCTTAATATTCCTTTGGAACAAATTGCCGCCTTTGGCGATGACTTCAGCGACATTGGCATGCTCAAGCTTTGCGGTAAAGGAATTGCCATGGAAAACGCAATTCCCGAAGTAAAAAAAATAGCCAGTGGAATCTGCCGTTCAAACGAAGAAGACGGCGTTGCCCACTGGCTTGAAGAAAACCTGCTGTAAATTATCTTCCAAAGAATGCTTTCACTTTTTGCCAGAAAGTCTTCTTTGGTGCAGGCTTCTGCTGTTGACGGTTTTCATAGCGACCAGGGGTCCCTGAGCCTGTCGAAGGGCCCTTCTTGTAATTATCTTTCTTATAGCCACCCTTTGAATATGCATCCTTATACATCTTCATGCGCTCTTCATAAGAAAGCCCAGCCAGCTTAGCCGGATCAATATATGGCTTGCGATTATTTTTCTTGTACTCTGAACGACCTGGGGTCCCTGAGGCTCTCGAAGGGCCTTTTTTGTAGTCATTTTTCTTATAGTCACCCTTCTTATAACCATCATGTCGTTTATTATGAATATCCCCATCCTGTCCTTTTCTATATCCATGACGGTTATCAAGTTCATCATCGCCGCGCCAGTTTTCGGTTTTAATGTACATGCCGGCAGACTTGTCTTCTTCCATCTGTTCAGGGTATGCAACAGTAGCAGGAATAGACATTTCAATATAGCGCTCAATTGCAGGAAGATTATAAACATCCTGTTCACTGCAGAAGGTATAAGCTTTACCAGATTTTCCGGCACGTGCAGTACGACCAATTCGGTGAACATAATTTTCTGCTTCTACAGGAAGGTCATAGTTAATTACCATTGCAAGGTCATCAACATCAATACCGCGGGCTGCAACGTCTGTGGCAACAAGAATCTTTACCTGACCTGCCTTAAATGATTTCATAATTGCAAGACGCTTACTCTGTGGAAGGTCGCCGATCATAAACTCAGCTTTAATATCGTTTATGGCAAGTCGCTTTGCAACAACTTCGCAAGACCTTTTTGTATTACAGAAAATAATTGCACTTTCAGGGTTCTCATGTTTTAAGATTCCAACAAGCAGCTTCATTTTTTCATCGCTTGAAACGTGAAGCAGCTCCTGAGTAATTTCACTAACTGTGATATTTTCTGCTTCGATTGTAATTTCAATCGGGTCGCGGGTATATTCCCATGCAAGATTTTTTACATAAGTGTTCAAGGTTGCAGAAAAGAGCATTGTCTGACGAACTTCAGCTTCTGGGAGCTTTTTCAAAATCTTACGAAGATCATCATAAAAGCCCATATCAAACATGCGGTCTGCTTCATCAATTACACAGAAGTGGCTCTTGCTCAAATCTAGGTTTCCGCCTTCGTTCAAATCAATTACACGGCCAGGGGTTCCAATTACAATATCTACGCCTTTTTTAAGGTTTGCAATCTGTTTTTCGTAGCCAACGCCACCGTATACGCTGAAGGCTTTAAGCCCGTTTGTACCAACCAGTACCTTAGCTTCTTCTTCAATCTGAACGGCAAGCTCACGAGTTGGAGCCAGAATAAGACACTTTTTACCTGCATTTTCTGCTTTGAGCATTCCGCTAATTACAGCAACAAGATATGCGCAGGTTTTACCAGTTCCAGTCTGAGACTGAACATACAAATCAGGGCCCTTTGCCCCTTCTTTCATAGAAGCCTTAATAACCTGTTCCTGAACCGGTGTACAAACCTCATACCCGGCGGCTTCAATTCCCTTCAACAATCTTTCATCAAGATTAAATTCTTTAAAGTCCATATTTATTCCTTTGGACGCGTATGCACGTCATTAATTTCTTTGTAATAGTCCAAATACTGGCACAAAACCCCAAGCGCCATTTCTACATTCTTTTGAATGCGCTCATCTTCGTCTGCCTCATCAACATCAGGATTATAAATAGCATCCCTTAGCCTGCAGAATTCATTATTCATAGCCAGATATTTTTCTGTCGCAGTCATGCAATGAGTATATCAGAATTTTAAGAGTCTGTCATTACAGAGTTTCAGGCTGCTTTTTCTTGCCCAAAGTGGCGCCAAGACAAAGTAATACAACACCAATTAATGTTGTAACAATGCCGCAAACTTCAAATTTCTTAAGGATTGCAAATACAAATTTCCAGATTAAGCTGTAAACACTGTCGCCAAGGCCTGCATCTGTAATTGCAGCAAGTAAGATACCTGGTACAATTCCTTTTGCTACAAGTGTTGCAATAAAAATCAAAAGTCCGTCTACAATTGCCGGAACTGAAATATACTTAAACCATACAAATACGTTCATGTTGATTAAGAAGATAATGAGTGCAAGAACTACACAAACGCTGATTGCAATAATGAAAACTTTAACAGAAAGAACAATATTAACTTTTCTAAGGATTTCAAAAGCTTCGGCATTTTCCTCTTTTGCCGTGTCCAAAGTTGCTGTAAGCTCTGGAACCATTGCTTCTACGTTTTCAGAAATTGCTTCTTCAAGTCCAGTGCGGTCTACAACCTCGCCTGTTGCTTCTTCGTATTTGTCGATTGCTGTATTTACAACTTTTGTAAGTTGGGCTGGGTCAATGTTCAATTCATCAGAAGCGCCTGTCATGTAGTTTATAATTTCATCGGCATACTGGCTTACTGTTTCGGTGATTTCTGGTGATGCAAGGATTTCGGAAATCACTTCCGGTTCAACATCAATATCATTAGCATCAAGATATGACTGAACAATTTCATTAATATCCATATTTGTAAGGTCAATTGAACTTAAATCAAAATCGGCAAAATCATCCGGGTTGTACTGTGCATAAGTTATGATTTTCTGGTCAGGGTGAAAAAGACCATCATCTTCATATTCAATTACCGGTGCTTTACTTACTTTAAAAATCTGAGTTGCAAATTCTGTAATTGTCGATGTATTAAAATTAAAGCGTACAACTGAAAGAACAAGTGTAGCTAACAGACAAAGAGCAAAAATGATGCTCAACAAAATTGAAAAAAACTTTTTCATTTTTTCCTCCGAAATATTACTATAAATTATACCACAAGTGTGGTAATATGTCATTATGGATAAGGTTGAATATCAGGCAGAACTTTTTTCAAACAGATTAAAAAAGCGCTATAAGGAGCTTCGCAAATGGGCACGCAAAAACCGTGTTTCGTGTTACCGCCTTTATGACCGCGATATTCCGGAAATTCCTGTTAGTCTTGATTTATATGAGTTTTTACCCGACACAGTTGACACCCCTGTTGAAGCTGCACGCTTTATGGCAGAACAAAATGCCCGCCTTAGTGCAAATGAACCTGATGTTGAAACAGAAATTAAACAGCGAACCTTTGCAGTTCTTTATTTATATGAACGCCCTTACGAAAAAGATGAAGCAGAAGAAGAATTGTGGCTGGAAGCAATGGCAGATGTTTGCAGCGATGTGCTTGGAATTGAACAGTCGCATATTGTAAAAAAATCGCGGGGGCATAAGAGTCATAAGGACAATAGTCAATATCAGGCTCGTCATGCTGAACTTGTTTCAGCATCTCAAGAAGACAGATCCCGAAACAAGTTCGGGATGACATCACAGATTGGGATGACGATACAAGGCATCGTCCAGGAACAAGGACAGCTTTTCCGCGTAGATCTTACTACTTACCTTGATACCGGCTTATTTTTTGACCACAGGACCTTGCGTTCAACAGTTCGTGACACCTGCAGCAAAAAACGTGTACTCAACCTTTTCTGCTACACTGCAAGCTTTTCGGTTTATGCCGCCCAGGGAAACGCCGGCTTTGTAGAATCGGTAGACCTTTCGAACACTTATCTTGACTGGGCAAAACAAAACATGACTCTTAATGGATTTTCAGACAAAAAGCACTACCTCTACACTCGTGCCGACTGCATGCGATTTTTACAGGAAAAAGCAGTAGCTGCAAAAAGTGGCAAACTTGAACCCGCTGAACTTTACGACATAATCATTCTTGACCCGCCTACCTTTTCAAACAGCAAAAATACCAGCGACATTCTTGACATCAACCGCGACTGGCCGCAGCTTGTAAAAGATTGCCTTAATATTTTAGCACCTTGCGGAACACTTTATTTTTCTACTAATTCGGAAAGAATAAAATTTGACCAAAAAAAAATCCCGCCTAAAACAGCAGCGGGATTTGATTTTGTATGTACTGAAATTACTGCACAAACAATTCCATTTGACTTTGAAGGTAAAAAACCTCATAAAGTCTGGAAGTTTACTTTGCAGTGTTAATACCATAGCGCTTGTTAAAGCGGTCAATACGTCCTGCAGTATCTACGAGCTTCTGCTTACCAGTATAGAACGGGTGGCAGGCAGAACAAATTTCAACGTTGATGTTTTCAACTGTTGAACGTGTTTCAATTACATTACCGCAAACGCAGGTAATTTTTGTTAATTTGTAGTCCGGGTGAATTCCCTTTTTCATGATTATAACTCCTATGCTCTTGCCCGATATTACGCCCGGCCGCCCCTGGTTTGCACAAAAGGTGCATCCATCATTCCGCTACCGTCAACAAAAATTAATAATATCACAAGAAAATTGTTTGTATATTATATTAAAATGAGATTGTCGGGTCAAGCCCGACAATGACAAACTGTCATTCCCGTGCTTGACACGGGAATCTTTATTCTATCCCTGCAGTCCCTGCATTCATGCTTGCAAGGAAGGCTTCATTAGTCTTGCTCTTCTTCATGCGGTCAAGAATGAGTTCGGTAATTTCAACATCTTCCATTGGGTTAAGAACTTTACGCAAAATCCAGATTTTCTGAAGTTCGTTTTCGGTAAGAAGCAGTTCTTCCTTACGGGTTCCGGATTTTTTGATGTTGATAGCTGGGAACAAACGACGTTCGGCAAGCTTACGGTCAAGGTCAATTTCTGAGTTACCAGTTCCCTTGAACTCTTCGAAAATAACTTCATCCATGCGCGAACCGGTTTCAATAAGAGCAGTAGAAATAATTGTAAGAGAACCACCCTCTTCTACATTACGTGCGGCACCAAAGAAGCGCTTTGGTTTGAACAAGGCGTTAGAGTCAACACCACCAGAAAGAACTTTACCACTTGTCTGAACTGTCTGGTTATAGGCGCGTGCAAGACGAGTAATTGAGTCAAGCAGAATTACAACATCGCGTTTGTGTTCTACAAGACGCTTTGCCTTTTCCAAAACCATTTCGGCAACCTGAACGTGGCGTGTAGCCTGCTCATCAAAGGTAGAAGAAATAACTTCGCCCTTAATTGCGCGTTCCATTTCGGTAACTTCCTCAGGACGTTCATCAATCAAAAGCACGATTAAATAAACTTCAGGGTTATTTGTTGTAATGGCATTTGCAATTTTCTGCATAAGGATTGTTTTACCTGCCTTTGGAGGAGCAACAATCAAAAGACGCTGACCTTTACCAATTGGAGCAAACAAATCGACAATACGAGTTGAAACTTCTGTAGAAACTGTTTCCAGACGAAGCTTTTCGTCCGGATAAAGTGGTGTTAAGTTTTCAAAAGGAACGCGGGTTTGTGCAATGCGTGGTTCGTCAAAGTTTACGCTTTCAATACGGAGCAAAGCAAAGAAACGCTCGCCTTCTTTTGGAGAACGAGTCTGACCGTAAACAGTATCGCCGGTTTTAAGGTTGAACAAGCGGATCTGGCTTGGTGAAATATAAATATCATCAGGGCCAGGAAGATATGAGTTTTGAGGGCTGCGCAAAAATCCGTAACCGTCAGGTAAAATTTCCAGAGCACCAGAAGCAAAAATAATTCCACCGTGTTCAGTATGTGCCTTTAAGATTACAAAAATCAAATCCTGCTTTTTCATTGGAGCAAGGTCGTCGGCAGTAAAACCATACTGCATTGCAAGCTCACGAAGTTCAGGCATAGATTTAATTGTAAGATCATTAATCAAAAGGCGTGGTTTGTTTGCATTATCTTCGGAAGAAGCAGCAGCAGCTTCGGCAGCAATTGTTTCACTAACTTCGCCGCTTGGTGTTGGATATGAACGACCATAAGGGCGCTTGTTCATTCCGTTTCGTTTGTTATTGTAATATGATTGATTTTTTCTAAAATTGTGTTCTTCGGAAGGATTGTTTTCTGAACCTTGTGCAGCAGGTTCTGACTGTTCTGACTGACTCTGCTCTGAAGCTTCTTCTGCAGCAGGTGCTTCTTCACCGGTTTCTTCGGTTTTAACTTTAACAACCCGCTTTTTCCTAACTACGACTTTTTCTGCACTTTCGGGTTGTGAATTTTCACCTTCCTGAACCTGTTCTTCCAGACCAAGTGAAGTCTGTTCATTTTCCTGCGCGTTTTCTGCATCGTCTACGCGCTTTCTTCTTAATGTTGCCATTAAAAATTCTCCATTTAAAAATATTTTATGATTATTTAATTATTGATTATTTTGCTTTATAGCGGTCCCTGAGGCTCTCGAAGGGCCGCACCTCCAAGCATTTTATTTTACTACGTCAGAATGAATGAGCATTGCCTGTTTGAATTCTGAAGATGCTACTGAAAACAAATCTACATCCGGCTCTTGTTCGAGCATTGTTACCTGACCATTGAATTCAACATTATTTGCTATTCTGATTCTTGCAGTTGTAATATCACTTTCAACCATGCTGCCAGAGCAGATTTCTACGCGCTCGGTAGCATTCATATTTCCTTTAACAGATCCGCATACTACAATTGAAGAAGCCTGTATACTTTCTACATTACAAGTGGCATTTTTTGCAATTTCAAGCTCACCTGTTGGAGCAACAATTTTTCCCGAAAACTTTCCTGTTATTACAAGTCTGTCTCTGAATTCCAGTGTTCCGTCAAATTCTGTTTCCGAGCCAAAAATTGTTATATTCTTTTTTACTGCTTCTGCGCGTTCTGCCATATAACTTTATTTATTATAGCAATTAAACCACGAATTATCAACACACCAAGCAATAAAAATGCAATTCCGTAGCCAAAAACATCACCTGTTTTATTATATACAGTAGGATTTTGCTCTTGGGAAATTACAGGTATTTCACTAATTACATAAGACTGCGTAAAAGGAACTGCCATTGCCATTATTGTTCCGTTTGAATCTATAAACCCTGTCTGACCCGAAACTGAACTTATTGCAACCGGTACATTGTTTTCAACAGCTCTGAATACCGCCATTGAAAGATGTTCATACTGACACTCTATACTTTTTGCCCACGAATCATTTGCAAGACAAACAAAACATCTTGCGCCTTTTTTGTAAGCCTGTCTGCATAAATCGGGAAAAGTATTTTCAAAACAAATTGGAGTGTAAACAGTAAGTCCTTGAGTTTTAAAAAGTTTTATTTCGGTGCCTGAATCGGAAAAATACTGTTTTTTTTCTAATAAGGCTTTATAAATATGCGGAAAATATTTTTCGTAAGGAAAATTTTCAGAAAAAGGAACAAGATGTATTTTTTTATAAATCTCGGGATTAACAGTTTTTGCAGTCTGAGCATTAAACAAAAGTGCTGTATTATAATAATGCTTTCCAAAATCACTTCCGTTTTCTATATGCTGATTTCCTGTTATTACACTAACATCCTGAGCTTTAATATAATCAAGTACATACGAAACAAGCTTTTTACGGTCGGTTTCTTTTTGCGAATTATAATGATAGATTATTGACGGAACAACTGCATTTTCGGGCCAGATAACAAGTTGAATTTGCGGATTAATTTCAAAAGCTTCATTTGTCAGTTTTATAAGGCTTTGTACACTTTCGGTAAAATTTTCAATTCCGTTTTCATCGGGATTATCATTGTTCTGAATTACAACAGCAGTTACGGTATCATAATTTGAAGTTTTATTTAATTTGATGTTTCCCTGTATGATGATTAAAATATAAAGAACAAACCAAATACAAAGACTAACAATCGGGATTTTTAGTGAAGCATATTCCATTTTTTTTGTATTTTCAGAAACATAATTTATATAGGTTGCGCCTTCGTAATGCTTATCATCACTTATCATTTTTTTTAAGCAATCTTTTTTATCCTGGATTTTTGAAAATAAAGCAAACAACAAAGCTGACGAAAAAATAACAAATGCATTTACACCAAACACACCAATTACCGATGCAATTTGAATTAAGGCACTGAATTTCCATTGTGTATAAGCTGCAAGACCGTAATGTATTCCAAGAAATCCAAGAGTTCTAAGATAATCAAAAGTACAAAGAATTAAAAACTGAACAAGCCAGCCGTTTTTTACAAAAAGTTTTTCGGCAAGTTTTAATATAAGACCTAAAAGTGCGGTTGCAACAAATGCTATTGGAATTGCAACATAAAGACAAATGGGGTCATAGTTGTAAAGCCAGAATGCATAAGCGCAGACACAAAGAACACCATAGATTCCGGAATATAACCAACAGTTTTTTAAGGATGATTTTTTAATTAAAAAAAGAAACGGAATATACATGAACCAGGCTGCAATTGAAAATCCCTGCTTAAAAAGAAGATTTGGATTTGCAAGAGAAAAAAGCAATGCGCCAATTATTACAAGACCGGAAGAAACAAGAAAATTATTTATTCTGATTTTTTTAGATTCCATATTTTTTCTTTTAATTCTCTGCCCGCTTTAAATGATGCAATATAATGAGGTTCACCCTGCACAATTTCGCCTGTGCGCGGATTACGGGCATTTGTTTTTCCTTTTCTTAGTTTTGGCTCAAATGTACCGAAATTTCGTAATTCTATTGTGTTGCCTTTACAGAGTGCGGCTTTTATTTCTGCAAGGAGCGAGTCGGTTATCTGATTGATTTCCTGCTTTGGAAAATTTGTATTTCGAAAAACTTCATCAACCAAATCGGATTTTATTATTTTTGCCATATTTAAATTATCGGTATAAAGTGCAAAAAAAGGCAAAAAAAAACCAGCCGGAACAGTACCAGCTGGATTTCCAAAATTATGATGGAGAAAAGTTATTTTGCTGCATTAAATGTAGCATTATAAAGGTTCATCATTCTTGACTTCTTGCGAGAAACAGCATTTCTTTTAAGAACACCCTTACTGCGAGCGCTGTCAAGAGCCTTCTGAAGAGTTTTATATTTTTCTTCAGCAAGCTTCTGATCTTTAGCCTGAACTGCTTCTACAAACTGTTTTGCATAAGTTCTGCATTCACTTTTAATAGACTTATTATGAAGTCTGCGAACTTCGCTCTGAGCGTATCTTTTCTCTGCAGATGTTTGTTTGCCTGCCACTTGGAGACCCCCAAAAAAAATAGATATTTATAAGAATATATCAAAAATAGGATTTTATGTCAAATAGTGGAGTTTATTAAATATATAATGAATGAATACTAATATTTGTTATATTGACATTCAACCGTATAATTATTATTATATTTGATACGAATATTTCTTTGGAGGCACATAATGGCTGGAGCTAGTAAAAACTCTCGTACTACTGTTGCAACACACAAATTCATTTGCCC
>JAFZXA010000095.1 GCA_017617115.1 Treponema sp.
CGCCGTCTTAAGGGACAGCCTGTTGACGATTCTTATGCAGAAATCGTTCTTGACCGCGATAAGTGTATAAACTGTGGACGCTGTATTACTGCCTGCCACGACATGCAGAATGTATTTGCCCTTGAATATAACGGACGTGGTGACAAAACTATAATCGGACCGGTTGCAGGCCGTGTTCTTAAAGACAGCCCATGTATCCGCTGTGGTCAGTGTGCCGTTCATTGTCCTGTTGGTGCTATTACTTTCAAGAATCCTATTAAAACAGTATTTGATAAGCTTGGGAACAAGGATATTGTTGGTGTTGCCGCTATGGCTCCTTCTGTTCGTGCCGCAATTGGTGAAGAATTCGGTATGGCACCAGGAACCCTTACAACAGGTAAGATTTATGCAGCACTCCGCCAGCTTGGCTTTAAGTATGTATTTGATACAAACTTTGCCGCAGACCTTACAATTATGGAAGAAGGCAACGAGCTTTTGGAACGCGTTTCTAAAGGCGGAAAACTTCCTATGTTTACAAGCTGCTGTCCTGGCTGGATTGACTACTGCGAAAAGAAGTTCCACGACATGCTCCCACATCTTTCTACCTGTAAGTCTCCACAGGCTATGCAGGGTGCAATTACAAAGACATATTTTGCAGAAAAGAACGGTCTTAAAAAGGAACAGATTTACAATGTTTCAATCATGCCATGTACTGCAAAGCTTTGGGAAAGCCAGCGTGATAAGAGCATGAGCTCAAGCGGTGTACAGGATTACGATATTGTACTTACAACCCGTGAGCTTGCAATGCTTATCCGCGAAGCAGGAATTGATTTTGCAAATCTTCCTGAAGAAAAAGCAGACAGCCTTATTGGTGCATATACAGGTGCCGGAACTATCTTTGGTGTTACCGGTGGTGTAATGGAAGCTGCTGTTCGTACTGCATACTTTGTTACAAACAAAAAAGAGCTTGGCCCGGTTGAATTTGAGCCTGTTCGCGGTATGGAAGGTGTTAAATCTGCAGAAGTTGACCTTGGTGGAACAAAGGTTCGTATTGCAGTAGTTCATCAGATTAAGAATGTTGACGCTGTAGTAGAACAGATTCGCGCTGATTTGGCTGCAGGTAAAGAACCAACCTGGCACTTTATTGAAGTTATGGCTTGCCGTGGCGGATGTATTGGTGGTGGTGGACAGCCTTATGGTGTTACAGACGAAGTTCGTGCAGCCCGTACAAAGGCTTTGTACACAGATGATGAGAAATGTACAATCAGACAGTCTCACAATAATCCTGAAATTGCTGCAATTTACAAGGATTTCCTGGGAGAACCGCTTGGTCACAAGTCTCATGAACTGTTGCACACAAGCTATGTTGAGCTGGAGCAGTACAGATAGTAATGCCCGCCGTCATCCCGAACTTGTTTCGGGATCTCGCAAAAAATTCAGTATTTTGTAGAATTTCATTTTACAAATACTGAAAATAGGTATAAAATATTAGTAGAAAAATTAAATATAAGAGAGAAGGAAACTCTGATGAAAGAAGTGTTAATTCCAAATTTCGGAAGCGAAAAAAATGATTATTTGCAGTTAAACCTTGAAGGTGTAGAAGGAATGGATTCCTGCTGTATCGTTCACCTCGATGGTTTTATCGATACATACAATTCATCATTCTTCCAGACAAAAGTAACAAAGATTATTGCTTTTAATTACAAGGCATTGATTTTTGACTGTAAGAATCTGTCTTATGTTTCATCAACTGGAATCGGAGCCTTTATAAATCTTTGGAAGGCAATCAGACTTCAGGGCGGAAACTTTGTATTCCTCGACGTTCAGTCAAAGGTAATGGAAGTATTCCAGCTTTTAGGTTTCTCTAAATCATTCACATTTACAGATTCTTTGGATGAAGCAATCGCAGCATTCAAAGCATAACTTGTCATTCCGAACTTGCTTCGGAATCTATTAACAAAAGAAAAGGCATCCGACGATTGCGGATGCCTTTTTTATTTATGAGATCCCGAAACAAGTTCGGGATGACACGTTCAACTAGCGGAGAAGGCTAAGAACATTCTGAGATGTCTGGTTTGCCTGTGCAAGCATAGCTGTACCAGCCTGAGAGAGAACGTTTGAAGTTGTGAACTTAACCATTTCTTCAGCCATGTCTGTATCGCGGATGCGTGATTCAGAAGCCTGGAGGTTTTCAGCACCAATATCAAGACCTTTAACTGTGAGGTCAAGGCGGTTCTGGTAAGCACCAAGGTCAGCACGCTGCTTGTTGATCTTCTTCAAAGCTTCATCCAAAGTTCCGATTGCGCGGTTAGCTTCGTCTGGAGTTGCAATTGTCATGATAGATTCATCACCGATGTTGCGGAGACCAAGAGCCATAGCTGACATTGTTCCAATGTAAACCTGGGTTCTCTGATCCATGTTAGCACCGATATGGAACCACATAGAACCTGTTACAACGTTTTCACCTGTTGGGCGAGCAAAACGTCCTGTAAGCATGTTCATACCGTTGAACTGAGCAGCAGAAGCGATGCGGTCAACTTCAGCAATCAAAGATGAAACTTCAACCTGAATCTGCATGCGGTCTTCAGCTGAGTAGATACCGTTTGAAGACTGAACTGCAAGCTCACGAATGCGCTGTACAATGTCAGTTGTTTCCTGGAGGTATCCTTCAGTTGTCTGAATGAATGAAATACCGTTCTGGGCATTTGTAGAAGCCTGGTTCAAACCACGGATCTGTGAACGCATCTTTTCAGATACAGCAAGACCAGAAGCATCATCACCAGCTCTGTTGATTCTCATACCTGAAGAAAGTTTTTCCATGCTCTTCTGGGTATTAAGATCCTGAATTCCCTGGGAACGCTGAGCGAACATAGCACTCATATTGTGATTAATAACCATAATAATCTCCTTATAGTTTGGTTAATAGATAAAACACATGGTGGGCTTTCGCAAACCACGACGTGGTTTATCTCATGGGTTTCCACCACCCTATAGTTGATTTTCGGGTTACGAATAAAAAAGTTTAGAAAAAAAATTAAAAAATTTTATAAATTTTTTTAATAAAAAACTGCGGAGCGAATTGCATAAATATAGAAAACAGATGGCTCCCGCGGGTGCGTGTCTGTAAACTACGGCGAAGCTTGCAAGGAAAAGATTTCACTCGCTTCGCTCGTCAAGCTTCGAAGTAGTTTCCAGCCCCACACCCGCTCCGCCATCTGTTTTCAATGCCTATATATTTTGCTCCGCAGTTTTTTATAATGAAATTTAGTGTAAATATTTCTATATTTGTCTAAACTTTTATATTCCTCCGGTCTGGCCGGGGGGAAGAACTTATATAGAAATATGTCTTTGATTGTTTATAAATAAAATGGAACAAAAAGAATGAAAAGAGAATTAACATTGAAAATATGGAAACATCTAAAAAACTGTCGGAAGGGGGGTGTGGCTGACAAAAACACTCAGTAGTGCTGCCGCGTGAGCGGCAAACGATTATAAGTTCCAAGGGCACTACTGCGTGTAGTGGGCTAGCCCACGGTTTTGGCAGACACACCCGCCTGGGAGACAGTTTTTTCTCATGAATACATATTATTGTTGTTAACTATTCGCCATATATTTGTTATAGTATATGTATGAAATTAATTAGAAAAAATATTCGTAAATTATTTTATATTTTTACAACAACAGTTGCTCTTTTATTAAGTTCTTCCTGCTTTGCTCAAAGTTCTTCCAACGAATCAAAGGCAACATCCTTCCAATACATGAAAAAGCTTAATTCTGTTTTTGACTATGTTCAGCAGAATTATGTTGATGAGCTTGATCCAAAAATCCTGTACGAAGGTGCAATTAAAGGAATGCTTGATGCAATTGGGGATCCTTATACGCTTTATCTTGACCCGGACTACATGCGTGACCTGAATGATACAACCACAGGAAACTTTGGTGGTGTAGGTCTTTCTATTTCTAAGCCAACAGAATCTACTGCCGAAAAACCGGCTTATGTAGAAGTTTCTTCGCCAATAGATGACACTCCGGGCGCACGTGCCGGTATTCATGCCGGAGACTACATCATTGCAATTGACGGGCTTCCAACTCCAGAAATGACAATGAACGAAGTTTTGACTCATTTGCGTGGCGAAATTGGAACTTCTGTAACAGTAACAATTCTTCGTGGTGCAAACATGCGCTTTGATGTTAAACTTGTCCGTGCACTCATTGAAGTTCCAACTGCAAAATACGGAATGATAGAAGGAACAAAAATCGGTTACTGTAAGCTCATAGAATTTACTCCGGAAACTCCAAAGCGTCTTCAGGATGCTATGGACCTGTTCCAGAAAAACGGCTACACAAGCATGATCATTGACCTTCGCGATAATCCGGGCGGACTTATTACAAGTGTAGTTGATGTTGCAGATAAGTTTATAGACTCAGGTCTTATTGTCAGCACAAAAAGCCGTCTTGCTTTTGAAAATCAGGAATATACTGCTACTCCTGAAAAAACTACTGCAAAGAAAAATCTTCCTATTGTAGTGCTTATAAATCAGGGTTCAGCCAGTGCCTCAGAAATCCTTTCGGGTGCTCTTAAGGATTATCATATGGCTTATCTTGTTGGTCAGAAAACTTACGGAAAGGGTTCTGTTCAACAGGTAATTCCGCTTAGCGAAATTGACGGAATGAAGCTTACAATGGCACGATACTATACTCCAAGCGATGTTAATATTGATAAAATTGGTATTCCGCCAGATTACGAAATCAAAAATATTGAAGACATGACTCCCGAAGAAGAGGAAGCTTATACAAATCTTGTTAAGGCAAATGTCATCAACGAAACTGTAGAAAAATCGCCTAACATGAGTGAGGATGAAATTGCAAAAGCTGCTAAAACTATTGCAAAAACATATCCTATTGATGAGCGTTTAATCCGCCGTCTGCTTAGAATACAGGTTCAGCGAACTCAGGTTTCGCCGCTTTATGATTTGGATTATGATTTACAGCTTGCAAAGGCCATAGATATTATTCAGAATAATAATTTTAATGACCTTATGCGTAAGACAAAGACCTTAAAGGAGCTTCAGGACGAGGCACTTGCTCAACAGGAAAAGGAAGAAGCCTCTAAATAGCCCATGAGACAGCTGATTCTGCAAAAAAATCAGGATAAAAATGGTCTCGTTTTAGTTGAAGGAAAAGATTTTCACTATTTGCGCCAGGTGCTGCGTGTAAAAGTCGGCGATATGGTAAACCTGCGCCTTGCCGATGGTTTGCCTTATGATTCGACTGTCTGTAAAATTGATGACAGTGGTAAGAAGATAACGTTACAACTTTGTGGGGTGGTTCGAGGGCCTCACCAACCCCATGAAATCCAATTCACCCTCTTCCAGTTCATTCCAAAACCACAAAAACTCGAGCTCATAGTCCGTCAGGCAACTGAATGTGGTGTAAAAAACATTATTCCTGTAATCAGCGAATATGCACAAAAGGGTAGTGTAGAAGCACTGTCTGGTAAAAAAATAGAACGTCTTGAACGGATTGTTCGCGAAGCACGTCAGCAAAGTGGGTCGCCGGTAGATACAAAGGTTTTTAAACCTGTTACAGTTGAACAGGCAATAGAAATATGGAATAAAATGAAAGAAGAAGCAGGCGGCGAAGAAAATGCAGCAGGCTTTGTGCTTTCGGAGAGAGCTGTGGAAAGTGGCCCTTCGACCCCTTCGACAGGCTCAGGGACCGAGGAGGGGACATCGACAGTCTGCATCTTCTGCGGCAACGAAGGCGGAATCAGCCCGGATGAACTTGAGCTTTTAACAAAAAAAGCACTCTTACAACCCGTGCATTTTTCCGTTAATATATTAAGATGTGAAACAGCTGCACTTTATGGAATAGCGGCTGTACAAACTGCAATATTAGGATTTTAGGTGGGAAAAAATGTCTACAGAAAGAATTAATTTAATTGGAGTTCCGGTTGATGTGTGTGCTCCTGAGAATCTGGAAGCAGCAATTCTTGAGCTTCTTGCAAAACCAGGAACAAAGCAGATAATCTTCCTTTCAATCTGGGATTTATTAAAAGCACGCCGCAAGAATGATTTTTCGGAATGTGTAAAAAATGCAGACCTTATTCTTCCAATTTCAAAAAGCATTTTAAAAGGCGCAAAGTTTTTAAAAAAGCCAATCCCGGTTCGCTACAATCCTTTTACTGCTGTAATTCAAGTGCTTTCTATTCTTGATTCTCATTATAAATCGCTTTATCTGCTGGGGGCGCACAAAAAAACACTTTTAAAAGCAGAACGCAATGTTCACGATACCTTTACAGGTCTTAAGGTTGTTGGACGCTATTCCGGTTATTATTCAAAGCAGGACGAAGATGATATTGTTCAGGCAATTTTTAAATCTCAGCCGTCGCTTGTTTTAGTCAGTGAAGGAATTAAAGACAAAAACTGCTGGGCCTACAAGCGCCGTAACCGTTTTTCTTCAAGCATCTTCCTTTATTACAAAGACTGCTTCGGCATTTTTGCAGACCGAATCAGACGAGTAAACGAAAAAACTTTTGATAAAGGACACGAGGTTTTTGTAGAAGTTCTGCATAATCCTTTTAAAATCTTCCTCTTATTCCCATATTTCTGGTATAAGATAGTGCTTTTATGGTACAGGCTCTTTAAGAAATAATTATTATGAGCATGGCTTTAAGTATTGTCCTTACAGTTTTAGCAGCTATACTCCTCATTTTAGGTTTTCTTGGAACCTTTGTTCCTGTTCTTCCCGGTGCGCCGCTTGCCTGGGCTGGACTTTTACTCTGCTTTTTTTCTTCAATAAATGAAATATCAATTGTCTGTCTTGTGATTACAGGCGTTGTAGCTGTTGCAGTTTCGATTTTTGATAATTTTCTGCCGGTTTTAATGACTAACAAAATTGGCGGAAGTAAAGCTGCAACAATTGGTTCAACAATAGGCCTTATTATAGGACTCTTTTTAGGACCAGCCGGAATTATTCTGGGGCCATTCCTTGGTGCTCTTGCCGGAGAAATGTTTCATTCCCGTGGAGATTTTGGTACCTCTATAAAATCAGCCTGGGGTGCATTCTTAGGCTTTCTTCTTGGCACAGGCATTAAAATGATTGCAGTAGGCTTTTTTATCTGGATATACATCAGGAGCTTTGCCTTATGAACCTTAAAAATATAGTAATTGTTCTTGACCATCCCGACGAAAGCCGTAACATAGGTGCTGCCTGCCGCGCAATGGCAAATAATGATATTAAAGAACTTCGAATTGTCGGCAAAAAAAGTGATTATGACCTTGAACATATTCATGTACTTGCAATTCACGCAGGTCCTATTTTTGACAGTGCCCGCTTTTACAATTCCATAAAAGAAGCAACTACTGACTGTACAGTTTGTGCAGGAACTACAAGACGCAGCGGTAAAAAACGCGGAAAGCTTTTGCTGCCCGAAGAATTTGCAGACCAGATGAGCAGTGTTACAGAAGAAGGTGCTAAAATTGCGGTTGTATTTGGAAACGAACGAACAGGTCTAACAGACGAACAGCTTGATCAGTGTACGGCCGGAATTACAATTCCTTCGAGCAATGATTTTGGTTCCCTTAATTTAAGTCATGCAGTGCAGATAATCTGCTATCATCTATTCAGAAAAAAACTTTCGGAACGACAAGGCGGTTATAAGGGAGTGAATCCTGTTACTCTTGAACGTATTGACCAGACTGTGCAGAACATAACTGATGATATGCAGAAAATAGGATTTTTTAAAATGCCCGGACGTGAAGATATGGAAAACTTCTGGCGTTCAGTTTTGTCTCGTGCCGCAATTACCGAAAGTGAAGCAAAGTACCTTGAAAAGACTTTTTCAAAAATGGCAGGTCTTTCTCAAAAGAAAAAAAATATGATAGAATAGAATTATAAAGGCTGAGGTTTGGATGAAATTCTACGGAGAACTTTTAGTTATTATCCTTTTGTTAGTTGCAAACGGACGAATTATTTTTATTAAAAATGTAAAAAAAGATTCTCTTGTAATGCTCAGTCCTCTTGGTTTTATACTTTCAATTATCCAGCTTTTGAACTGGGGTCTTGATATTGTTACAGGATTGACTCTTGTTTTAAGTGTGCTTGTTCTTCTTTCAAACTTTCATGCCCTTTTCCGCTATTCAGAACGGCTTTATATTGACCATTACAGCATTTTAATGAAGGTGTGGTCGGGCATTACAATTATTCTTGCACTTGCCCTGCTTGCCGGTACTATTTATTTTAGACCTGTTGAATATGATAATAAAAAGCTTGGAGTTGAAGAAACTGTTGTTCGTTATGAAGGAAGCTTCCGTTCTGGTTTTGAAGAAGCGTCAAATTTAAAAATGGCAAATCTTTTTCTTTCTGAATTTAAACCTTCGGGAAATGAAAATCAGCGCGTAAAAGAGGTTGTTCTTTTTATTCCAGACAAGCGTGGCGATACTTTTTATTACAGACCATATCTTCAGCATCTGGCACGCGAAGGCTTTGTTGTTCTTTCGTGTGATTTTTTCTGCAGTGACTGTAAGTGGCGTCATTCAATTGGAGACTTAAAGATTGTCCGCCGAACTGCAATGGTAATTGATTATCTTGTAAATCCTCAGAAGTTTATGATGCAAAAGGAATTTTACACCTACAATATTCAGCAGGAGCTTGGGGCTCTAAATACAATTATTAAAGAACGCTACGGCGAAGATACAAAGATATTTATTGTTACAGATTTTATGGGAACTGTAGCGGCTCAAACCTTTATGGAAAAAAATCCGGAACGGGTATCTGCTGTTTACGACCTTGCTTCAATTGAGGAATATAAAACAAGCGGTTTTGGAGTTGTTGCCCAGACAGATGCAGTTCTTGCAATGATGCTTAATGTTCCCCGCGATAAAGACGGCTTTTACACAAAATACATGGTTATGCAAACCAAAAAACAAATTATGGGAGCCAAAAAGTTATGACCTTAATCGAATTCGATAACTACATAAACTCGTTTCTTCGCAAGGAAGACTACGCCAAAGATATTTCGCTCAACGGCATTCAGATTCAAAACAGCGCTCCCGATTCTAAACAGATAAAAAAGGTTGCCTTTGCCGTAGACGCATGTGAAGCAACTGCAAGGCGTGCCGCAGAACAGGGTGCCGACGTTCTTTTTGTTCATCACGGATTATTCTGGGGAGCCTGCCAGACAATTACAGGAAGCTTTTACAAACGCATTTCGACCTTTATAAAAAACGACCTTGCTCTAATTGGTTATCATATTCCGCTTGATGCAAATAATCCTTACGGAAACAATTTTGGACTTGCAGCAAAACTTGGACTTTTAAATTGTGAGCAGTTTGGTTCCTGGCGGGGAATGATTCTTGGTGTAAAAGGTGAGCTGTCTGCCGAATGTACAGTACAGGAACTTGCTGCAAAACTAATGGGTCCCGAGAAAACTCCTCGTGCCGTGCTTGAATTTGGAAAATCGAAAATCAAAACGGTGGGAATCATAAGCGGTGGGGCCAGCGAAGATGTAGCCGATGCAGTTGAAGAAGGACTTGACTGCTACATAACCGGCGAGTTTGAACACCAGCATTTTCACCTTGCCAAAGAAATGAACATAAACGTAATTGCCGCCGGCCACTATGAAACCGAAACGGTTGGTGTCTCTCTGGTTATGGAAAAAGTACAAGCAGAGACAGGTATTGAATGTTTCTTTATAGACGAACCAACTGGTTTATGACCGGAGTGAAAAATGACAGAGCACAACTTCCTTCTGTTGGGCTCGGGCATTTTTCACGGGAGGTCATAAACCTATATGTTCCAACTATGAACAATGACATTATTTCTTATTTCTGATATAATTTTTCTATGGAAAAAAATATTAAAAGTAAACTGTTTCCACTTATCCTGACGGTTGTGGTTATTGTACTTGATCAAATTACAAAGGTGCTTGTGTGCCGTTATATTCCTGTAAATACAATTGGAACTCAGTTTCTGGGTGATTTTCTGCGCATAATTCATGTGCGTAACCCTGGTGTTGCGTTTAGTTTTGGTGCACGCTGGCCAGATGCTATGCGACGTCTTGCTTTTTCGGTAATTCCAATTATTGTCCTGGCAATTGTTTTTGGTGTTTATTTCAGGAACAACGATTTTACAAAGCTTCAGCGCTGGGCAATCTGTGGTGTAATTGGCGGCGGCTTTGGAAATATTATAGACCGCATTTTCCGTCCTGCAGGTGTTGTTGATTTTATTGATGTAAAATTCTACGGACTTTTTGGACTTGAACGCTGGCCAACCTTTAATGTTGCAGACTCTGCAGTTGTTGTGTGCGGAATTCTGCTTGTTGTTTCATTTTTAATTGCCATTATCAAGGAAAACAAACATAAATCAGAACAGGAGGAGGAAAAATAATGAACGGCGAAATGGACGAATTAGACGAAAAAGAACGCGAAAAACGTAAGAATGACCAGATTGAGTATAGAAAAAAGCAAAAGGCTTCAAATACTTTTTTGTTTCTTGGAACAATATGTGAAGTAATTCTTTGTTTTGGTTTTGTTTTTGTATTTTTTATAATTTCAATCCTTATTGTTGCAAAGGTTCCCGAAAGCGCACAGCAGATTGTATATAATATTCTGATGATTATTTCTTTCTTGGGTGGTCTTGTTTCCGGATTCTTTGTTTACAGAACACTTGGTCGACTTGTAATAAAAAAAATGAACTTAAAGGAAAAGCTTCGCGAGGATGTTTTAAATCAATTTAAAACCCGCAAAGAATTTAAGACCGATTACGAAAAAAAGAAGAACAGGTAGTTATGGAAAAATACGGCATAATTGGTGCAATGGAATCTGAAGTTCGCGCACTTTGTGATGAGCTTATAAACAAAGAAATTGTAGAGTATGCGGGCCTTAACTTTTCAATTGGATTTTTAAAAGGTAAAGAAGTTGTAATTGTAAAAAGCGGAATTGGTAAAGTAAACGCTGCTTTGTGTGCACAGGCTCTGATTTTAAAATTTGGTGTAACGAAAATTATTAACACAGGAATTGCCGGAGCTTTTGCAAAAGGTCTTGAGGTTTTTGATTTTGTAGTTTCAACTGCTGCAGTTTATCACGACTTTGACACTACAGCTTTTGGTTATAAAATTGGTCAGGTTCCGGGACTTCCGGAAGTTTTTGCTGCCGACGAAAAATTAGCAGACGCAGCGATTGTTGCTTTTGGAAAAACTGAATTTGCAAAACAACACAAGGTTATAAAAGGCATTGTTGCAAGCGGAGATCAGTTTATTTCTGATTCTTCAACAAAGAAAACTATTCAGCAAAACTTTGCTCCTGCCTGTGTTGAAATGGAAGGCTGTGCAATTGCCCAGACCTGTTATTTAAATAAGGTGCCTTTTGTAATTGTACGCTGCATGTCAGATATGGCAGATGATACAGTTGAACAGACTTATGCTTTTAATGAAGATACTTGTGCAGACGCGTGTGCCTGCCTTGTAAAAAAGATTGTTGAGGTTTTGTAATGGAAAAAAAATACAACGTCGATTCGTTTAATCTTGATCACACAAAAGTAACTGCTCCATTTGTACGACTTGCTGCAAAGAAGGTTGGAGAAAAGGGAGATATTGTTACAAAGTTTGATATCCGTTTTTGCCAGCCTAACAAAGAGTTTATGAGTACCGGTGCTATCCACACGCTTGAGCATCTTATGGCAGAATATATCCGCGACGAAATGGAAGGTGTAATTGACCTTTCTCCAATGGGCTGCCGAACCGGTTTTTATTTTACAGTATGGGGCGACCGCAGCGAAGAAGAAATTGCCGGACACATTATGAATGTTCTTAAGAAAGTTGCTGTCTGGGATAAGCCTGTTCCTGCTACTACAGAACAGGAATGCGGAAACTACCGCGACCACGACCTTGAAGGTGCAAAAAAATATGCAGCCGCCTGGGTTAGTGGAATAGAGAAAAAGGGCTGGAACGCATTTATTTAAGAGATTGTCGGGTCTAGCCCGACAATGACATAAAGTATGAATATTCTTCATAAATTTAAAGAAACTGCAGTCTCTGTTCTTCCGGTAATGGCAATTGTATTTCTGCTGGGGCTGACTATTGTTCCACTGGAGCCATCACTGCTTCTGCGGTTTTTTATAAGCGGTATTCTTTTAATTATTGGCCTTACAATATTTCTTCTTGGCGTAGACCTTGGCATTCAGCCAATGGGTGAACGTTGTGGGGCTGCTCTTACTCAAAAGAAAAGTCTTTCACTTTTGCTTGCAAGTGCATTTGTAATTGGTTTTATTGTGACCGTTGCCGAGCCTGACATTCAGGTTTTCGCAGACCAGGTTCGCGGTGTTTTTCCGTTTGTAAATAAGCTGACATTCACTTTTGTAATTGCCGGAGGAGTTGGAATCTTTATAATGCTTGGGCTTTTGCGCTCAGTTACAAACCTTTCGCTTAAGTGGACACTTTTTATTTCTTATACAATTCTTTTTGTTGTTGCGTTTTTTGCTCCCGATTCTTTTATGGGCATAGGCTTTGATTCAGGCGGTGCTACAACCGGCCCAATGACAGTTCCTTTTATAATGGCGCTTGGCATTGGTGTTTCATCTGTTCGCGCCGGTAAGGAAGATAATTCGTTTGGCTTGACTGGCATTTCGTCAATTGGTCCTGTGCTTGCGGTGGTGGTGTATGCGATCTTTATTTCAAAAGCTGGATCTTGTGCGGGCCTTCGAGAGCCTCAGGCACCCCAGATTGCATCTACGCCAGATGTTGGCATAATCTCATCTGCCTTGCACGAATCTTTTACTTCAATAGCTCCGCTTTTTGGATTGTTCATAATCTTTCAGATTTTTCTTTTAAAAATGACTGCGCGTCAGGTAATCCGTATGCTTATTGGTTTTGTGTACAGCTTTGCAGGGCTTGCAATATTTCTTGGCGGAGTTTACGGCGGCTTTATGCAGACAGGTAAACAGCTTGGTCAGGCCTTTGGTTCTCTTGCCTTTGAGCGTGGCGGAATCTGGGTGTTCCTGCTCATTTTAACAAGTCTAATTCTTGGAGCAATTATTGTTTGTGCCGAGCCTGCAGTTTGGTGTCTTAGTGAACAGGTAGAAACTGTCAGCGGCGGTACAATCAAACGAAAGATGCTGCTTGTTTTTCTTTCGGTAGGAACTGCTGTTGCAATTGGGCTTGCCATGTGGCGTGCAATTGCCGGCTTTAATATAAAATGGCTGCTTGTTCCGGGTTATGTAATTTCTATGCTTCTCATGCTTTTTTGTCCGGAGCTTTTTACAGGAATTGCCTTTGACTCTGGTGGTGTTGCTTCAGGCCCGCTAACTTCAACCTTTGTGCTTTCGTTTGCGTTAGGTGCTGCTAACAGTGCTTCGGGTTCCGGCGATTCTTTTGGTGTTATTGCGCTTGTTGCAATGATGCCGCTTATTGCAATTCAGATAATGGGAATTGTTTACAAAATAAAAACCTCAAAAAACAAAGGAGGTCAAAGTGTATAAGCTTATCATGTGCATTGTTCCTCACAACAGCGGGGAGCTTATTACAAATGCCGCAAAAGAAGCGGGTGCCGGTGGTGGTACCATTGTTATGGGGCGGGGAACTGCTTCAAACAGTGTGCTCCAACTGCTTGGACTTGGCGATACTTCAAAGGACATTACAATGAATGTTGTCGCTAAGGAAATTGCAGATGATGTGTGTGCAAAAATTGAGAATGTTTGCAGCAGCAAAAAAGCGCACTTTGGAGTTTTGTTCACGCTTGATGTAAGCAGTTTTATGAAGGCGGGTGGAGTGCAAAAATCAGGAAATGCCGCAGAAAAAAAATCAGGAGATGATAATATGGAAAACTATGAAATGATAAATGTAATTGTTAATAAAGGCTACGCAGAAGATGCAATGGCAGCCGCACGAAAAGCAGGTGCAGGCGGCGGAACAATAATTGGTGCAAAAGGAACTGCAAAAGAAGGAGATTCAACCTTCTTTGGAGTAGACATTGTTCCCGAAAAAGAAATGCTAATGATTTTAGTTCCGCACGATAAAAAGGACGCAATTGTTCAGGCTGTTTCGTCGCTTGCTTGTTTTGAAAAAGCCGGCAGCGGAATTATTTACTGCAACAACGTAGATGAGTTTAAAATGCTTGGAGCTACTTCACCAAAAAATTAATCTCGCAGCTTTCATCCCCGCAAACAACACGACATGTATGCTCGCCTCGTTCTACCGGCAGCTGGAATGTAAATGGTCTGGAAACTTCATCATAAAAAACATCATCATAAAAAATCCGGAGCGTGTCCTTTGCGCCTCCAAAAACTTCTACACTCACTGCCTGCTTTTCTTTGTGCAATTGTGAATAATAAAAAACCGAATTGTTCTTTGGAGTTTGAATGCTTAAAGGCGCCGTGTTGTAATTAATCTGAACATCGGGTTTTGTTGTTCGTGCCCACTGCTGATACTCCGGCGGGTACAATGTTTCAATTTCTCCGTTAGTTTTTTTGTGCCAGGTGCAAACGCCTGTTTCGTGTTCAGTGCCCTTAAGACAGTATTCATAAACAGTTGCAGGGCAGTCTGGACCGGCGGGAAGCCCGCTTAAAGAACAAATCTTTTGCTTTGTCCAGTTTTCAGGCTCCGGGAATTCCATTTGTTTTAATTTTTCGCCGGCAGGACCTTTTTCACCATATAAATAATCAAGCATTTTTTTTGCAGACCAGGCAGGGAGACTGCTTCCGGTTTTTCCTATAACAGTCTGACCGTCAAAGTTTCCCATCCATACACCAATTGTGTAATCTTTTGTAGCACCAAGTGCAATAATGTTCTGATATTGGTTAGAAGTACCTGTTTTAAAAATTGCAGGGTACGAGGTTTCAAAAGTCTGAGAATATCCAAAGCCCAGTGCACGAGCCCCTTTGTCGGAAAGTATAGAACAAATAAGTCGTGCGGTGTCCGGCTCATAAACCTGGGAACCGTCAAAGGCAATGCCATCGCGAACAAAAACTGCAAAGGCTGGAACAAGTTCAACAAGCGGAACTTCACCGGCTCCAAGGGCCAGTCCAAGGTCTGCATTTTTTCCTATTCGCTGCAAAGAATCAAACCCAAGCTCGTAAAGTTTATTAAGATAATTATCAACACCAAGCGTGTTCAAAACCCAGACTGCAGGAACATTAAGGCTCGAAGCAAGTGCAATACGAAGCCTTACAGGTCCGTTGTACCGGTTGTTAAAGTTTGAAGGAATATATAATTTTTCTTCTCCAAATTCCTGAGGAATGTCGGCAAGGATTGTTCCGGGTGTAAAAAGTGGCTGACCGTTTTCGTCTTTTGTTTCAAGCGCCAGCGCATACAAAAAAGGTTTCATTGAACTTCCCGGCTGATTATTTACAAGTACTCCGTCAATCTGCCCGCTGTGTTCTTCGTCAAAAAATTCTGCACTACCAACCCACGCAAGAGGCTTTCCGGTTTTGTTTTCTATGAGTAAAAGTGCAGCGTTAGAAATGCGGCTTCCCTGAGCCTGCAGTAATGCATCGTTCAAAATCTGCTTGGCATAATGTTCAAGTTCAAGATTTATTGAAAGGGTAACGGTATGAGTTTCGGCATCTTGTGTGTCCATGCCATCTGCCTGCTGTTCCAGATATCTTATATAATGCGGCGCTTCATACGGATACGAAAACAATTGTCGCGGAAGAAAACCCTCAAACTCCTGCGCACTCATTTTTTTATGAAAAGTTTTATTGTAAAGCTCGCACGCCCGTTGCGCACAATTCTCTGCATTTTTTACCGGATCATAAAAGGTTGGGTTTCGTGGAATTACCGCAAGACAGCAAAGCTCCTGAGCGCTCAAAGTATTTACAGTGCGCCCGAAATAAGTTCTTGCCGCAGAAGCTAGTCCTGTAGCCCCATGTCCAAAATAAAGGCTGTTTATATAAGCTTCAAAAATACGACGCTTTGTGTGCTTTGATTCAATTACCTGTGCATAAAAAATATCGTGAAGCTTACGGCTAACAGTAAGGCTTTTGTCGTCATCCTGCATTTTTACAAGCTGCATTGAAATTGTAGAACCGCCGCGAACAATCTGCCGGCCACGTGCGTTTTGAATAAGGGCACTAACAAGCGCTGCATAATCAACTCCATTGTGTAAATAAAAACGCTTGTCTTCGGCTTTTATAAAAACTTTTTTTGCCAGTCGGGGAATATCTGCGCCATCAAGTTTTTCCCGCCGCCCACCATCGGGCAAGGAAGTTACCTGTAAAAGTTCTCCCTGTGAGTCATAATAAACTGTAGAGAAGGGATGGCTTTCGAGTGTTTTAAGATAATCAGTCGGAACAAAAAGTAGTGCAAGGTTGAATGCAATAATTACTGCAAACAACCCAAGCACTACGCTAAATGTTATCCGCCCTTTCTTATTGAGCTTAATCATTTATTCAATTATACAAAGATATCCGTCGCTGCGTCCAAAGGTTTCGCCTTCGTACATGCATTCAGCCTGAACAGGAGGAACCGGATAAATACCACGCCTTGCCGCTCTGAATGTAAAGTTTACAGTTGTTGTTCCTGAACTAAAGGAATCCCAGAAGAACTGAATTTCGTTGTCGCGGATTGTCTTGTTGCTTAGCCAGTGTCCCCAGGAATATTCATAAGCGTCGTCTACGGTTCCGGTTGTCACAAGTGAAGAATCAAGGATTTCGGCTCCACTAGGAATTGGCGCACGCAAGGCAACGTAGTCGCGGCTCTTGTGCGATTCAAGCTTTATGCTTGCTTTGTAAATCTTTCCGCTTGTAAGGTTCAACAGGCAGTCTGTACTATTGCCCTTATTTACAACTTCACCGGTTTCGGAATCTATAATTGTGTACTCAACCTTTAAGCCTTCATCGCGCGCAGTAAGATATTCATCTGGCATTGCATAACGCATTTCCATTGTGTAATAAAGGTTACCCTGTCCGTTTTTCTGGAAGGAAACTTCGGCGCTGGTGTCTTTTGGAAGACCTGCAATAAGCTCATCTTCGAACGGCAGCTTGAGTGTCTTAGGCTTAGCCGCAGCACCATTAAAGCTTCCGCTCAAGAGCTTAGTTCCTTCAACAGAAACAACAGCTGTGTAATTAGTTTCATCTAACTTGCGACCCTTTATATAAGCGTAAATTGCTTCGAGTACGCGGCTTGTTGTTGCAGTATTCTGCCAGTATCCGTGACTCTGGTTTTGAAGCAGCGTATAAATAAGCTTATCAACCATCTGGTCCTGAGGATTAATTGTGCAGAGCAGTTGTAAAATCAAAGCCATTTCTTCTGAATTTGAATTGTACCATTCCCACATGTTGCTTCGGGTTTTGTTAAGAACAGTAACTGTGCGGCCGTCAATCTGCAAATATGTTTTGATTTCGTCTGCAATTTTGCCGGCCCTTGAAGTATCGCCGTCAGAATAATAAGCAAGAGCAATCAGTGCATTTGTAGAAAGACTAAGATCTGAACGCTTTGCATAAAGACCATCGAGAATATGATTCATTTCCTGTTTACCAAGCAGCACCTGAATATAGCAGGCATAAGCTCTTTCGTAATCGTAGGCTATGTCGCCATGCTTGTAAAGAAAATCCCTTATATAGCTCATAAGCTTATCAATATCATAGCCAAAATCCTCTGCCTTATAACCACGCTCAAGTCCAAGTGCATAAATATATGCCATGCGCAGACTAACATAAAGCGAACCATATTCCCCGCCCGGCCAGTAAGGGAAGCCACCGTTGCTAAGCTGATAGTTTCCCCAGCTGCTTATGTAAGACTTAACTAACTTTTCAGTATCTGCAATTTTTGAATTAAGCCCAAACACATCAATGTATTCACCAAAGGCAATAAGCGGGAGCACGCGGCTTGACTGCTGCTCAAGACATCCATACGGATAATCAAACAGGTAGTTCACTGCGCCACCAAGCATTCCAAGGCGGGTAGCATCAATTGTAAACGACAAATCTCCACGACCGTCTTTAGCAAATCCCGGAATTGTAAGCAGTTCTTTTGCACTTGCTGCATCCTGTTCGTTACTGATTGTACCAAGCGTTGCAACAGTTTCATAAGTATAAGTTTTTTCAATCTTAATCGGCGAGTTCAGTTTTTCATTCAAAATATCGGAGCGCACCGTGTAAACAAGCTCAACCGTACCTTCCTTCGTTGCGCCAACATTAAAGTAAACAACGCTCGAATCTCCCGGAGCAACATAAACCTTTGCTGTAGCATCCCCGTCTACAAATGCCTCACCAGGAACAGTTATGCGTCCTTCGCGTTCATCCTGATTTGTGTTCTTTGTAGGAGTGCGTGTCTCTAAAGTAACTGTAACATCGTGTCCTTTAGCATCAAGGTTTGTAATGAGCACGCCACATTCTGCAGTATCGCGTTCACGAAGCTTTCGCGGCTGTACCTGCTGAACATTAATAGGATTCTGTACTGTAAACTCATCTTCTTTAAGCGAGAATAAATCATCTTTTACACCAAAAGCTGTAATGCGGTAAGTTGTAAGGCTGTCGGGAACTTTAAATGTAACAGTTGCTTTACCGTTTTTGTCTGTCATTACAACAGGTTCAAATACTGCGGTAGGCCTGAAGTCTTTACGTTCATCCTCTTCTTTTTCTTCATCCTCATCGCCGCCCTGTAAATCTTTTACACTGTAAGTTACAGGATCCATGAGCATTGCGCGAGAGTCTCCTCCACGAACACGCAGAGGGAAGTTGTAGCGGTCATAAAAATATTCAATAGGATTTTGAACATGATAGTTAATTACATCAAGAACACCGCGGTCAACTGCCATAACAGTTAGTTCTGCGTTGCTCAAAGGTTTGCCGCCTTTTGTTGCGGTTAGTGTAATTGTTGCAGTTTCGCCTGGCTTGTACGACGGCTTGTCTGTTTCAACTGCTACAGAGAAAGCTCGAACATAAGGGTTTACAAAAACAGGTGTTACACCAAAATATCCCTTAGGCTTGTCTAAGTCCGGCTCGCCGTACTGATGTGTTGGTTCACCTTGTCGAACAGAATAAGAAGAAACAGCAACATAAAATACTGGAACAAAGTTTGAAGCAACAGGCACTTCAATTACATTTGCAGGAGAATCAAAGTGACGGACCTCTTCAGAAAAGATTCCTTCGCGCTCTACAGTAATAAGATAGTCACCTGCAGGAAGCGGGCTTTCCATAAGAATCTGAGCCTTGTCTCCAGGGTTATACTGCGACTGCTCCGGTGTTAACGAAATAGATTCCGAGTTGTAATTGTTGTAGCGGTAAGAGTCGCCGCCTGTTACATAAAATCCGTAGGTTGTAATTACTGTTCCATCGTTCTTGTCGGTACCAGTCAGGGTGAGTGTGTACCAGCCCGAATTTTCCGGAGTAATTGCAAGCTTACCGGTTGCGGCGCTTCCAACAGAAATTGTTCCGCTTGCTTCTTCAATTTCCTGTCGTTCATAGCGGGTGTAAAGTGTATTGTCTACGCTCTGTTCATGAATCATTGTCCATTCTTCGCGCGTGAGTTTGTAAGAAAGAGTGGCAACCTTGCCGGCCGCATTTTCAAGCGAGTTACCGCTAATGTCGGTAAGAATATACGGGAACTCTGCCTTTGTTTTTGTCTTCAAAAATCCCGAGCTGTTCAAAGGCTTTTTTACACCAATATAAAATTTTGCCGGATGCACAATTACACTAGCCGCTGTAGAAATACGCTGGTTAGAAACATCAGTTACGCTTGATTCCACTCGGTAGGTGTAAGCGCTTCCGTCGGTGATTTTTTCTGAGTTGCAGGAAAGTGAAGCTTTACCTTCTGCGTTCAGCTTTCCTTTTGCATCTGAATAATAAGTTCTGTAAGAATACTGGTCGGTTCCAAAGGTGTAGCCTTTTGTTTCTGGAGTTTCAAAGGTTATGTCGAAAGCCTGTTTGTACCAGGTAGTTTTGTATTCGGCACCACTAAGGGCTCCGCCTGCAAGGTATTCGGCACTAAGTTCTGCAGTTAAAGTGTCGCCGCTGTAATAAGTG
Organism: Treponema sp.; assembly: GCA_017617115.1. Taxonomy (GTDB): domain Bacteria; phylum Spirochaetota; class Spirochaetia; order Treponematales; family Treponemataceae; genus Treponema_D. The sequence continues at coordinate 19,939 of JAFZXA010000095.1, forward strand.
ATTTCCGGTACTGTGATTGAAGCCGCAGTTTTTACGCGTTCAAATTCTGCAATCTGAAACTGTATTCTCTGCACATCATATTCACCGGCTCCGTCGCGATGATATTTAATTGTATAATACCCAGGCTCACAGTCATCAGGAATTTTAAATGAGCCCCAGAATCCGCCGGACTCGCTGAGTGTTCCTGCAATTTCATCTGTAATTTTGTCGCCGTTCCACCAGCCTTCTTCTACATTGATTGTGTAGCTGCCGTTGTGAACCATAAGGGCTCCAAGAATCTGATCCTTATCAATTCCACGGAAAGTAACAGTTTCGCCAGGTCTGTAAACACCACGGTCTACGAACATAAAGGTTCGCTGAATTGCTTTTCGGGCATCGCGGCGTGAACCTGTAGAAACTCCATCGCGCCAGGTATTGTGAGAGGTTGGAGTAAACACAGCCTTGTCATCGCCCTTTGCAACATAAACAGTAAGATTATCCTGGTAAGAATATTCGTAGTCTTTGTTGTTTTCGTAGGCAACAATCTGCTCTTCAGTGTAGTTGATTATTGCAAGACCATCCTTGTCTGTTTTTCCCTGAGCAATTATGTGGTTCAGCGGATCGTCAGTTTTTTTGCTGCATTCGTCAAGAATGTAAACATCGGCATCGGGCACAGGCTGGTTTGTAGAAAGACTGCGAACCATTACAACTGCGCGGTTTATTCCCATTCGGGTTGTAATTCCAAGGTCTGTTACCTGAATAGTCAGAATGTCTTTGTCGCTTTTTGTAATTTCTTCGCCATCCCAGTAATCAATATCCTTGTACTGAGTGTCTGCATAAAAGCGCACAAAGCCGTAGCCGTTGTTCAAATATTTATCAAGGTCAATTTCTTCAAAGTGACGCTGGTTTTTCACATTATCATTTATAAAAATCTGCGGATCGTCGCTGAGCATTATGTATTTTGTGTCTGTATAAAGCGGATTTTCAACTGTCCCGATTTTGTAAAAAGAAGAATCAAGAACGTTCTGATGTTCGTAAATAATTTTGTGCGGATACTGTGCTTCGAGCATGCGGGCACCGTAGTCAAGATAATTTACGTATGCTTTTACAGGACGTGTTTTGAAAAAATAATAATAGGTATAATCGCCGTTGCAGTAAATCTGTCCGTAAACATCTTTAAAGCCTGCGCGTATGTAAAGTTTGTATTCTGTATCAAGCTCAAGCGGAAGGCTGTGAATTGTAAGGTAGCGTCCGTTTATTACAATGTTGTCTTTTGTGAGCGTCATAACGTTGTCGTCTTTATCGTGTACGGTAATGTAATCAAGAACAGACTGCTCATCAGGCACCTGGGTAAAAGTAACTCTAAGAGGATTTCCCATATTGCCGTCGGTGTAGTCTGTGTAATCATTTATGCGCACGCGGTCAAACGGCTGGAGCGTTTTGTAAGAATATGTTTTTGTGTCGTCTGTTGTGCTAAGTTCAATTTTGCTGTTGTGCGGAACTGCTGCATTAATTGTAACAATAAAAGTATTTGTTGTTCCGTTGTCTTTGTTGCATTCCGGTTCGTTGTTCCACCAGCTGAACGATTTATTTGAAAAATCTGCCTCAACAGAAATTTCTGATTTTGTGTAAGTTCTGTCTCCTGCTTTTATTACAAGCTTGTCGGCAAGGGAATCTGCTTTAAGAAGATAGTTGGTTCTGACCAGCACGCGGTTTTCGTGAGCAGGTAAGGCACCTGTTGTATTGTCATAATCAACCAGGGTTTCTTTAATGTAGCCGCCCCAGATATATTTAAGCTTTACAGGTTCTGCCTGTGTTGTAAAGGTTGTCTGCCCCTGAATGGAGTTGCCGTAAATTGATTTTACATTTGGTCTAACCTGGATTGTGTAAACTACAGAAGGGTCAGCTGCTTCTTCTGCTTCAAAGCTTATGTGCTGGGTTCCGTACCAGTGGAAAGTTCCTTTAAGCTGTGGAGTTATAGAAATGTATTCTGATGTTGAAGAAGGAGCGTCCAAAGCTGTAAGGGAGCGTACCGGCTGGCTGAAAATTACATAGAAGCTTGGAAACTTTGCTTCGGAAACCACGCTTTTTTTTGGTCCCCAGTCTTCTACAGTAAGCGCTTTGCCTTTAAATTTTTCATCATCTATAGTTTCCTGTTTCGGAGTGTAGGTTATAAAGGTTTTTCGTTCTTTAGAATATTTGATTTTATATTCGCTAAGATTTCTGATTTTTTGAATGACCGAAGTCGATTCTTTTTCTTTTTTTGATTTTTTTTGTGTGGCAGTTTGTTCTCCCGCGTTGACAATTTCATCGGGAGTCTGCGGGGTGTAGTCAGGTTTAAAAAACTCCATCATTGAATCAAAGGTAGCTTTTCCGCCTTCTGCTTTTACAGCAATTGTTTTTATGGCAGAGGCTTTGACTTTTGTGCCGGCTGCTGCAGTTGTTGCCGTTGCAGCTGCATTTTTATTTTTGCAAGACAAGCATGGCAAAAGTAGTGTGGTTAGTGCTAATAATAATCCTGCGGTTCGTATTGCTGATTTTTTCATTTTTGAGCTCCTGGAGTTTCCTGTTTAATATTTGCAGCCCATTTTAAAACTGCAATTGCATATTTCATTTGATTTTCCGGCATGAATACGTAGTACTTTTTTTCTGTATCGTCAAACTTAGCGCCAATTGTCATTACAGTTGTCGTTGTTGCCGAAGCAGAAACAACACACTCAATTGGAATTTCAACGCCGTCGGTCAAGGTTAAAATTGCCACGCGCTGATTTGTAATTGCAAAGTTTCCTTCTTTTCCTTTTTGAATTGTTTCTGTTGCATAATAAATCTTTTCGCCTTCGTTCTGCTCAAGTTTTAAAAAGTGAACCATGGGCAGGTGAGAGTCTGGCGTGAGCGGCAGCTTATATTTGTTTGTGTCAACATACGGATTTTCGTATTTTGATTTTCCTTTGTTTCGCATATTCTGAACAATTATGAGCAGCAGCATGAATCCAAAAAATAAAATAGGGTAGATGATTTTGCTAGAAACTTTGCCTTCTCCCTGTTGAACACTTTTAGGCACGCGCTCGCTGTTGGACTGGTTCTGGTTATTAGAGTTTTTTCCTTTTGCAGCCGAAGATGATTTTTTTGAACCGCTGCCTTTTGCCCCGCTTCCGGAATCAAAAGCAGTATAGCCGCTGTTTGAACCAAAGGGTAGTGAAAGCCCGCTTGTGTTGTAAGCAGGATGTACAAAAAATACTAATGCAATGAGCCCCGCATAAAAGGCTGTAAGTGCAAGTGTCAGGATGATTTTTGTTTTTTTCTTCCATTGGGTGTAATAAAGCATAAGAACAATCCCAATAGGAATACAAAGAATCGAAACAAAACACGCTATAGTGACGATTGAAAATAATTTACTTTTTGACATTCAAACTCCATGCCGTATGTTAGTTTAAGATTTTCTTTTGTAAGAATGTCTTTAATTTTACCACAGATTGGTTGTTGCAACAATGGAAGAAGAATAAGGTTGTCTGCGTAAGATGCTGCAAGATTTACATCGTGAATTGAAACAAGAATGCCGGTGCCTTTTTCGTGGGCAAGAACTGCAAGCTTTTTCATAAGCCACGGCTCGTAAACAAAATCAAGATTTGCCGCCGGTTCGTCAAGTAAAATGAAGTTCGACTGCTGGCAGATTGCTCTGGCAATACGCGCTTTCTGAAACTCTCCGCCCGAAAGTGAATGAACCGATTTATCTGCAAGATTTGATATTTGAAGTTCAGCTAGTGCCTGATCTGCAAGCTGTTCGTCTGCCTGGGTGTAAAATCCGTTTTTTGTATGACAGAATCTTCCCTGAAGTACAAGCTCGCGCACAGAAAAATCCCAGGTAGAATATTCACTCTGCTGCATGAACGAAACAATTTGAGCCGCCTTTTTCCGAGGAAGTTTTTTGAGCCCAAGGGCGTTGATTTTATCTGGGTTTACAGCTTCTTTTATACCCGGTCCGCCAGTTCCATTTAAAACAGAAAGAGTCTCGTCCTGTACCCCCGCCAGCACACTAAGCAGCGTAGATTTTCCGCACCCGTTAGGCCCGCAAAGACAAGAGAGTTCCCCTGCCGCCACGCAAACCGAAACATTTTTGAGAACCATTTTTTTGTTGTAACAGGCCGAAATTCCGTTTACAAAAAGCTGTTTGGACATATGTTTATTATACTAAAACAAATATTTCCAGGAAAGTGTCAGCGAGAATTTGCTGTAAGAAAATTTACTTGTTTCATCTGCAAGAATGTGGTCAATTTTGTAGTAGCCGTAATATAATTCGCCGGGTGTTTCGGGGCAAAAGCAGTAGTCAGTACCAAGCAGAATTGTGTTGTGATTGTTTATTGAATATCCTATGCCGCCATAAAAATCCCAGACTTTGAATAAGGCTTTTTGAATCATCTGGTAGTAATGTCCTTCTTCTTTGTTCAGATGATGATCTATTGAAAAAATGTATGTAAACGGTGAAATCAGTGCCCCAATATTTGTAATAAGAGGACCAAATTGTTTTTCAAGTTCCGCCCCGCAAAAAACTGATGTTATATTGTTCGAAAGATTTATTCCATATTTTTTTACTTTTTTTGCATATTCGCTGTTCCACGGGTAGTGCTGGTCAAGATGAGTATGTCCTATATCACCGCACCATCCGATTGTGTTTTTTGCTTCGAGTTTTATGAATGAGTTTGAAATAAAAATTACAGGAGAAATAAAAAAGTTGCTGCCAGTTTCCGCAAGTTCAAAATTATATTTTAAGGAAAGTTTTGTGTCATTTCCAAAGTCAGTAAAAAGATTGCTTTTAGAAAGGTTTGTTTTGATTTCTGGAGTATACCAGTCACTGTCGTACATTTTCCCGCATTCAAAAGGAAGACAAAATTGAGTTGAAAGATTCAGCTCCCAGTTCCCGATTTTTATACCACTAGAAATGCCCTCTTTAAAAAGGTAGTCTGCATTCCATTCGAGAAGGCTGTTGGTTTTGCCGGTTGTTTCTATAACATAGTAGTTCCGTTTTTCGTTGTTGTAAGAAGAGTTTAATCCAATATAAAAAGCAGGGGAGGTTTTTTTCTGATTGTTCACTTGTGCATCAAGTATTGAAGAGAAAACAAAAAAAATCAGAATTATAAAAAAATATTTTTTCATAAAAAAAACTGTCTTCTGGTATAACCAAAAGACAGTTCAAAATTAAAATCCTAAAAAACCGGATTATTCAGCATCTTCTGCTTCGAGGTATGTACCAGCAACGTTCCAAGAACCTTCAAGAGTTTTTCCTGGTGCAATCTGTGCATAGAATGCAATCTTGTTCTGAGGAAGTTTTGTAGCATCTGTTACTGCTTCAAATGCATCTGGAATAATACCAGCTTTAATAGGTGTTGGCTGTTCTGTTGTTACGAATACACCTTCTTTGTAAGTTTTAGCAACTTCGTCTGTAATATCATACAAAGCATAAGAAATTGTTCCATTGATAAGAAGTTTATAGTCAACATACAAAGAAATTGACTTATCTTCAGCAGCAGCCGGAAGCTTTAAGTTACCTGCGCTTGTATATTCTACATATTCAACTTCTTTTGGTTCTTTATCTTTTGCTGATGTAGAAGCACCAAAGTTCTTTGCCTGAATGTCTGTGATGTCAGTGAACTTAGAAACATAATAATTTCCGCCACCTTCCATACCAATTCCTATTACATAGAAATCTTTTGCGTCTTTTACACCAGAAGCAGCATCTTTAAGATCAAAAATAATACCCATCTTGCTTGAAGCAACATCTGTTGTTTTGAATGTTACTTTTACGAGTGCACCTGCATGTTTCAATGCAGTAGCCTTATAAGCGCGGTATGCATCAGTACCATCATTAGTGTACTTTACAGAATACTTTTTACCTGATCCTGTGATTGCTCCTTCTGTGTCATCCTTAAGACATCCTGTGAAAGCAAAGGCTGTAGCCAAAACAACTAAGCCCAAAAGAATCTTTTTTACCATTTTCATATAAAAAACTCCTTGTTTTATATCTTTTGATTTTCCAAAAGATATTTGTTTTTCTGCCCATACGTGCAGAATCTGTTTAAAAAAAAGGTTGGTTTAAAATAAACAAAAAAATACGGTAGAAACCCCAAAAGGATGATTTGAATAATGATAAAACTATCCTTCAAAAACAAATTATATTTATAGTAGAAAAGCTTTTTTTTATTGTTTTTTGACACTTTTTACTTGAAAATTTTCCTAATGAGGTTTACAGTTAACATACTGTTTAAATAAAACCAACGTTTTTTTTAAGCACTTTCCCGTATGGGAGAGAAAAGTAAACAAATTAATTTTGTGAGGTTTTCTTATGAAGAAAATTATGACAATTATTGCAGCCGCTGCGGTTGCTTTGACATTGGTTGGATGTGCTAAGTTTGGTGATGCAGATACTTCTGGTGTAAAATGGAGCAAGGAATTCAAGCTTGATGCTACAGGAGATCTTAAAGATGCTAATGGCGCAGATGCAGCTTATTCTCGTGCCTTCGTTGCTTTAAGTGCTAGCAAGAAATGTTCTGCAATTGAAACAAAGATTACTTTGCCTATTAAAAACAGCAAAGATGAAGTTGTAACAGCTATTGCAAGTAGTGTTGTTGGACTTGCATTTGATGTTCATCTTACTAAAGATGCAAATAATAAAGAATTCTATGACTTTGTACTTGTTGGTGTAAGACCTGCTACAAATGAGTTCTATATTGAAAAATACGAAAATATTTCTAAAGACGAACTTAAGGAATCTATGTGTACAAATGATAGTGCTATCAATGGTGCAGTAAAAGCTACAGACAGCAATAAGGATAAAGCTAGATGGACTTCTTTGGATGGAAAAACATCTGGTGCTTATTCAACTACAAAGATTGATACAAATGCTTTAAATCCTACAAAGCTTGCAGAAGAAGGTTATACTTGGACTGTATCAGTAACACAGGCAACTGCAGGTACATATAAAGTATCAATTAACGGAAAAGAACTTGGTGAATACAAGAGAGATTTGTCAGAAGCTGAAACAAAGGATAAGAAAGCTTACGGACAAGTATTCATGTATGGAAATGCAGCTAAGGGAGAAAAATTCTCTGCTACATTCAAGTCAGACAAAGAGAAGACAACAGGTCTCTTCGCTGACGACGAAGATTTCTAATCTTACAGTTTAGTTAAATAAACTAAAAATCCGTTGTACTCTAAGTGCAGCGGATTTTTTTTGTCATTGTCATTATTCTAGAAATGCCTTAATCACCCTTTCAACATTCTTTGTGTTCAGTGGTTGTTCGCGGGTTTCCATTGTTATAATCAGGTTTTTGCCGGGAATTATGTTTTTTTGAGCATATATTGCAAGGCGTTTTACTAGATTTCCGGAGTATACAAAATCATCCATCATGCCGCAGTGCTCCCAGTAAAACTCTTGACGGGTTCGTTTATTCAGACACAAAAAATCCGGGTGAAAAGTAAGGTTACTGTTTATTTTAAGAGGCACTTCATAATGATACGGAATGCCTTTTGTGTTCAGTTCATTTGCAATTATCACCTCTGATTTTGAGCGGACATGTTCATCTCTTGTTGTAAAAAAGTTTCCTTGCGGAAAATCCTTGTTGGGTTCAAATTTTTGTGCCTGCCATTGTTTTGCGTATGTTGTGTTATCCATAAAAATTGGGGAAATAAGAAGTCTTCGTGCCAGTGGAAGCTTTGAATAACAGTTTTCACAATTTGATGGAGAATAGGTTGACGTGAAATTTTCAAGGGTTTCAATATTTTTGGAAATTTGCGGGATAAGTTTTGCCTGATATTCTCTTTGAGCAAGTTTCTTTGCTAATTGCAGGTTTTTCTTTTTAATATAAGTGCGTTTGTTTTCATATTCCACATAATATTGAAAGGTCCCGTTGCTTTTTGAAAGCCGCAGAATGCCTTCTAAAGGAGTGGCTTGTTCTTTCAATAGTTTTTCCTTCAAATTCTTGAGCAATATTAATTGATTTTGAGCCAACTGTAGTAATTCCATTTTGTTCCTCTGTATTTTACGTGCAAAATGTCCTTAGCACTGTATCTTGCACGTAATTTTTTTAGTTGTATCTTGCAGGTTACGTGCAAAACTGTGGTAATTGCTCCATCTGCACGTAATCTCCCTAAACAATGTTTTTAGGTTACGTGCAAATCCAAAAGATTAACTCCAGCTGCACGTAAGCCCTAGAACAATGTCTTATTGGTTACGTGCAAATCCGCGGAATTTGCCCCAACTGCACGTAACCCCCAAAACAGCACTAGCTTGCTTACGTGCGAATGTTTGGTAAGTGACCAGTCTGCACGTAACCCCCAGAATGATGTTTTATTGTTTACGTGCTGTTTTCTGGAAGTTGCCCAAATTGCACGTAACCATCAAAACATTACTGTCTTGCTACTTGGTAATTGACCAAATTGCTATATATAGTATTAAAAAAAAAGTGGACTTGTTACAAAAATTTTGGAAAGATTTTGAAAAAAACGTCATTTTTTTTATTCTTGTTGTTTTAACTCGCAATTTTCATTATACTCAACTTATGAAAGTAGCAATTTTTTTTGGTTCCAAATCGGACAAGGACACAATGAAAAAGGCTGCCGATGTGCTTACAGAATTTGGCGTTGATTACAAAGCCTACATTATTTCTGCACACAGGGCAGGGGCTCTTCTTAAGAAAACCGTAGAACAGGTAGAGGCCGACGGCGCTCAGGTTATTATTGCCGGAGCTGGATTGGCAGCTGCATTGCCGGGTGTTATTGCAGGCATTACAACACTTCCTGTTATTGGTGTTCCACTTGAGTGTGTGAGCGAAAAATCCAATGGCCTTGGCGGAATGGATGCGCTGCTTTCAATAGTGCAGATGCCTCCGCAGATTCCGGTGGCAACAGTTGGCATTAACAGCGCAAAGAACGCGGCATATCTTGCGCTTCAGATTTTGGCCCTTCAGGATAAAGATTTAGCTGCAAAACTGAAGGATTTTAGAAAAGGTTTGGCTGATGCTGCTGAAAAAGACGGCATAGATATCAGCTTTTAGGGAGGAAGTACGAAAATGGCAAGTTACAAAGAAAGTGGTGTAGATGTAGAAGAAGGATACCGTGCGGTAAATAAATATAAAGAGCATGCAAAGAGGACTGCAATCCCGGGCTTGCTCACAGGACTAGGAAGCTTTAACGGAATGTTTGAAGTGCCTAAGGGTTATAAGAATCCTGTTATTGTAAGCGGCACCGACGGCGTTGGAACAAAGCTGGACATTGCGTTCAAAATGAAAAAATATGACACTGTTGGAATTGACTGTGTTGCAATGAGCGTAAATGATATTCTTTGTTCCGGAGTGCAGACATTGTTCTTCCTTGATTATGTTGCCTGCGGAAAGCTTGATGCAGATGTTGCTGCAGATTTAGTTAAAGGTGTTGCAGACGGTTGTGTTGATACCGGTTGTGCCCTGCTTGGCGGCGAAACTGCAGAAATGCCTGATTTTTATGATGATGGAAAATATGACCTTGCCGGCTTTGGAGTTGGTGTTGGTGAAAAAAAGGATATGATTACCGGCGAAGATATTAAGGCTGGCGATGTTCTGATTGGACTTAGTTCAACAGGAGTTCATTCAAACGGCTTTAGTCTTGTTCGCAAACTGGTGCAGAATTTTGATGATCCTTTTATTCTTGACGGAAAAGAAACCGGAAAGACAATCGGCGAAATGCTGCTTACTCCAACACGCATTTATGTAAAGCCTGTTATGGAAGTGCTTGGAAAATACAGAAAGGCTGTTCATGGAATGGTTCACATTACAGGCGGCGGCTTTTACGAAAATATTCCTCGCATGTATCCAAAGGCAAAGGATGCTAAAAAGCAGTTGATTTCTGTTATCAAAAAAGACAGCTGGAGCATTCATCCGGTATTCGGTGAACTGATTAAGAGAGGTGA
>JAFZXA010000096.1 GCA_017617115.1 Treponema sp.
GGATTGCATTTCAAGATCAAAGGCTTTGTCAGAACCTTCAGCATACACATCAAGCCGAATGCCTTTCTTGTCGTAATCAATTTCTATCGTTTCTTCGGTATGCATGACAATGTGGTCAATTTTGATTTGCAGAAGGATTTCCAGAAGTTCCTTACAGACATCCTCATTATTCTGCATGACCTTGTAAAAGATGAAATTGTTTGCGATGGTGGCATTTTTCCACTTTTGTTCCAATTGCTGTTCTGTTTCATCAGCAGAACTGTTGATAATTTGCTTACACATGGTAAGTCCTCCAAAATAGTTTTGTGGAACACCACAGAGCAGACTGCCCCGCAGAAGGTGCCCCTACAAAAAATTGGAGGAAAAACTTTTTATTAGTTTTTCATATATATATATGAATAAAAAGTGGACTTGCTACAAAAATTTGAGGAAAAATTTGAAAAAAAGCGTAAAAAAGTGATTTTTTTGTGGATTTTTTATTGGGGAAAGTGGTTTGCCGCGTGGCGCTCGCGAGGACGAGGGGAAAAAAATAAGGAGCCGCCGGGTCAGAAAGGTCTGGTTGGGGCGGCTCCTAAAAGGAAACAAAGAAATTGGTAATTAATTTTTATGGTTTCACTGTGATCTTTTCTTTAGCTCCAAGACTTTTTCAAGAGGGAGGTCAATACAACGAGAAACTTTTTCTGGAGAATCACCTTCTATTAACATTTTCATAGCATCTTCTTCAGCTTTTTGTTGTATTCCTTGTTGTATTCCTTGCTGAATTCCCTGTTTCAAGGCTTCTGCTGCTCTAATATCACCATATTCTTCAACAATCTTACTTGCCATTTGTACACCTTCTTCATCTTGCTTAAAGAATCGCATCTTGTCTGCAAGTTCTTTGAAATACATTTCATCGGCATTAGCGGTAGAAAAGTCATGCATAAGTTTTCCCAAAGGATTATCGCCTCTGTATTCGCCGTTGACATACATTATATTACAATCATCGTCAAATGGCAAATAATTACCATACTCATCTTTTATATCAAGAGTTTTCTTTACCCTGTAAACAGGATTTCCTTTTCCAAACAAATCCTCTTCCAGCATAAAAATGATAAAAAGATTTGGCAAATCCTTAAACTTACCGCCTTTGTTTAAAGTATGACTGTCAAGCATAGCCTGATGATATCGTATTCTGCGTGCTCCGGCACCAGAACCTGCACGTTGAATTTCGATATTGTATTCAGTTTTGAAAATATCTTCCGCAACAATATCAAGCTTGACTGATTTTCCAAAAAGATTTGTCTTTTGAATTTGAGTCATTGACTTTGTTACAGTCAAATCGTTTCTGTTCAAAAGAATACGAATTAATAATTGAGTTACTTCAATGTTCCCACTAAAGACCAAAGACATAAGTTCATCATCAAAGAGCCTCATTGCTCTAATCCTTTCCAGCATATCTGGATCAATGTTATCGAAAACTGTTTTTTCCATAGTTTCCTCTTCTTAATAAAATAAAATTATCAAGACATACCGCCCCGGCAGAAATTCAAATTCCTGTACTATATATATGCCAAAAAAAGTGGAGTTGCTACAAAAATTTGGTGAAAAATTTGAAAAAAAGTGTAAAAAAAGTGATTTTTTTTATTGGGGAGAGTAGATTGCCGCGCTGCGCTCGCGAGGACGAGGGGGAAAAAATAAGGAGCCGCCGGGACAGAAAGGTCTGCTTGGGGCGGCTCCTAAAAGGAAGAATGACTTATTTTATTTCTTTTGCAAGTTCTTGAACTGTCTTTAATGGGAGATTTTGTGCTTGGGCAATCTGTTCATGTGTTCCAACTTTCATTCGAAGTAAATTCTTTGCAGCTTCTATGGCTTTTTGTTGTGCACCTTGTGAAACTCCTTCTTCATATCCTTCGCGTCTGCGGATTCTGTCGTATTGTTCTTGGTCAAATTCTGTCAAAAGATCCATTCTTACCTCCGCTCTCTGCTCTTTTATAAGACCTTCAAGCAGGTTCTGTTGTATAGCCCAATCTATTGCTTCGTCAATAGCCGCTTCGTTTTTCATGCCGTTCTTAATGTTAGTTTTTATTCTATCAACAAAACTACAGTAATCATACAATGCTTTACAGTTTTTGTGTAGCCCTACATTGTGATTTTTGTTAATGTTTATCATTGTTGCAGTCCATTCAAAATCACCCTGAGACTCAAAATTAGTAAAAGCATCTGATAGTCTAAGCTTGCTGATATCTGCTGCGTCTTCGTTTCCATTATAGAAAACTACATATTGAGGAGCAGGTATTTTTACAAGCTTGGTTGTAAACAATGCTTCATCAGTATTTACCAGATGCTTTTGATAAAGCACAGCAAAGTATAGTAATCCTCGTAACGGCATATTCGGATTCAGTGTCGATTGGTGCTCCCATAAATTCATCTGAGAATCAACAAGGAAAGAAACATCATTCTTAATCTTAATATAAATTACATTTTCTAGCGTTGTAATTTCCAGATCATCAGGATTTGTGTGATTCCGCCCACTCAGAGCATTATAAAGCTCCAGCCGCCAACGGGCACTCCTTTTATCTTCTGCCCCAAAAACTCTTCGGAACAGACTGTCTTTGTACTTGTCATTGATGTGTCCAAGTACATTTTCTTCAATATTGCTCATATCAACTCCTTTGAGAAAAATTTTTTACATATATATATTAGAAAAAAAAGTGGACTTGCTACAAAAATTTTGCAGAAAAAATGAAAAAAAGCGTAAAAAAGTGATTTTTTTGTGGATTTTTTATTGGGGAAAGTAGATTGCCGCGTGGCGCTTGCGAGGACGAGGGGGAAAAAAATAAGGAGCCGCCGGGACAGACGGGTCTGTGTTAGGCGGCTCCTAAAAGGAAGATTTTTTTAAATTTGCGTTGTCAGGCTAGTTTTCGTACAGATGGAATGCCATCCAGCCGTAATAGCTGCTGTCATAATTAGATGATGTTGTAAAGTATGGACAGCACTTAATTATGTACCAGCCATCCTTTGAAACTGTGAATGATTGATAATAATCATAGCCGTTGAAGCCGTATTTTGTTGCTACAACTTCTTTTGTCTTTGAATCAATTATCTTACAACATCCGTAGCGCATTCTGTCATCCCAGTTGTTGGCATAATTATACAAAATATTATAATAATCCTGGTCTACACCTAATACACGAATGCGATATTGTTTATTTTTTTTAAGATAATACTTAAAATCTGCATCCTTATAGCTGTTTACACGACCGTCAACCCAGGCAAATGTATAATCATCTGAATCGCTGGAAGATGTTATAGGAAGTTGTGGAACACCTGCATAACTTACCGAATTACTAATGTTAAATTCTGTAGTAGAAATGAGGACGTAACCAGACAGTTCACTTTGTGATTGATCAGGATAGCAACCAAACTGCTTCTGTTTTTCGTTGTAAGTGTTTGTTTTGAGAGTTGTTTTTTCGTTTACATATACTTTAACTGTTCCATTAAAGAACTTGTCTTTAATAGTAAGCAAAATGTAATCTACAACATCTGAAGAATCTGTGTGAACAGTTTTTTCTGTTTCGATAATTGCATTGTTTGAATCTACAACTATAAAACCGTCTGTTCCTTCCAAAACTACATTTGCAGCAGGCTTAATGAGAATTTTACCAGATGAAGGATTTGTTACTGTAAACATACTTCTTTGAGCAGTCTGTGCTGCAGAAGCAGTACATGAAGTAGCAGCCGAAGTAAATGTCCAGGTAGTTGGCCATGCAAAAATGTATGGAGTGTCTTTGTCACCGTAAGGAACAAACTCTTCAAAAACTTCTGGATAATCATAATAATCATTAAGTTTAACTGTACTTAAAGCTTTTCTGTTATCTTTGAATTCCGGGTGTCCATAGGCATCTGCTTTCCAGGCAGGGGCTGTTCCATAAGCAACAGAAGAATCCTGTATAATGCGCCACTTTGTACCTGGCTCAAAAACAGGAGTATCTGTGGTATAAGTATTTTTTGAATATGGATCTGTTGCTGTCGTAGAATTTGCTGCATGGTAAGTAAATTCAAGTTTAGCTCCATCTTTCCATTTAGAAGTACCCGGTTCCTGAATCTGAAGCTTAAACATTTTAGAAAGAGTTTCTGCAAGGCTGTCGTCATACAAAGGATCATCATCAAAAGCAGCACGCTTGTCTGGAGCACTTACTTTATAACGCTTTGCGCCTGTTGGTTTACTTTCTGAATCTACTAAATCGGCTACATAAGACAACCAAGCACCAGAAGACCAGGTATAGCTCTCTGAATAATGATTTCCGTAGGTATCACCAATTTTTGAAGGTGTGCTTCCATCGGCTTTTAAACCTACAGAAATATATTCTACAACTGTATCTGTAGTTTCACCAGCTTTAAGGTTTCCGTCATTGCTAAGAACAGCACTGCCATTTTTGTACTTAAGTTTTGTTGCATCTATTACAAGTGCAATTTCGCTTGTTTGTACACTGCTTGTATCAACCCTATAAAGGAATGATACACTGCCTGTATAACTATGAGGCTCAGTAACATGAATAAGAGTCTTTGTAAGATCTCCATCATATTCCGGTGCAAAATAGTTATTTTTTGAATTGTTCTTGAGCTTATAGAAAGTAACTGCCTTTTCTACACTGTCTTTATCTAATTCAAAAGCACAGGAAGAAAAGGTTACTGTGATTTCAGTATCTTCTGCAGCTTTTGGAATTGAAGAAGAAGATAATTGGATATTCCAAGATCCCAATCCTTGTGCAGAACTAGTGTTACCATAATTACCGGTAAGCTCTTCTTTTTTCTGAGAATAGTTTACTTTTGTTCCGTCAAAGTTCTGTACACAGCCTGTAAGAACCAGTGAAGCAAAAGTAAATGTAATTGCCAGAGTTTTGAAAATATTTTTCTTCATGTTTCAATCCTCCTTAATCGTCTGTAAGCTTTACATAACCACTTGCATCACCCTTTGAAGCATCTTTAAAGAATGTTCCAAATTTTTTCTGGTTAGTATAAGCTTTATTTTCTTTGAGTGTTGTTCCACTTCCAACCCAGAGGTTTAAACCTGTACCTGATTCAACAGGATACTTAGTTGTAATATAAATAGTGCGAAGAGTTCCGTCAGAATTAGTTACAACTTCTTTTTCAATTTCAACTTTGTCATAAGCACTGGTGCTTGAGTCATATTTAACAACAATAAAGTCATCATAAGCATCAAGAACCACAGGATTTGCTAAAGTTGTTTTTGGTGATATTTCCCATTTGTAATAATACTTGTTGATAGGAGTTCCATTGCTGGATACACCATATTGCGTTTTAATAGAACTCCTAGACGACACAATCAAAAGAGTTCTCTGATAATCTTCAATGTCGTCTGGGTCGATATTACCAGCAGACCAGGTTGAACCATCTGCATCTAAAAAATCGCTTATAATATAACCATCTGGTTCGGTTTTGAGATAATCTGTTGTTTTAGGGAATAAACTAGGATTAGAATTTTCAAGCAAATCATCCAAATCCATTGTTGCGCCCTTTTCGTACTGTGTTGTAAAGCCCGGATGACCATATACTTTTGTGTACCAATCTGGTGCAGTAATTTCTGGCATAATCATAACTACAGTAAAGGTTGTTCCGTAAGCAAGTTCTGGAGTTGTTGCTTTGTATCCAGCAGAAGAATCACTCCAAGCCCAATCCAAGTCAACATTTTCTGAAGTTTTGTCTAAGCCTGTTGTGCGAAGCTTAAAGCTAGCTTTCATTGTGTCGGCAAGAGATTTATCGAACTCAGAAGAAGGATCAATTGTTACATAATCTCTAGCAGGAATAATAATATCCCATTTTGAATGATCTTCTGAATTTTGTGTTACAGTAATACCCGAAGGATTTACAGGATTGTACTCTGCACGGAAGTTTTCTTTAACCTGAGGATTGGCTGACAATGCTGTCAAATTAGATGTAATAGGAGTTCCATCTTTGTCTGCTGCAACTCCAATATATTTAATGAAACTGTCGCTTTCTTCTCCAGCCTTGGCGTTTTTATCAAGGTTGAGTACAAAATTACCCAAAGTATCCTTAAGCTTTGTTGCATCTACAATTACAGCAATGTAGTCTGTTGTAACATCTTCGGTATTTACAATAAACTTAAATGATGTTTTTACTTTGCAATCACCTGAAGAGTAGGCAACAGCATCTGAATAAAGCAATTCTTTTTTAAGAGCATCACCATCATGCATTGGATAATATGCAGTATTATCAGTATTATCCTTGAGCTTATAGAAAGAAACTGCACCATCAATAGTTGTCATATCAAGCTCATAAGGGCTAACAATTACAACATCAATGTCTGTAGTCTTTGAAGCCTGAGCTATGGGAGCGTCTGCAATTATTACATTACCAGACCAAGCAGGATTTTCTGTTCCGTATCTGCTTGTTATTTCTTCTTTTTTCTGTTCAAAGTTTATTTTGGTTCCGTCAAAGTTTTGAACACAACCGGCAAAAATAAGAGCGGTCATGGTCAATAATGCAAGAACACCAGAAACTTTTGCGAACAGTGATTTTTTATTATTTTTCATGCTGTTCTCCTTTTGTTATTAGAACAATACACAAAGGTCAATACCAAAGTTGTTTCCACCACTTACAAGATTTGTAAAGCTGTTTCCGTAGTATGCATCAAGCTTAACGCTTTCTGTAAAGAACCAGGTTGCACCAATGCGGAATGCAGTTGATGTACCATACATACCACCCCATGCATTTTCTGTAGTATAAGCAACTTCTTTACTTTCTGTTCCACCCTGATCAACTGTTACAGTTTTGTAACCATTCTTGTTGCCAAGTGCATCTGTTGTTTCGTTTGTATAAGTGTCATTAATGTTTGAGTTAGTTTCTGTTGTAACAACCCACTGATATGGAGCACGGCTAACATTTACACCAAAATTAAGGTTTACTTTACCTGGTTTAATCTGGTAAACAAGTCCAAGAGCATAATTTGGAGTAACACGAGTTGTAAGTGTATTTACATCTGTGTTATCGGCATTAGTCCAAACATCCTTATCAATATATTTGTCGCCAGTAGCTTTTGTAAGAGTTGTTTCTGTAACTGTTCGTTTGTAAGTATTTGCACCGTCTTTTACGTTTCCTACATAAATGTCTGCAGCAATCTGTGCAGTAAGAGTGAGTTCTTCTGAAATATCAAAGTCAAATACAAACTTTGGAGTAAGAGTATTGTAAATACCAAGATATTTTCCTGGTTTTACAGAATATTCATATACAGTTGTAGTTGTTGTGGCAAGAGTATCATTTACATCTGTATATGTCTTTGCCTTATTAAATGCTTTTAAGCCCATGCTAAAGTCATTGGCAATAACAAGCTTTGGCTGAACTACATCGCCAGAAGGAAGATTAAAGCCAAGTTCAAAAGCAAGACCAGGTGTAAATGTGTTATCAATATTTTTTACAGAAGCTGTAACTTTGTCTGTATCTTTACCATGAACAGTTGTTGTTTCTGTGTAATTGTTTGCTCTAGTTGTGTTATTCCAGCCAAAATAAACTTTTTTGAGTTCTACATAGAATTCAACATCGCCAAGGTCTTTTGCACCGGCACCGTCAAAATTTACAGTAAATGTATTATAGCGTTCGAAATTCTGGATTTTGTCATATTTTGCTACATATTTGGTTCCTGTTGGTGTGTCATAAGTTTCTACAGAAGTGTTTGTTGTTGTACCAGCTGTTACATTCCAACCATTGTCAATTATTGTAGCTCCCTGTCTTTCATACCAGTCTGCCCGCCATACAAGCTGTGTACCAAAGTTACCAAAACCAAGACCTAATCCAAAAGTATTATTGAAATTCCAATTGCCGTTACCTACAGAAAGGGTTTTGTCTGTATCGGTAAAATCTACATTAATTCCGTCTTTTGTTCCGTATGTTTTATCTACGCTTGCTTTGTCTGAAAGCTTTCCGTTGTTGTTAAAATAACTGTCATAAATAGAAAGCCAGAATGAATCGGCAAGCCATTTTCCCCAACCAAAGTTGATGTAGCTTGCATCGCCATTGAACTGAACAAAGGTAAGACCGTCGTCAATGTCTGTACCAAAGTCAAGGTTGTCTATTGCACCGTCTTCAATCAAACCAGAAGTTGTTGTTTTTACTTCTGAAGTTTGAGCAAAAAGCATTGCTGCACCACAAAGGAGTGCGGCAACTGCCACCATAATTTTTTTCATACTATTTCTCCTTTAAAAATAGATTTAGTTTTTTTTTATTGGCAAGACGAGACAGGCATTTACAAGGATTTTGCGGGCATGGGAGGGGTAAAAAAAGGGGTTTAATCGTTTAACTTTTTTTGTTCTCTCTTCCTACAAAACTTTTTGTTTTTATGACTTTTCTTGTCTTTCCAACATATAGTCCTTTTAATTATGACGCCCCCCCCCCTATTTGTCAAGCGAAATATTAAAAATGTGTTATTT
The DNA here is from genome assembly GCA_017617115.1 of Treponema sp. Classification (GTDB taxonomy): domain Bacteria; phylum Spirochaetota; class Spirochaetia; order Treponematales; family Treponemataceae; genus Treponema_D. The sequence continues at coordinate 8,445 of JAFZXA010000096.1, forward strand.
TTTACAAATTGCGGCAAAAAACTTCCTCTTTTAACATTTTAAAACAATATATATATGTAGAAAAATAATTCTAATAAAGTTGCGTTTCGGCTTGGGAATTATGTTCAAATCAATTTAACGGAGATTTTTTTTGAATCAAAAAATCAATGAATTAAAACAAGAACCGTTGTTGAATCCGTGTGCAGATCCAATCTTTAAAACTCTGTTTACAGACGCCTCAGAAGAAGCACATCAGGCCCTTACGTGCTTTTTGTGCGATATTCTTGAGAGGGAAGTAACTGATGTAGTCTTGCAACCTAATGAGTTATCGGGAGAAACAGCGGACGATAAGCAATCGGAATTTGACATTAACTGCAAAATTGATGGGAAATTTGCGAACATTGAAATGCAGGGAAAAGGTAAGAAAAGTGATTATGGAAGACGTGCTGAATATCATGCTGCACATCTTTTGAATCATTATACGCCCAAAAAAACTGACTGGGACAAAGTTCCACAGGTTTTTCAGATATCTGTAATGAACTTTTATTTTGATAGAAAATCCAAAGAAAGTATAAGTCATTACGTGATGAGAAATAAAGAAGGGCGAACAGTTTCTAATACCCTTAATATCATTTTTATGGAGCTTCCAAAAATCAGAAAACTTGATGATGATGTTTCAAGGTTGACGAAAGCGCAGATGTGGGGTAAATTCTTCTTGTACGCACACAAGCCTAAACGGGCGAATTATGTTCAACAATTAATCCAGGCAAACGGAGGCATTAAAATGGCTTTTACAGTTTTAAAGAATATAAGCCAGGACGAATTGAACTGGCAGAAAGAAACTCATTACTGGATGCGCATTTCTGATGAAATAACAATGAAAAATGCAGGTATTCGCCAAGGTTTACGCAGAGGAAGAATTGAAGGAAAAAAGGAACAACGCGAAGAAGATGCCATTGCATTCCTAACCGACGGTGACTCTCCCGAAAAGGTATCACGATGTCTTAAACTTCCGCTTGAAAAAGTTCTGGAACTGCAAAAACGAATTAATGTGAAACAGTAATCTGACTCAACACCTGCCCGATTGGTTCATGAATAACAAGGTCGGCATAGGAGTCTTTGCTGGTTTCGGATTTATTTAGCAATACCAGATTTTTTCCGTGAAAATAATCTACAAAAGAGGCGGCGGGGTATACTACAAGGGAGGTACCACCAATTATGAGAGTGTCGGCGGCGGCTATGGCGTTGACGGCTCCGGTGATTACTTCGTCGTTTAAGCCTTCTTCATATAAAACTACATCGGGTTTTACAAGGGCACCGCATTTTGTACAGTGAGGGAGCTTGTCGGGGGCGTTTTCGCTTTGGGCAATGAACTTGTCGTCGTAAAATTCGCGGCAACCGGTACAATAATTTCTTAGCGTGCTGCCGTGGAGCTCGTAAACAACTTTGCTGCCGGCTTTTTGATGAAGGCCGTCTATGTTCTGGGTGACTACGGCCTTGAGCTTTCCGGCTTGTTCAAGTTCGGCGAGCTTGTAGTGGGCGGCATTTGGTTCAAAGCCTGTTGGAAGCAGCTTGGCGCGGTAAAAACGGTAAAATTCTACCGGGTCGTGAAGATAAAATGAATGACTTATGATTGTTTCGGGCGGATATTTCCATTGCTGGTTGTAAAGGCCGTCTACGCTGCGAAAGTCGGGAATGCCTGATTCTGTGGAAACGCCGGCACCACCAAAGAAGACGATGTTGTTAGAGGTGTCGATTATCTGCTGGAGTTGAGAGATTTTTTCGTTCATAAGCAAGACCTGTCCAGACGATCAAAGCCTTCGGTGAGCTTGCGGGCAATTTCTACGAGCTTTGGCAAATCACCTTTGCGGCCGCCTTCTATATTAAGTGGCATTACAGGGTCGTGCAGACTCAGGCGAAGGAGCATCCAGCCCTGAACATCATCACTGTTGAATGAAAGACGGACACCTTCATAAGATTGCGGCATTTTGTAGCCTGCGGCGGCGGCTCGGTTTTTAAATTCATCAAGAACGCTCTGACCATAAGCCTTAAAATCATCGCCTGAAATTTTAAAGCGGTACTCGCCTTCTTCTACAAGCGGAGGAAGTTTTTCTATTAAACTGTCAAGCTTTTTGCCTGCAGCGGCTGCCTGTGCCAGAGCAATTACAAGCTTTACTGCAAGAAAAGCTCCGTCATCAAGGAAGTAATTATCTTTAAGGGCACCGTGGCCACTGGTTTCCATTGCAAGAGGGGCAACTGTTCCTGCGGCGTTGAGTTCCTTTTGTTTGTTGATTACATTTTTGTAGCCGCGCATGTAGCAAAGGTGTTTGAGTCCAAGAACATCCTGCAAAAAGTATGTAAGGCGGTCGCTTGTTACGCTGTCGGTAATAATTGTGCTGCCAGGATATTCCGGAGCAAGAATTGCTGCAATCATGGCAATAATTGAGTCGCGGTTTACTTCGCTGCCATCACTGAGCACGGCACTCATTCGGTCAACGTCGGTATCAAAAATCAAGCCAAGGTCTGCTTTGTTTGCAAGTACTGCACTGCGGATTGCTTCCATGGCCTGCTTATTTTCGGGGTTTGGAATATGGTTGGGGAACATTCCGTCGGGTTCAAGGAACTGACTGCCTGTTGTGTCTGCCCCAAGCGGCTTGAGGATTTTGTCTACAAAAAATCCCGATGCACCGTTTCCGCTGTCTACTACAATGTGAAGCCCCGCAAGCGGTTTGTCGCCTTTGCCAAGAGATTCAAGAGCTGTGGCAATTTTGTTACGCAGGTAGTCGCCGTAAACTCCAAGCAAATCAAAATCAGGGACCATTTTTACTGCGGCATTATTTACTGTGTTTGCAACGTAGTCTTCGGGGAGCTGGGCTGCAATCTGCAAAATGCTTGTGATATCTTCGTGCTCAAGGCCTCCGTCGGCGTCGAAAAATTTAATTCCGTTGCGGTTATATGGAAGATGGCTTGCGGTTATCATTGCAGAGCCGTCGTATTTAGTCTGTTCAAAAACAATAGACATGAACATTGCAGGAGTTGTTGCCATGCTGCAGTTTACAACATTTGCACCTGTGCTAAGAATGCCGGCAATGAGTCCGTTTGCAAGAGCGGGACCAGAAACACGGGAATCGCGGCCAACACCAATTGTAAGGTTAGCTGCCGATTTTTTTGTTTTTGCACTAAGCCAGCTTACAAATGCGCACCCGATTTTTGATGCAATTTCTGGGGTAAGGTTTACGTTTTCGCCTTCTACACCTTCTACTGCAACTCCGCGCACATCGCTTCCGTTCTGAAGCTTCATCAAGTCCATAAAATGCCTCCTGAATTATGTTATTATAGCACAATTTCCGCGATTTTAATATACTAATTTTATGGACGACAAAGAATATTATTCTATGATGAACCGAAGTTCTTCGTGGACGGTGCAGCAGACCTTAAAAAAGAAGCCGCAAAAAAAAGACCCTGCCAAAAAAGCTGAACAAACTTATACAAGTCTGGAGCTAAGGCAGGGTAAAGCTGATGCGGAGATGCTTATTGAGAAACGGTCATGATGATATTGAAATCTTTTATTACAAGTAAAACCGAAGGATTACAATCTGATTCTGACGGACAATAACAAGGTGTATAACACTGGAAGCGGTAGTTATGAGAAGGGAAGTCTGAAACAGAACCATCTGCATCATAGAAAGGTGTTTGAATATTAGTAAATACATACCCGTCAAGACCACTAAAGTTTCCATTTATTACCGTGAGGTCCTTTGTGTTCCCTTCCTCATCATTACTCAACGGATGGTAGTATTCATTATTAGCTGGTTTAAATCCTTCAGCAACAGTATATTGTGCTCTATCATATACTTCACCATGGAAAGCATAAGTACTTGTATATAACTGCTGTGAACTAATATTATCACCAGGTTTATAATAATTTACTGTTCCAGTTATCATAGCCATTACGTTTTCTTTTCCATTAAGCGTGTACATAGTTCCAAATATATTAGCTAACGGTAAATCAAGTTCATAACGATACGGATAAACATTTTTAGTAGCATCATCATAATTAGTTCCTACTCCAAATACAAAAGCATTCTGTGCAGCTGGGAAAATGTAATAGTTTATTGAACACTTAAGTTCAAAACTTTCTGCTTCTGTTCCTTTTGGACAATCAAAGAATAATTGAAGTTTACTATAATCTTCCGGATCTTTAATTAAGTTTAACGGCATAACAAAAGTATATTTATTACTACTTTGAATATCAAAATTTATACAATTATTGTTTTCAAACAATCCTGCAATATCATCATTTTCTACAAATACTTCCTGCCAGTCATCAATCTGTAGCTGATAATAAAACTGACTAACACTATTTGTACTAAAAATATCAACTGGTTGCTCATCGCTGGTTTTTAATACAAAGGCAACTGTATCGTCATTTGAAAGATGTTTGCCATCAAGAATATCTTCAAGTGATATTGTACTCATATATCGGTCATGTTCTGCTGAATAATCATTAAAAGAATTAAATAACAATTTACTTTCATTAATTGAAATCAGTCCAGAAACTTCATTCTCAAAAATATCATGATCATCACCCATTAACATATAATATTCTTGTATAGCTCTTTGACTCTTTACAATCAAAACCATACCATTATGTGTAATTTCATAATCTGATGGTGCTAAGACATTTTGTAATAATCCAGCAGTTTTCGAAGACAATGCACCTATCATTCGTTTATTATAAACCAATAGAACTTCAGCAGGTTCTTTTTCGCCTTCTGATATAACAATTAAAAATTTAGACAGACCAGATTCGGTTAAAACAATTTTATCTTCCTGAATGGTAAAATCGTCTGTTTCGATAAATCCCATTTGCAACAATTCAGTTTTAATAGTTTGAGTTGTTGTATCGTGTTCTTTTGGATATGTGGTCAATAAAATATCATCAAAATATAAAGCAATTCCTGCTGTGTCGTTTGAGTTGGAGCCTGCCTTTACCTTTAATGTCAGAGCAAGCTCGGTTCCTGTGGCAGTTACTATTGTTGATTTTGATTCGCCGGAATATTCTTTTCCGTTATATTTGAGGTCTGCTGTGGCTTTTACAACTGAGCCAACCGGGATATCGGGGAAGGAAATTGATACTGACTTTTTAAAATCGGTCACGGATTTTTTTATAGGAGCTTCGTCATTTACAAAAAGAGAAACCTCTAAAGAATTTGATGCTGCACGAGCATTTGCGGCTACGCTTCTGCTTGAAATAGAGGCAAGTATTTCGACCGGTATATTAAGAGAAACATCTACTGTATCACCATTTTGAGCTTTTGTTTGGAATGCGTTACCACAAGAAATAAATAAAAAGCCAAGAGAAACAATCAGTGTAAAAAATTTCTTCATATTAAAACCTCATGTAAAAAATTTTGAACGATTTTTGATGATTGGACTTTTTTTGATGGAATATAGATAGTTTATTATAAATCATAAAGGGGGATAACACAAGGGAAATGTGGGCTGTCGGACTGTGGAAAATATATGAGGCTGATTTTTTATAGTGCCAAAAAACGTCTGTTAAACACCTTCTGTAGTTTATACAGGGTTTCTAGTGTTGGATTTGTTTTATGAGGGTTTTCCAGACGCTGATATTGCTGGTAAGTCATACCGGCTTTTGAAGCAACTTCTTTTTGTGAATGACCGGCACGTGCTTTTCTTAATTCAATTGCAAATGCGACCTTTGGAGAAACTTCAATAGGGTATCCGCCTTTATAGTTTGGGTCAGAAATTGGGTAGTTGTTATCTACATGCGATGCTAGAATCCCATTAAGAACATCTTTTGCCATTTCAAAAGCTTCATCTTTTGTTTCGCCATAAGTCATGGCATTTGGCACGTCAGGAAATCTTACAATAAATTTTCCATGTTCTTCTGTAATGTCGCAGTTATAAATCATTTTTTTATTTCCTTAAGAGTTACGGGATCAATACCAGCCTCTTTTAATATCTCTTTTGCAAAGAAACCTAAATCAGAATCTTTACCCTTGTGATATGGTACAGGAACAGAGCGGTTATGACCAGCCTTTTTGAAAATATGATGCGAACTTTCAATTCTGTCAAGTTTCCACCCATTTTTCTTGAGAACCTTCATAACCTGTTTTGCTGTCATCCCCATGAATTGAGTGTACAACATATATGTTGTATTGTCAAATTCTTTATATCATGGATTGCCGTGCTGCGCTCGCAATGACGAGGGTGCGAAAATATCATTTTTTTGTTGCCGATTTGCCGTTTTTTCAATATCTTTTATAGAAAGAACATAAAAAGAGGTAAATATATATGGCTAAACAATTGTTATTCAGCGAAGACGCACGCAAAAAGCTTTTGAGCGGTGTTGAGCAGATTTCAAAGGCAGTTAAAACAACTTTGGGACCTTGTGGACGAATGGTTATGCTGGACAAA
>JAFZXA010000097.1 GCA_017617115.1 Treponema sp.
AATCCATCTGATTACCTCCGTGAATAGAAATTTCAATTTTCAGAGGAAGAAATGGTTTTACCATAGAGCCCTGGCGCACCTCGGATGGACTGGCCCCATGAAAGCGCGAAAAAGCCTTTGTAAAACTTTCGGGAGTTTCATAGCAGTATTTGAAAGCAATGTCGATTATTTTTTCATCAGTTTTCTGAAGGTCCAGCGCCGCCTCGTAAAGTCTGCGGTTTCTGATATACTCACCCAAGCCGTACCCGGTCATCAGCGAAAAACCTTTTTGAAAAAAGAATGAGGACATAAACACCTGGTCGGCAACATCCTGCGCAGAAATGTTTTCTTCCAGATGCTCTTCCATGTAATCAATTGCCTTTCGAATACTTGTAAGCCACTCCATTTGTCACACTCCTTTCCTCTTAAGTCATACGACTTTGATGGTTTCATTCTACGCCCAGTCACGCAGGAAATCTTGTCAAATATTGTTCAGTTTTGTCCTTATTCAGCTTCTTTACAGTTTACAAGAATTCGCTCCAGCATGCTGTCAAACTGCATAATTTCTTCATCAGAAAATCCTTTGTAAAAAATCTTATTCATTTGATTTGAAACCTTCTGAATATGTTTTGCAAATTCCTGTTCTTTACCAGTCAGGCAAATCAAGGTGGACCTCTTGTCAGTTTGGGAAGGCTTTCGTTCAATGTATCCGTCGCGCTCAAGTCGGTCGATAATTCCGGTGAGCGTTGATTTGTCCAGGCTTGTTTTTTCGCAGAGGGTTTTTATAGGGACTCCGTCTTTTCCCCACAAGGCAAAAATAATCCGGCCGCGAGCTCCTTCTAAATCGGCCATGTTGTTTTGGCGTAAGATTTTATTCCAGACTCTGCCGCAAACCTGATGCACCTGCGACAAAAGAGTTCCTCCTCTAGTTTTTTTAATCATGAATTTACGTTTCCAAAATAATGAGGATTAGCGTTGTACCAGCCTTCAATTTTTGTAGAGGTAAATTTCAACACTGTATAGTCAGGATCTGTCTTTCCTTTGTGATAATAAATGAACCAGCCGGGCTGCCAGAGGTCTTCTTTAAGGGCCTGGTCTGTTACTTCTTCGATTGTTCCGCTTGCACAGATTCCCTTGAATTTTTCGGGCTCACAAAAATAAAGTGCAGCATTATGATTGTTTCTGATTCTCTGAACCTTTTTGGAAGAAGTGTTTGTTGTAAAATACATTGTCAAAGTTTCTCCTTCAACAAACAAAGTTTTGCCTTCCAGTTTTTTAAACTTCTTTGGATTACACAGATTCAGCAAAGCACGAATTTCCGGGCGACCTTCTTTATCAACAGTTGCAAGATAAGCTGCTTCTGATTTTTTAATAATTGAAATTACATCTTTCATTTTTACACACTCCAGAATTTATAATAGTTTGTATACAAACTATTACAGATGTTTTGAAATTTGTCAAGGATTATTTTTTCATAAGACAATTTACTGCATCCTCGATATCTTCAAAATCAACTTCTTCGCCTTCGCGGGCAGCGCATTCAAATTCGTCTACGATATTTTCAAGCAGGACCATATCTATAAAAAGCGGGAGTTGATTTAACAATGTGTTGTCGAGGGTGGTTTGAGTTTTGTAGCCCTCAAGGATTTTGTCAAAGTAATGCTGCATGTATCCTTGGCGTTCTTTTGGGTCTGAAATATTGCGTGCCCAGCCTTCGCCGTGAAGATATAGATTTGCAAGATCGAACATGTACCAGCAGTAGATGCAGTTGTCAAAATCAAAAACTGTGATGTTGCCGGTGGACATGTCTATATGATAATTGCCATCGCTGAAGTCAAAGTGGATGAGGCCGTAGTTTTGAGTGTCGGTTGGAAGTGCTCGGAAATTTTCAAGCCGTGCGGCAATGGCATTTTTCAAATCCTTATAAACAGCCGGAGTGTCAGGAATCAGTTTATTGATGTAATCCATATTGTATTTGTCAAAATAATCCGGGCGGTGGCAGTCAGTAGCAGGCACATATTGTTTTGCAAGTACATGAATTTTTCCAAGAGTTTTTCCTGTGTTGAAAAAGTATTCTTCAAGCGGAACGCCTTCCCGGTAATGGTAGCCGTTGTCGCACAACAACATTCCTTTTGCGTATTCAAACAGCGAGATGAAAACTGGAGTCGCGCCGCCATCACAAGCCGCACCCCCACTCGCTTCAACAACTTCAACCAGTTTTCCATTCACACTTGGAATCACATCTGCAACAGGCGCCCCATTTTGCGCAAGGTAATGAACAAACTCCGTTTCTGCAAGATAGTCTTTTTCAGTCCGATCCCCTGTCGCAGAAATCCGCAGTACGAATCTTTTTTCTCCATCCTTACTGCAAACAAAAATCCTGTTACGTCCGCCTTCGTGACCTTCAATTTCGCAGCAGTCATAATTCTGTAGAGAAAATAATTTTACAGCCTGTTCAATCATTTTAATCATGTCAATTATTTTGTTTCGTCCGGATATTCCCAGAAGCCGCCCTTGTGAAAGTTTTCGTTCCCAAGAGGTTTTGCAGTAAGCTTAAATATCACACAGCCATCCGGGCAGACAATGGTTTTTGTATACTTACTGTCGCCGCCAAGATTTTGCAGGTCGCCGCCGCTTCTTATTGCTTCCATCAAAGGATAAAGCATCATCATAGTTTTAGAGCAGATTCCATATCCATCCTTATTCACCGGGCAGCCATAAGTACACTTGTAAGTGTCGCCAGGTTCTTCACCGTTTCGACAATAATGCTCGGTGTGGTCGCCATGCAAAAAGCCGGTAACTTCCACCGTGAACTCGTATTCTTCATCGTACCATTTTTTCATAATTCAATTCCTTCACTAATAATCCTTGAGCTTTAATAAGAACGATTTTTTTGCGGTGTCATCAAAGCCAAGATTCCTGTAAAACTGATGTGCCTCTGTTCGCCAGGCTCCGCTTTCCAGAATTACTTTATAGCAGTTTTTCTCA
>JAFZXA010000098.1 GCA_017617115.1 Treponema sp.
GGAAAAATGTATGCACAAAAAGGTTTTGTAATGCAACTTCATATTGGGGCAATTCGCGACAATAACAGTGCAATGCTTGCCAAGGCTGGTAAAAATATTGGCGAAGACAGCCTTAATGATTTTAATTATATTGCACAACTTGGTGCGGTATTGGATGGAATTTATTCCGGGGCCGATGCAGGCCCACGCATCATCCTTTACAACCTCAACCCAAAAGACAACGAAGCACTTGCAGCAATGGCCGCAAATTTCCGTAACTGCCAGTTTGGACCTGCCTGGTGGTTTAATGATCATAAAGATGGAATTGAAGAACAGATTCGTGTTTATGCCCGTACTTCTGTTTTGGGAAAATATGTTGGTATGCTAACCGACAGCCGAAGCTTTCTGTCATATCCGCGCCATGAATATTTCCGCCGGATTTTGTGTAATTTTATAGGAAATCAGGTAGAGCAGGGCGAGTTCCCTTGGGATGAACAGGCTCTTGGTCAAATGGTAAAAAATATATGTTTTAATAATGCTGTTGAGTTTTTTGGATTGTCATAATTTGATTTTAAATGTATAATATAAATATATAGTAAACTTGAATACTAGTATGCAAGTTGTGTATAGAGGTTAATATGAACGATACATTAAAACAGATTGGTGCAACAGGAATTGTGCCGGTTGTAGTTTTGAACAAAGCAGATGATGCCGAACCTTTAGCTCAGGCCTTGGTTGCAGGCGGACTTCCTTGTGCAGAAGTAACTTTCAGAACCGATGCCGCAGAGGAATCAATTCGTAGAATTGCAAAAAAGTTTCCGCAGATGTTTGTGGGAGCCGGAACAGTTCTTAGTATTGAACAGGTTGACAGAGCAGTTGGGGCCGGAGCAAAGTTTATTGTTTCTCCGGGACTTAATCCAAAGGTTGTTGAATACTGCATTAAAAAAGGATATCCGGTTTGCCCTGGAATTATGACACCAACAGAACTTGAAGTTGCACTTGGTTTTGGTCTTGATGTTGTAAAGTTTTTCCCTGCTGAAAATGCCGGCGGCCTTAAAATGATTAAAGCCATGAGCGCACCATACACAATGATGAAGTTTATGCCAACAGGCGGAATCAATGCAACAAACGTACGTGATTATCTTGCGTGCGATAAGATTTTAGCCTGTGGCGGCAGCTGGATGGTGAAGGGGGATTTGATTAATGCAGGGAACTTTAAGGAAATAGAGAAGTTAACGCAAGAAGCGAGTGCAATTGTCAAAGAGATAAGAGGATAGTCACACGGATTCGAAACGACTAACGTCGTTTCAATTTTTAATTCAGATTTTGCGTTAGCAAAATCCAATCCGTGACAATAAATTATAAGGAGAAATATTATGAAAGTTGTAACTTTTGGTGAAATAATGTTAAGACTTGAACCTGAAGGATATTTCCGATTCGTTCAGGTAGATAAAATGACTTCTACATTTGGTGGCGGCGAGGCTAACGTTGCAGTTTCTTTGGCAAACTATGGCCTTGATGCATATTACGTAACAAAACTTCCAAAGCACGAAATTGGTCAGGCTGCAATAAACAGCTTGCGCCGCTATGGTGTAAACACAGAATATATTGTTCGTGGCGGCGACAGAGTAGGCATTTACTACAACGAACGCGGTGCCAGCCAGCGCGGATCAAAATGTATTTACGACCGTGCACATTCTTCAATTGCCGAAGCAAAACCAGAAGATTTTAATTGGCCGGAAATTTTTAAAGACTGCAAATGGTTCCATCTTACAGGAATAACTCCAGCCCTTGGTGGAAATATGGTCCAGATTTGTGTTGAAGCCTGTAAAGCCGCAAAAACTGCAGGTGCAACTGTTAGCTGCGACTTAAACTACCGCGGAAAACTCTGGACTCGTGAACAGGCCCGCGAAGCAATGACAGAAATCTGTAAATATGTTGATGTCTGCATTTCTAACGAAGAAGACGCAAAAGATGTTTTTGGAATTGAAGCCGAAAACACAGATATTACAGGCGGAAAGCTTAACAAGGAAGGCTATAAATCTGTAGCAAAACAGCTTGCCGACAAGTTTGGTTTTAAGAAGGTTGCAATTACATTGCGTACTTCAATAAATGCAAATCGCAACAACTGGGCAGCCCTTTTGTACGACGGAAAAGATTACTGCTTCAGTAAGGAATACGAAATGTATATTGTAGACCGCGTAGGTGGCGGCGACAGCTTTGGCGGCGGACTTATTTATTCACTTTTGAACGGAAAGTCCACACAGGAAGCCGTTGAGTTTGCAGTTGCAGCATCATGTCTTAAACACACAATCGAAGGCGACTACAATATGGTTAGCGTAGATGAGGTTGAAAAGTTAGCAGCTGGGAATGGATCTGGAAGAATACAGAGATAAGGAATTTTCAATTTATTTGACAACCTCATTTATGTGGAATAAAATTAACATAACTGTAAGGAGTTTTATATGAAAAGATTTTGTATCTTTGGTTCTATGATTCTTTTTTTTGTTCTTTTGTGTTTTTCTTCTTGTAAACATAATTCAACAAAAGATGAAGAAATGACTATTTTTGTTGATGAAAATGATTGGCCCGAATGGTTGTGGTGTATCCAATTATGTAATCCTAATGATGAGACTGGTATAGATAACGGTACACTGACTGTAGAAAATAAAGCTGCATCTGTAAAAATTCCAAAGGGAACAAAAGTTCGATTGAATATCGGTGTTAAAGCTATGTATAAAGCTGGATGCTATACAATTCCATCACTTTTAACTGATGACCCTCGACTTAAAATCTGTGTTAACGATAAACAATTATCAGATACATCAGAAACTCTAAAAGTAAATTTAAATCCTAAACCTGAGGATAAATCAAAAGATGATTGGCATGAAACTAATCTTATTTCCTATATTGGAACAACGTTGAGTGCTTGGAAATTATTCACAGAAGAGTTTGAAATACAAGAAAATAACAGAATCTCTTTTATAAATACACTCAGAGCTGTTCCTTTAAAAGATGTTAGAATAACAGATTCTTCAGATTTCTTTTATGTTGATGTAAGTAATGTTGAGCAATATAGAGAAACTGATTCCGGGTTTTATAGGTATACTCTTATATCTAGTCTGATTTATGATGATGGATCTAATCATCCTATATATTATTCAAATGTTGCAGGTCTTCCAGGACAAAATAATTATTGGTTTTGTTCAAAATCCAAATCGTATACATTGTATCTAAGAGCAGAACAGGATAATAAAATCGAAATGCTTAATGTTCCTGGAATATCTACTCTTGGAATTTTTTATACTTTAAATATTATGCCTCCAGAGAATTCAAATTTGTTTTCGTTGGATCAAAGTAATATCAAAATAGTTCCATATCAAGATTTTATGAAAGGAAAGGTTTTAAATTTAATAGGAGAAAATGGAATTCCAAATATTTCCATTACTTTTACTAATGATGGAATATTCCAAACTGTTATTGATGGTGAAACACTATCATTCCCTTATGCATATGAGGATCATGTAGGAGAAACATATATAAATCCAAGATTGAATGCAACAGGCGTTCCTATTTTCAGAAGTTTTTCTCTTAGACAGAATGATGATGATTCCTGGACATTTAAATATCAAAAGAGTGAAAACTCAACAGAGTATTCCTGGCATAGTCAGGCTAATTAGTTAAGAAAAATTAGAATCGTTCTGCCTTTTTACCTTTTTTAACAAAGGCACTTGCATTATTACCAGATTTTCTTGACGACGACCGCTCGGTTTGTGAATGCACATTCGGGCGGTTTGTTTTTTTAACATCTGCTTTTTTAGAAGAGTGCTCACCTCGGGTCGCTTTTCTGCCGGCATGTTTTTCTTCGCGAGGTTTGTCTTCTGCATGTCGGCGTGTATTTCTTTTTCTTCCGCCATCTTCTTCCTTTACATCAACATGCATGTGCGGAAGCTTTTTGTTTTTGCGCGACATTTCAATTGCCTTTTTGGCAGCAGCAGCCGGAAGACTAACAAGTGAAAACTCCTGTGCAACATCAATATCATCAACCATGCGGCCGGGAATGTGCAGAAGGTTACTAAAGAATTCTGCAAGCTCGCGTGCTCGGTAACCGTCCTTTTTTCCAAGTGAAACAAAAATGCGGGTCTGGTCTCCGCGAGGGCCTAAGTCCTTTGTAGTAATTTTTCCGTAATGCTTAGGGCTAAGCTTTTCGCCGTACATGACGGAAAGAAGGGATGCAACAACAGCCTGCGCTTCCTGGTCTTTGCAAATTTCCTGTGCGAGTGTAGTGAATTTTTCAGTAGGAGTATTTTTATCTAACTTCTCCTTAAGTTCGTTCATCACACGGGTCTCTTTAAGTGCCAGCACCTCATTTACAGTAGGCACCTTTTCTTCAACAAGCTTTTTCTTTGTAGCTTTTTCTGCATTCTTAATAAAATATCCAAGCTTGCGTCTTTCTTCGGGTCGAACAAAAGTAACTGCAATACCTGTAGTTCCGGCGCGGCCTGTACGACCAATTCGGTGAACATAAGTTGCAGTATCAAAAGGAAGAGAGTAGTTTACAACATGCGACAATCCTGTAATATCAATACCGCGGGCAGCTACGTCTGTTGCAACAAGAATGCGTGTTTTCTTTAAGCGGAATCGCTCCAGAACTTTTTCACGCTGGTTTTGCATAATGTCGCCGTGGAGTGCAGCTGCTTCATAACCTCTCAGGTCAAGCTCGCGGGTAACACGGTCGGCATCCATTTTAGTCATTGTAAAAACAAGTCCGTAAAAATCAGGCGAAGAATCAATCAGACGCACAAGGGCCTCTGTCTTTTCGCTTTCTTTTACAAACCAGTATTTCTGGTCAATGAGCAGCGCCTCGTCAACAACATTTTCCTCTTCGATAATGTCGTATTCGCCCATAAAGTCTGCCGCAATTTTAAGAATAGGAGCAGGCATAGTAGCACTGAACAATAGGATTCGCGCATCAGTATTCGACTTTTCAAAAATCTCACGGATATCGTCGATAAAGCCCATATCCAGCATTTCGTCGCCTTCATCAAGAATAAAATATTTAATCTTGCTAAGGTCGAGTGTTTTGCGTTCAAGATGGTCTTTGATACGGCCAGGAGTTCCAACAACAATTTCACATCCAGCCTTAAGCTCACGGATCTGAGCCACATAAGAAGCACCACCATAAAGCACAGTAGTACGAGGATATTTGTTGCCGGTAAAGGATTTCATTTCCTCGCAGGTCTGCATAGCAAGCTCACGTGTCGGCTCAAGAATAAGTGCCTCAACGTGGTCAGATTTATTGTGAATGTTTTGAATAATCGGAAGACCGAATGCAGCAGTTTTACCAGTTCCTGTACGTGCCCGTGCAATAAGGTTAGCATCCCCATTCAAAAGTCGAGGAATTGCCAGCACCTGAATAGGCGAAGGAGTAACAAACCCCTTTTTAGCAACTGCACGCAAAGCGTATTCATCAAGGCCTAAGTCTTCAAAAGTGATTTCGTCGGTAGTTTCTTCTGTGATTTCGTTTGTGATTTCTTCGTTAATAGTTTCGTCCATAATTAAATCTCCGCCAGCTTAGACAATGCTTTTGAGGCTGCCTTTGGCGATTTTTTCATAAGTTCCTTAAATTCATTTTGGGTAAAAATAATCAGTTTGCAGTCTGTAGTTGCAACTCCTGTACCACGGAAGCGTTCGTCCAGAAGGCACAGGGTGTCGCCAACGAAGGAACCTTTTTCAAAAACATGACTTTCGCCATTTTCAAACTGTTCAGTAATTGTACCGGTTCGGATGTAATAAACAGAATCTGCTTTGTCATCTGAATTAAAAATCACTTCGCCTTGATTTACAAATTTTGTGTTTGTGGCGGTTTTGAGTGCAGCAGGATTTATAAAAAGCATGCGGCGCAACTGTACCATCCAGCCACGGTTTTCACTGTCTGGCAAAAGGTAGACTTCGCATTTTAGCAAAAGCTCAAAATACTGAGTTACATAAATCATCTGTGCAAAGAAAAGAAAGAAGATAAAGAAGAAATAAACCTTCATCATCAAAACAATGATTGTGCTGATTGTTCCGTACACAATGTTGTAGTTTGTAAGGTTCATGAACTTTGTTACCCAATGTGAAATAAAATAGAAACAAAGGGTATCAAGCAGACTATATATAAAACAAAGTCTCAAAGGAGGCTTTGTTCCTGATACAACTCTATAAACATAAAATGTACTGATAAAAATTACAAAGTACATCGAAAGAGAAACTATTGTATGGGAATTTTGATTTACGATTGAAGGTAATATTTCTTTGAGAGGTTCAGAAAAGTTAGATGAAACTAACTGATTAAAACCAAACATAAAGATAATAATCGAAGCAATAAAAATAACAAGAATAAATTCCGAGACAAACATTAATACCTGATTAAGAATGCCTTTGCGTTTAATTGCAGGTTTAAAAATCATTGCCATGGCACGGATAATTGAAAGGAACATTTTTCGTGCCATCCAGATAATCCACACACCAAGAAAAATATCAAAAAAGTGAAAGTTCTTTTTGTTCAGAATGTTATTTATAAAAGGCTTGATGTCTACAAAAGATTCAATTTCGGCACCAAAGGCGTTTACATATTCAAGAATGCCCGGTGACACCCTGATTATTCCTACGAGTACTGTAAAAATAATCAGAGCGAGTGGTACAAAAGAAAAAATAAAACCAAAGGAACAGGCACTGGCGCTTTCCAAAAGATTGTTGCTGCCAAAGTTGGTGCAGGTAAGGTAAATTATCTGCCCCAGTTTGGTAAGTTTTTGAGAACGCTTAAGCTTGATCTTAATCTTTGGTGTTTTATTTTTCACTAGAAATCTGCCAACTTTGGAGCGCGAGGATAAGGAATAACATCGCGGATATTTTCCATACCTGTTACATAGCGCATAAGGCGTTCGAATCCAAGACCAAAGCCTGAATGAGGAACTGTACCAAACTTGCGCAAATCAAGATACCAGTCGTAAATGCTTTCGTCCATTCCGCGGCGGTTGATTTCTGCAAGCAGTTTGTCGTAATCTTCTTCGCGTTCAGAACCACCAATA
>JAFZXA010000099.1 GCA_017617115.1 Treponema sp.
ACCGATGTAAATATGGCTCAGAACGTTTACCGCATGCTCATTCATATGTGCGTTCGTTCTCCGTTCATGCTTATTGCCGGTACAATTATGGCATTTAAAATCAATTCGCGGCTTGCAGTGCTTTTCCTTATTGCTGTTCCTGTTATTGCAATTGGTATTCTTATTATTTCTTCTATTGCACATCCTCGCTTTGAACGCATGATGAAAAAGTTTGACGGGCTCAACGCTGCAATTCAGGAAAACCTTATTGGAATACGTATTGTAAAAGCTTATGTCCGCGGCCAATATGAAGAAGAAAAATTCCGCAAGGCTGCAGATGATGTCCGCACTGCACAGGTAAAGGCCGAAAAGGTCATTATCTTTAACATGCCGCTCATGATGCTTGTAATGTATATCTCTATGATTGCGGTAATGTGGTTTGGCGGTAAGCAGGTAGTTGCCGGCACTATGCTAAGCGGTGAACTTATAAGCTTTTTTACTTATGTAACTCAGGTTCTTTCTTCGCTCATGATGCTTGGAATGGTTTTTGTTTCGCTCATTATGGTAAAGGCTTCTAACAAACGTATTATCGAAGTTCTTGATGAAAAGTCTGATATTACAAACCCGGAAAATCCTGTTATGCAGGTGCCGGACGGATCTGTTGAGTTTGACAATGTAAGCTTCAGCTATAACAAAAAAGCCGATAACTGCATTCTTCGCGACATAAACTTAAAAATCAAAAGCGGTCAGGTTGTTGGAATTATTGGAGGCACCGGTTCTTCAAAGACTTCACTAGTTTCTCTGCTCCCACGACTTTATGATGTTTTCAGTGGTTCTGTAAAAATCGGCGGTCACGATGTACGCGACTATGATATTTCTGTTTTACGCGACAGTGTTGCAATGGTGCTCCAGAAGAACGTGCTTTTCAGTGGTACTATTAAAGAAAACTTACGCTGGGGAAATCCTGATGCAACAGACGAACAGCTAAAAGCAGCCTGTCAGGCAGCAGATGCAGACAACTTTGTCAGCTCTTTCCCGGATGGTTATGAAACAATGCTTGGTCAGGGTGGTGTAAACGTCAGCGGCGGACAAAAGCAGCGTCTTTGTATTGCGCGTGCCCTTTTAAAAAATCCAAAAATCCTTATTCTTGACGACAGCACTTCGGCAGTAGATACGGCTACAGAAACAAGAATCCGTACAGCTCTGCGCGACATTGCTCCTGATACTACAAAAATCATTATTGCCCAGCGCATTTCTTCTGTAAAAGATGCAGACGTTATTTTTGTCTTAGACGAAGGTGCCCTAAGCGGCTTTGGAACTCACGACGAGCTTCTTAGTAAAAACGAAATTTACCGCGAAGTATTTGAATCGCAGCAGCAGGGTAGCGGAGACGCAGACCTTGCAGGAGGTGAAGACTAATGCCACCAAAAAGAGGATTCCAAAAACCAAAAAATGCAAAAGATACAATAAAAAGAATCATAAAATACATGGGAAAATACAAGGTACTATGGCCGGTAGTTTTCCTTTGCGTTCTTATAAACTCATTAACAGGAGTTGCCGGTGCATATTTAATCAAGCCTGCGCTCAATAACTATATCATCCCGATGATAGGCCAGCAGAACCCTGATTTTACAGGTTTTTCACACCTGCTTGTTGCAGTGCTTGCAATGTTCCTTTTGGGAGTAATTGCTTCTTATTGTAACTCGCGCCTTATGCTTTATATTTCTACAAATCTTTTGTACTCTATCCGCTGTGATTTGTTTGAGCATCTTGAAAAGCTTCCTGTAAGATTTTACGACGAGCGCACCCATGGCGAATTAATGTCGCGTTTTACAAACGATACAGACACTCTGCGCGAAATGATGAGTCAGACTATCCCGCAGCTGTTTTCTTCTTCGCTTACTGTAATTTCTGTTTTTGTAATGATGATTATTCTTAGCCCGATGCTCACGCTTGTAATGATTGTCACAATGATTTTGATTACAAGACTTATTATGGGCATTGGTAAACGTTCTGCAAATGCCTTCCGCCAGAATCAGATGTGCATTGGAAAAATGAACGGTTTTATAGAAGAAATGATTGAAGGACAGAAGGTTGTAAAAGTATTTAATCACGAAACACGTGCTAAAAATGAATTCAATCACCTTGCCGATGACCTTCGTAAAGCCGGAACTGCTGCCATGACCTTTGGTGGACTTATGTGGCCTATTATGGGAAACAGTGCGCACATTCAGTATGCAATTGTTTCTATGGTTGCCGCCGCCGTTGGAATTATGCAGCACAGTGGCGCCGCTCCAACAAATTTCCTGCTTGGAACCCTTAATATTGGTACAATTGCAGCCTTTTTGCAGTATACCCGCTCCTTCAGTCAGCCGATTTCCATGATGAGCCAGCAGGCAACTAGTGTGTTGAACGCCCTTGCCGGTGCAGAACGAATCTTTGGTATTATAGACGAGCTCCCTGAAGTTGATGAAGGAAACTACGCTTTAGTAAATGCCTGCGAAGCAAAACAGGACGGGAAAGAAGTTCTTGTTCAGTCTTTTGCAAACACAGGAACCTGGGCCTGGAAAAATCCTGCAGACGGCTCGCTCAAAAAGCTCAATGGTGAAGTTGTGTTTGACCACGTTTCGTTCAGTTATGTACCGGAAAAAGAAGTTTTAACAGACATAAACATTCACGCAAAACCTGGTCAGAAAATTGCGCTTGTCGGTTCTACAGGCTCTGGAAAAACTACAACAATCAATCTTCTTACCCGCTTTTATGATGTAGAAGAGGGCAAGGGTAAGATTACCTACGACGGCATTCCTATTAATGACATAAGTAAGGACTCTCTCCGCCGTTCTCTTGGTATGGTTCAGCAGAATACACACCTTTTTACAGGTACAATCCGCGAAAATATCCGCTACGGAAATTTGAATGCCAGCGATGCTCAGGTTTACGAAGCCGCAAAGCTTGCAAATGCAGATCATTTTATCCGCCACCTTGAAAATGGTTACGACACAGTAATCACAGGAGACGGTGCAAGTCTTAGTCAGGGTCAGCGTCAGTTGCTTGCCATTGCCCGTGCCGCAGTTGCAGATCCTCCGGTTTTAATTTTAGACGAAGCAACTTCTTCTATTGATACGCGTACAGAAGCACTCATCGAAAAAGGAATGGACTCACTTATGAGCGGCCGTACAACCTTTGTAATTGCGCACCGCCTTTCAACAGTCCGCAATGCCGATGAAATTATAGTTCTGGAACACGGAAAAATCATAGAACGAGGAACTCACGACCAGCTCATAGAAGCAAAAGGACGTTATTACTTTTTATACACAGGTAATAGAATTACATTAGACGAATAGAAAAACCTGTGTTATAATTTAAAGATAATGAAACGCAAAATTGCAGTACTTGCAAACGGCTGGAACTACCAGAGTATTTCTCATGCACTAAAAGGAATTCGTTCTGTAACAGACAGACTTAATATAGACGTATTCCTTTTTTTGAGTTTTGCTGCTTATGCACAATCAGATTCCCGCAATGCCGGCGAAAATGCAATTTTTACCTTAACAGATTATTCAGAATTTGACGGTGTAATCATTTTTTCCGAAATGCTTAACTCCACCGAAATTCCAAATCTCATTGCCAAAAAACTTGTTTCAAAAAATATTCCTGCTGTAAGTGTAGGACTTCCGGTAGAAGGTGTTGATTTTGTAGGAATAGACAATTTCAAAGGTATGTACGAGATGGTTGATCATCTTGTAAAAGAGCATCATATAAAAAATCCTGTTTTTCTTGCTGGTTCAAAAGAACATCCCGATTCGAATGAGCGAATTGATGCAACAAGACAGGCCTTAGCCGCAAATGGAATTGAGCTTAAAGATGAAAATATAAGTTATACAAACTGGGAATACCTTACTGCTATGGCTGATGCAATGCGTTATGCACAGCTTCCTGATAAACCCGATGCATTTATTTGTGCAAACGACTACAACGCAATTGCAGCCTGTGTTGGTTTGAATAAACTTGGTTATGAGGTTCCAAAAGATTTTATAGTTACAGGTTTTGATAAAATTGCTTATGCCGAAACCTTCTATCCTTCTATTACAACAGTTTATCAGGATTATGAAAAAATAGGATATATCGCAGCCTGGCAGTTGATGGAAAAGGTTGAAGGAACTTCTCATGCAGATCAGGTTATTGTATCTTCTGCCTTTGTTAAAAATGAAAGCTGCGGTTGTCGTTCAAAAGAAGATGCAGAGCCTGTGCGTCATGATTTTTGTATTCGTGCCTATATGAATGAAATGGAAGGCTTTGTAAAACAGAACAATTCTTCAGAGATGATTGGTTCTATTTTTAAAGGTTCTACTTATGAAGATTTAAAAAATAATATGCTTGATTACTATTCAAAAACAAATAATTTTGCAGGCAAAGATTTTTATTTTATTCTTGACAGCAGTGCGCGAAAAACATTAATAAGCAGTTCCTTTAAAATTAAACAGGAATATACCGAAAACATGTGTTGTCTTATTGCAGTAAAAGATAATAAGGCAAAATATTTAGGTGATTTTAAACGAAAGGAACTTATTCCAAATTACAAAAAGGGTGATAAGCCTGTAGTTTATACCTTTACTTCAATGCACTTTGATGACAATCTTTTTGGTTATATTGTTCTTAGCGATGCCATAGATTTAATTTGGGATACTTCTCTCAATCATTATATGATTCAGATTAACTATAATCTGGAACAATACCGTAAAAACTGTAAGCTTGATGAAATGAATAAGGCTCTGCGTAATATTTCAAATACCGATCAGCTTACAGGTTTAAATAACCGCTTTGGTATGGAACAGAATGCAGTTCCAATTCTTACTTATGCAAACGAAAAGAAAAAGAAATGTGCAATAGTGTTTGCAGACATTAACCGTATGAAGCACATAAATGATAATTTTGGACATCTTCACGGAGACCTGGCAATCCGCACTGTTGCAAATGCTCTTCTTACCGAAATACCAGAAAAATGGGTTGGAATCCGTTATGGCGGAGATGAATTTATAGCAGTAGGCGAGTGCCAGAGCGAAGAATTTGTTCAGAATTACATTGACCGCATGAATGCAAATTTAAAAAATCAAGTCGATTCCATGCAACTGGCATATCCGCTTACAATAAGCTGTGGTTATATACTTACAGATCCGGAATCAGGACATTCTCTTGTAGATTATATAAATCAAGCCGACAGCATAATGTACATTCACAAGCAGCAGACCTACGAAGATGAAAAAGATGAACAGAATGCAGGCACCATTGGCACAGATATCAAATCTCTGGATGAACTTCCTCACATGAAATAGTGCGGTGGTTGAGCCTGTCGAAACCACATTGAAAAACCTCCTCAAATACATTATAATTTTTGCAATATTTTAAATGCTTTTGGAGGACGGAATATGAAAGCAATCGAATTAGAAAAGGCGTATGACCCTAAGTCATTTGAAGACAGGATCTACAGTGAATGGGAAAGCAAAGGTTATTTTAAGCCGGCAAGCGATGAAGCAAGCCCGGTACATTGCCAGTGTGAAAAATGCCAGTCTACATATTCCGTCGTCATTCCTCCTCCAAATGTAACCGGTGTTCTTCACATGGGTCACGGACTCAATAACACCTTACAGGATATTGTTGTTCGCTATCACAGAATGAAGGGTGATAATACTCTCTGGCTTACTGGTACAGACCATGCTGGTATTGCAACACAGAACGTTGTTGAACGTCAGCTCAAAAAAGAAGGTCTTACACGAAACGACCTTGGACGCGAAAAATTTTTGGAACGCACCTGGGCTGTAAAAGAAGATCATCACAATACAATTGTAAAACAGCAGAAAAAACTTGGTAACTCAACAGACTGGGACCGAGAGCGTTTTACTTATGATGAAGGCTTGAGTGCCGCAGTTCGCGATGTATTCGTAACTCTTTATGAACGCGGTCTTATGTATCGTGGTAAGCGTCTTGTAAACTGGTGTCCTCGCTGTGGAACTGCTCTTGCCGATGACGAAGTAGACCACGAAGATACTCAGGGTGCAATGTATCACCTTTACTACGAATATGCAGACGGAAGCGGAAAAATTGAAGTTGCAACAACCCGACCGGAAACCTTCTTTGGTGATACTGCTGTTGCTGTAAACCCGACTGATGAGCGCTATACCTCACTTGTTGGTAAAATGCTCAAGCTGCCATTGACCGGAAAAGAGATTCCAATTATTGCAGATGATTATGTAGACAAAGAGTTTGGAACCGGTATGGTAAAAATCACTCCGGCTCATGATCCTAACGACTGGGAAGTAGGAAAGAGACATAACCTTGAAGTTGTAAATCTTCTTACACCGGACGGCCGCATGAACGAAAATGTTCCCGAAAAATACCGTGGACTTAAACCTGAGCAGGCACGCGCACTTGTAATTGAAGATTTAACTGCAGCAGGACTTTTCAAGGGTGAAGAAAAAATGGTTCACTCTGTAGGTCACTGTTACCGCTGTAAAACTGTAGTTGAACCATACCTTAGCGACCAGTGGTTTGTAAGAATGAAGCCAATGGCCGACAAAGCTCTTGCTGCCTGGAAAGCTGGAGAAATTCAGTTCTTCCCTCAGAAATGGGAAAATACTTACGAACAGTGGCTTGTAAATATTCGCGACTGGTGTGTTAGCCGCCAGATCTGGTGGGGACACAGAATTCCTGTTTGGTACTGCCAGAAGTGTGGTGAAGTAATTGTTAGCCGTACAGACCCAACTAAATGTCCAAAATGTGGATGTGGCGCTGAAGACCTTAAACAGGATGAAGACGTTCTCGACACCTGGTTCAGCTCTTGGCTCTGGCCGTTCAGTACTTTGGGCTGGCCTCAGGATACAGATGACCTTAAAAAATTCTATCCTACAACAGCGCTTGTAACTGCTTATGATATTATCTTCTTCTGGGTTGCCAGAATGATTATGGCTGGTCTTGAGTTTACAGGAAAAGCTCCTTTCCATGATATTTACATTCACGGACTTGTTCGCGATAAGCAGGGCCGCAAAATGTCAAAGTCTCTTGGAAACGGAATGGACCCTCTTGAAATTATTGACATGTACGGTGCCGATGCCCTTAAGTTCACTCTTGGATTTATGTGTGCTCAGGGACAGGATGTTCTTATTGATAAAGACAGCTTTAAGCTTGGTTCACGTTTCTGTAATAAAGTTTGGAATGCAAGCCGCTATCTTTTAGGAAACCTTGAAGGCCGAAACCTTGTTCCGGTAACAGATGCCGACCTTACAGAACTTGATAAATGGATTTACAGCCGTTTAAACAATGCAACAAAAATTGCACGCGAAGCTTTGGAAACTTACCGCTACAACGATGCAGCCAGTGCCCTTATGGAATATTTCTGGAATGAGTTCTGCGACTGGTATGTAGAAGCAACAAAGATTAACTTTAAGAACGGCGACGACAAGGAAAAAGACCGTCAGGCTAGTGTTCTTATGAACATTCTTGAAGAAAACCTTCGCTTGCTTCATCCATATCTTCCTTTTGTTACAGAAGAAATTTATGCAAAACTTCCTGTTAAAAAACATGAAGGTATGCTTATTACAGCACCTTATCCGGAAGTAATTGCAAGCCGCGAAAATCCTGAAATTGAAGCTCGCTTTGAAGTTCTTAAGGAACTCATTGGTAAAACAAGAGCCCTGCGTGTTGACTGTGGAATTGACCCTGCAAATAAAATCAACATTGCAATCCGCATAGAAAAGGGCAGCGAAGCCGAAGTTTGTCGCGAAAAGGTAGAAATGATTCAGCTTCTTGCAGGTATTGCAAAGATTGACTTTGTAGAAGCTAAGCCTGAGTCTTCAATTGGTACAGTAGGAAAAGGCTTTGAGTCGTTCATTCTTGTTGACGAAAACATCAATAAGGAACAGCTCATAACCCGCTTCCAGAAAACCCTGGAAAAAGAAGAAGGCTATGCCCGCATGAGCCAGAATAAGCTCAACGGAAACTTTGCACAGCACGCTCCTGCCGAACTTGTTCAGGAAGAACGGGACAGACTTGCAGAAAGTGAACGCAAAATAGAAACACTTAAGGGTTATTTGAAGGAGTTGGTGTAGAGAGATTCCCGCGTCAAGCGCGGGAATGACAGAATGTGTCATTGTCGGGCTTGACGATGATTGTGTCATTGTCGGGCTTGACCCGACAATCTTTTTTATAAATGAGTTTTATGAAGAAATTAAATTTTTTATTCATAATTCTATTTCCTCTTTTTCTGACCGGCTGCTTTAATGAAAAATCAAGTCCTTTTTACGACAGCGAATGGGTTATGCAGAATCTTGATGACAATGCAGACCTTTACTATCATCATTTAATTCTTGAGCCTGCTCACAAGGCAACGCTTAGAGTTTCTTACGCAGATTCTACAAATATAATTGTTTGGACTGGAACCTACAAAATAAATTCCAGAAAAATCACTTTTAATTTTACCGAGTGTGTCCGATATGAAAATGGTCAGATTGTTGGTAAATATACATCGGGACAGTTTATAAAGTATTACACCGGTGAATTCTATTATTCTGCAGCTCCTCTTGCCGATGATCAGGGAAAAGAACGCTGGCATCTGCAGCTTATCCGCCCGAACAATTATTTTTATGGCGACGGCTCAGATATTTTTGGAAATCAGTTTGAAGATTTTATAAAGGTGGAGAAGGGGGAATTGTAAATGGCAAAGCAAAAGTACGAAATGAAAACTGAACGCTCTAAAAAAATGGACGCTAAACAGATGCAGCAGCTTGCCGATATGCGCCTTGCCCCTTATATGCAGCTTGCCACAGGCCTTATTGGTAAAGAACGCCACGCCGGTGGAAACATGTTCCGCCACCAGATGGACACCCTTGCAATTTTGATTGACTATGGTTATATAGATTCAGTTCTTCTTAAGGCTTCAATAGTTCATGATACAGTAGAAGATATTGAAGGCTTTGATAAAAACCTTATTATCCACGCCGACAGTGAAGGGGCTGATGTTCTTGAAATCGTACTTGAAGTAACCCGCCGCCAGAACGAAGATAAAAAACAGTTCCTTCGCCGCATTCTTGATTACGGAAGCCAGAAAGCCAAAATCCTTAAATGTGCCGACCGCATTTCAAACATGATTTCGCTGGGCTACGTAACCGACCCGGAATTTATTGAACGCTACTGCGACGAAACCGAATATTTCCTGCTCCCAATGGCTCTGGAAGTAGATTTTAATATGTATAACGAACTTATTTCTTTGTTGATGACCCGCCGCCGTTATCTTGAAGACGGTGGATACTTTGATACTCGAAAGAAAGAATCTTCTATGTAGTTAATATTTCTTAAATCAATAAATAAACAATAGTCTTTTAAACAAAATGCTGTATAATAAGATTTAAGAGGATTTTATTATGGCAGACATTCGATGCAAATCTATGAATATGGACGAGCGAAAAGCATTAGTTAGTCGTCTTGTTCAGCAATTCAAAGAAAATGAAAGTTTTTATCTAAGTAAAGATTTTGTAGAATCCGAAGCCCGAAGTAAATTTATAGATCCTCTTTTAGAAGCACTTGGATGGGATGTTAAAAATGAAAAAGGTGCTCGTCACGATAAACAGGAAGTAATAACCGAAGACCGTGTAGTAATTGCCGGACAAGTTAAGCATCCGGATTATACTCTTTGCTATGGTGGCGAACGAAAAATATATATTGAAGCAAAACAACCAAGTATTGATTTAAAATCAAATCCGGAACCGGCTCTTCAGGTTCGTCGTTATGCTTATACAAGTAAAATGCCTATTGCAATTCTTACAGATTTTCAGGAATTTGCAGTTTATGATACTCGCATAAAGCCAAAAGCAAACGATAATGCGGCAACCTCACGAATAGAGTATCTTACTTATGAACAATATGAAGAACACTTTGAAGAACTCTATAACCGTATTTCTTGGGAAGCAGTTGATTTAGGAAAGTTTGATACCTATTGGGAAACAAGCCGAGATAAAAAAGGAACTGCAACAGTAGATAATGATATTTTACAGTTAATAGAAAAGTGGCGTGTACTGTTAGCAGAAGATATAGCTTTACATAATGAAGAAATTGATGAATTTAACCTTACAAGCTCTGTTCAAAAAATCATAGACCGTATTCTTTTTCTAAGAATCTGTGAAGATAAAGAAATAGAAGAGCGGGGAACTTTAAAAAAGATTGCAGAAGCAAAATCTGGTGTTTATGAAACACTTAAAGCATTGTTTGCAACTGCTAACGACAAATTTAATGCAGGACTTTTTGCAACAGATAATTATCTTGATTCTCTGATTGTTCAGGACAAAACACTCGCTGCAATTATAAATGCTTTGTATTTTCCTGAATGTCAGTATGAATTTAGTGTTCTGCCGGTAGAAATATTAGGTTCTATTTACGAACGCTTTTTAGGAAAAATTATCCGTTTTACCCGCAAAACAAAAAGCGGACACGGTGTAGAAATAATTGAAAAACCGGAAGTCCAAAAAGCCGGAGGTGTTTATTATACTCCACCGTATATTGTTCGTTATATTGTAAAACAGACAATCGGTAAAAAAATAGAAGATAAGACGCCGGAACAGGTTGCAAAAATGCATTTTGTTGATCCTGCCTGTGGAAGCGGAAGCTTTCTTGTAGGAGCTTATCAGTATCTTTTAGACTGGCATTTAAATTACTATCTTGAAAATCCTGCAAAATTTGAAAAGGCAAATAAAATTTATAAGGATGCAACAACAAAAGAATACAAACTTAACATTGAAGAAAAACGCAGCATTCTATTGAACAATATTTTTGGTGTAGATATAGATGCACAGGCTGTAGAAGTAACAAAGCTTTCTTTGTTTTTGAAACTGCTTGAAAATGAAGGGCGTTCTCTTTCTTCTACAGGACAGCAGAGTTTGTTCCGTGCAAGCGACCTTAATGCAAAAATTTTACCAGGCATGATGAATAACATAAAGTGTGGAAATTCTCTCATTGGCTCTGATTATTATGAAGATAAAGATTTGACTCTTCTAGGAATACAGGAACAACGCAAAGTAAATGTTTTTGACT
The DNA here is from genome assembly GCA_017617115.1 of Treponema sp. Lineage (GTDB taxonomy): Bacteria > Spirochaetota > Spirochaetia > Treponematales > Treponemataceae > Treponema_D. The sequence goes on from JAFZXA010000099.1 coordinate 11,056, forward strand.
GGGATAAACAGTTTCCTCAAGTATTTGCAGAAGGAGGATTTGATGGTGTAATTGGAAATCCACCATATTTACGCGTACAAGGTTTAAGAGAGAACTATGAAGATGAATCAAAGTTTTACGAACAGAAATATAAAAGTGCTACAGGACGCTTTGATTTTTATGTCTTGTTCATGGAGCGAGGTTTTTCTCTTATAAATGAAAACGGAATTCTTTCATTTATTCTTCCACATAAATTTATTAATGCCGATTTTGGAACAGGAATTCGAAGTTTTATCTACAATAATAAAGCTCTGAATTATCTTGTTCATTTTGGGGCAGAACAAGTTTTTGCTAATGCTAGTGTTTATACTTGTATCGTAGGATTATCACACGCGAATAAAGAATTCAATTTTGTACAAGTAAATCCTAATGAGATTGAAAACGAGTTGAATTATGAGAAGATTAATGAAGAGAAACTTTCTTGTGTTGAAAAGTGGAATCTGGCGGTTTCGGATGACAATCGAATTCTTGATAAAATAAATTTACTTCCATGTCGTGTTAAAGATGTATTCAAAGGTATTCTTCAAGGAATTGTCAGTGGAGATAATAAAGCATTTTATTTGGAAGATTGTGTAATAAAAAGTAAATATATTGAAGGTTTTTCTGCAGTAACAGAATCAAGAATCCAAATTGAAAAAGAAATTTGCAAACCTATATTTACAGGAAAAACAATTTCACGATACGAACTAAATAATAAAAATGAATATATTATTTATCCATATCATTTGATAAATGATAAAACAGTTTTTTATACTGAAAAGGAATTAAAAGAATGCTTCCCAAAATGTTATGAATATTTTACATCAATCAAAAAACGTCTTTCGAGTCGTGGAACGGCTTCTATGAAATATCCAATTTGGTTTGCATTATGGAACGCTCGAAATATTATTAATTTAACGACAAAAAAAATATTTACTCCAGATATTTGTTATGGTTCATCTATGGTTTATGATGATGTTGGATATTTTCATAATGATACGTCTTATGGACTGGTTCTTAATAAACCAGATGAACAAATGTACAAAGCATATCTAGCAATTTTAAATTCTTCTTTAACTTGGTTCTTTTTACAAAAAACCGGAACATCTCTAAGAGGCGGTTATTTTAGGTTTAAGACAAAATACCTCGAACCTTTTCCTCTTCCAGAACTTGACGAACAATCTGCTCAAAAACTTTCTTCTCTTGCAGATCAGCAGCTTATAACTCATAAACAACTTGCAGAAGCAAAATCAGACGCAGACAAAAATCTTCTAGAACAACGCATTCAAATATTAGACACCCAAATAAATACTGCTGTATACAAGTTGTATGGACTCACTCCAGAAGAAATAAAAATTGTGGAGGGCAAATAATAAGATGGATATTCTCAAAAAACTGGACGAACTTCTTGCTGCAAAATATGAATCTGAAATCCTGGAATTCAAAGAAGCAAAAGAGAATTTTTCTTTCGAAGAGCTTGGAAAATATTTTTCGGCCTTGAGCAACGAAGCTAATCTTCATAATAAAGAATGTGCATGGCTTGTTTTTGGTGTTGAAGATAAAAAACATATAATCGTTGGAACAAATTACAGGAATAATGAAAAATCCTTGAACAGCTTGAAGGAAGAAATCGGTAAACAGACTTCAGAAAATCTTACTTTTATGAATATTTATACTTGTTTCAAGAAAGATTCAAATGGAAAGGATAAAAGGATTCTGTTGTTTCAGATTCCGCCAGCTCCAAAAGGCATTCCTATTGCATTCAAGCGGATTCATTATGGTCGTGATGGAGAATCTCTTGTAGGTTTGAGTGTAGAAAAGTTTGAAAGAATCAGGGCACAGAATATACAAAGCGACTGGAGTGCAGAGATTATAAAGGATGCGTCTATTGAAGATTTAGATGAGGCTGCAATTAAGCTTGCCCGTGAGTTATTTAAAAAGCGAAATCCTGCAAAAGCAGAAGATGTTGATTCTTGGGATGATATAACTTTCTTGAATAAAGCAAAGATAACTCAGAAAGGTAAAATTACACGAACCGCTCTTTTACTGCTTGGAAAAAATGAATGTGAATATATGCTGACGCCTGCAGATCCAAAAATTAGATGGATTTTATTGGACAGTAAGGGCGAAAGAAAATCACATCATATTTGTGGTATTCCATTTTTGCTTGCTGTTGATGAAATCTATTCTAAAATCCGTATTCTTCGTTATCAATATATGCAGAAGGAAGGAACTTTATTTCCTGAGGAAGTTGATCAATATGATGCTTTTACAATCCGCGAGGCTCTGAATAATTGTATTGCACATCAGGATTATACAAAGGGGTGTAGAATCAATGTAATTGAAGCTGATGACCAGCTTACTTTTGAAAATGCAGGTTCTTTTATTCCTAACAGTGTAGAGCAGGTTGTAAAAGATAATTCTCCTGAATCATTCTATAGGAATCGTTTTTTAGCAACAGCAATGACTAACTTAAATATGGTTGAAACAGCGGGCGGTGGTATTTATAAATTATTCCAGATTCAAAGAAGGAAGTTTTTCCCTCTTCCAGATTATGAACTTACTGCTGATTCTGTAAAAGTTACTATCATTGGCAAAGTTCTTGATTTAGATTTTGCAAGACAATTGGCAAAGAATCCTGATTTATCATTGATTGAAATACTTGCCTTAGATAAGGTTTCTAAACATAAGCCTTTATTAGACGAAGAAATAAAACTTTTGCGAGATAAAAAACTCATAGAAGGGCGAAAACCAAATTTCATAATTGCCAAAGAAGTTTTACAAAGCGCTGGCATGAAAGCAGAATATACTAAAAACAAAGGGATGAATAATCAATATTATCGCGATTTAGTTATAACTGCGTTAAAACAGCATACTACACTGACTCGAAAAGATGTGAATGATTTGCTTTTTGATAAGTTACCTGACTACATGAATGAAAAACAAAAGATGATTAAAATTGCTAATATATTAGGATATTTACGAAAGCAAAGTTTAATTGTAAATGAGGGGTCTGATAGTCATCCTATATGGAAATTGCGAGAAAAGTTATTAGACGATTATTAGACGATTATTAGACGATTATTAGACGATTATTAGACGATTATTAGACGAGAACGAGTAAATTACGAGAGAATTACGAGAAGATTATTAGTAAATAATTAGTATTTTATTTGTAAGAATACAGGGTTTTAGGGGCAGCGCCCCTAGGCGAGGGGGTAGCGAAAAAGACCGGAACGAGCGAATGCGAGCGAGGACTTTGGAGCGCAGGGGCAGGAGCCCCTCCTAATTGCTAACAGCTAATAGCTAACTGATTGTTATAACCTATTTACTATTCCCTAAAAATTCGGTATTTTATAAGTAATAATTTCTAATCTAATATTTAGGAGATATAAAAATGGCAGATGTAAGAGTTGCTATTAATGGATTCGGCCGTATTGGTCGTTTGGCTTTCCGCCAGATGTTTGGCGCTAAGGGATACGAAATCGTAGCTATTAACGAT
>JAFZXA010000100.1 GCA_017617115.1 Treponema sp.
TATGAATTTTTTTCCTCAATTCCAGAAGACGTGGTGACAATCTGCTATCATCCGTTTTTTCCAGAACCATTGTAGTTGTCGCCGTTGAAATTCCACCCGCTGTCATAAAAGCTCCGTAAAAGCATTTTCAATATGATATACATCTGGCATGCCAGGCATATCTATAACAATAACATCATATCTGACATAACTGTTACTATATTGTCGATGTTTTAACAGAAAACATTTAGAACTTTTTACAATTCTTTGCAATTTCCGGCTATTTAATTCTGTCTGTAAAAGCTCCGGCGTACCATTTGGCAGCGATTTTACTTCTACAAACACAACTACATCATCTTTAAGTGCTATTATATCAACTTCTCCGCCTTTTGTCCTGAAATTTCTTGCGATTATTGAATAACCCTGATTTTTTAAAAACTCAGAGGCCTTTTCTTCGCCATAATCTCCTGTCGTTTTAGTATTCATTAGCGTTACTCCTTTTTGTCCCTTCGACAGGCTCAGGGACCGCAGCTTGCTCTTCTTCTTTTAAAATTACGCTGAAGATTTGAGCAAGGATTTCCCAGGTTTGCGGTGGTACAAGGCTTCCAACCTGAACTTCAGAAAGAAACTCTACAAGCGGAGTGTTTTCTTCTATTTTAATATCATTTGTACGGGCTTCTTCTATAATTCTTTTAGCAAGCAGGCCTTTTCCGTTTGCAATTACAAAAGGAGCTTCGGCTCCCTTGGGATATTTTAAGGCTACGGCTTTTTGTTTTGAAAGAGGCTTTTCCATTAAACTTCACCTCCAAAAACATAAAACTCTTCCTGACCACAGGCAGTACCTTCTATAAGTTCCGGGTCTACAATTTCTATGCTGATATTTTTACCGTTTGAAAGGAGTCGTTTGTCAAGAATGTCAGCCAGTTTTGAAATGTCAATTCCTTCCCCGCTCATTTTAATGTTTTGGCAAAATCCTTTATCATATTCAAGACTAAAAAGATATTTGTGATTATTACTAAGCCAGCTGCATGAAAGATTCAAAAGCGAAAGCTGACCTGCATCGTCCACAAAAAATCCAAGATTTCCTTTTGCAAGCGGCGCAAGATTTGAAACAATTTCGTAAGGGAGCATCTGCCAGGTATTTTTAATGCTGTTGATTTTATTTAATAATTTATATTCTGAATTTTTTGAGTTATTATTTGAATCACCGGAATCCGTTTCCCCATCAAGCTCCTGCAAAAGTGCCAGAAGCTCTTCTTCCGAAAAATCAATTCCTTTTTTTGCAAGAATTGAAATGAGCTCTGCGGCACGTTTTTCTTTGCCTTTGAATTTAACCGAAATATTATAGATTTTTGAAAGCAGCGTTGAGTCCATTTTCATTCCAAGCTGCTTAAGCTGCTGCATCAAATGATAAGAAAGGTCATCGGCATTAAGGCCAAGGTTTTGCAGTAGACCTGCAAGTTGTTCATTTTGTATTACAGAAAGTTCAAAAGTTTGTTGGGCAATATTTGTTTCAACAGGATTTGGAGTTAGAAAAATCTGTCCGTTTTTAGAAGAAATGGAAGCTGTAAAACTTGTACCCGCAGCAAGTGCTTGTTTAGAAGTAATAGTAACACGAGCCCCCGCCACAGAGCCTTCATACTTTCCCCCACCTTTATCTGCAATAATCCGTACAAGTACCTGACTCCCGTTTTGAAGCCCCTTAGGCGCTACCCCTAACCGCGAAAGCTGACCTGTCTGAACTATCACTCCGGCGTTCATGATTTTATCTTAACTTATTTAAAATAATTGTTCCAGCGGAGGGCTGACTGCGAGCAAACTTCCTTTTCGCACTGTTTGCTCGCGGGCAGTTCTCCGCTGGAACCTATTAATTTAATAATTTATAAAAACTATTATGCTTCAGTTGCTGGTGTTTCTGCACCTTCAGCAGGAGCAGCATTTGCAGCGGCTTCCTTTGCCTTTGCAGCTTCGGCAGCACGAGCGTTACGTTCCTGCATAGCAGCTGTAACTTTTGCACCAACCAAAGTCTTAACTTTAGCATCCTTACCGATCTTGTCGCGCAAGTAGTAAAGCTTAGAGCGGCGTACTTTACCAGGACGTACTACTTCAACCTTCTGAATACGAGGGCTGTTATAAGGGAATACACGTTCTACACCTACACCGTAAGAAATCTTGCGTACTGTAAAGGTCTTGCGTGCACCTTCGTTCTTCTTGCAAAGAACAACTCCTTCATAAACCTGAATACGTTCTGTTTTACCTTCAATAATCTTAAAGAATACTTTTACAGTATCTCCTACATTGAAGTCCTGAGCACCAGGTCTTTTCTGTGTTTCTTCAATAGTCTTAATAAGATCCATTTTAATCTCCATGTGTCATGCTGAACTTGTTTCAGCATCTCTTCAATTACGAGATCCCGAAACAAGTTCGGGATGACATCATTTTGTTTTTTTTGACCTTTTCTTCTTCAAAAAAACGGTCTCTGTAATTTCCTCAATCATCTTTTCGGCTTCTTCGGAAAGCTCGCCTTTTAATCTTGCAGTTGTAATCAGATCGGGTCTGTTTGCAAGAGTTTTTTCGAGCCGCTTCTTAAGCCGCCACTTTCGGATTTCCTTATGGTTACCACTCAAAAGAACAGATGGAACTTTCATTCCTTTCCACTCTTCCGGATGAGTATACTGCGGATACTCCAAAAGTCCGTCACAATAACTTTCTTCTTCCAGTGATTCATGTGAAATAACTCCGTCTACCAAACGGTAAACTGTGTCAATCACAACTGTTGCTGCAACTTCGCCCGAAGACATTACATAGTCGCCGATTGAAAGCTCCAGGTCAA
>JAFZXA010000015.1 GCA_017617115.1 Treponema sp.
CAAACATTGCCGACATGTTGTGATTGATAACCATAGTATTCCTCCTTGGAATATGTAGCAGAAGAATCCTTTCTTCTGATTGAAAAGATGCAAAAATGTGCAAATGTTTACAAGGCTACATCTACACATCTTTGCTTAAACCGTCTGGCTGCTGCTTCTACGAAGTCGTGACACCCATAGCGGTTCATATTAAATTTCGGCAACATTAAAATAATACTTTAGAGAAAATTTAATAAATTTTGAAAAAAAATTAAAATTTTGTTAGAAAATATGAAATTTATTATTTATAAAGTGTTTCTATAATCATTTTAATATTTCTAACTGCTTTTCCACGGTGTGAAATTGCATTTTTTTCATCTGCTGTAAGCTGCGCTACTGTTTTGTTATATTGTGGCAAAAATACAATAGGGTCATAGCCAAAGCCACCGGAACCTGCCTGATTTTTAATATCTTCAATAAGGGCTCCTTCAAAGGTTTCCTGGGCTACAAAAAGACGGTCAGGACCTGCATATAAAACCATTGCGCAGGTGTAGTGGCAGGAGCGAGGGCCATTTATATACGGCATTTGTGGTAAAGTTCCGTTTTTTATTGCTTCATTAGTCTGCTGAATAAGAAAAATATTCTGTTCTTCCTGCGATATTTTTGTTCCGTCAGGCTTTCCGTGCATAAAACCGGGGCCTGCATAACGTGAAGAATAAATTCCGGGTGATCCTCCCAATGCGTCAACGCAGATGCCTGAATCGTCCGCAATCACCGGATAATGCACTATATCATATAAAGCTTTAGCTTTGATGAGACTGTTTTCATAGAAGGTAGTTCCTGTTTCATCCGGATCAAATTCTATGTTTTCATCACCAGGTATTATAATTTCATGGCCTGGAAGAAGTTCGACCATTTCACGTTTTTTATTTTTGTTTCCTGTTGCTAAATATATTTTCATAATGACATAATACAGATAAGTTAAATAAAAATCAAACTTTACAGATATTTATTCCAAGTTTACGTGCAATTGACTGGTAATAAATTACCTGCCTGGAACTTAATCCAAGAACATGTGCAATCTGCTTTGTTGTAGGACGAATTAAAATTTTTCCTTCTTCAAGCTGATGATTCAAGGTTTTCCAGTTTCTGGTACATTTTTCATACTTTCGGTTCAATTTAAGTTTTTCATATTCCGTTTTACTAAAATCAAGTTTATCCCATGCAATCATATCTCTTGTTGTTTTATGATTATAATAAGCCCTGTTTCTTCTTATCTCAATTTTTTCTTTATTCTGGATTCTTGAAAAGATTTGTGTTTTCATTTCCTGAATTATTTCATGCATGAGCGATATGTTGATATTTAGAAACTTACAGATCATTTCAACCTGATTATCAGTAATGTAATATGAAGATTTCAGAGTAAGTACCATAAGAATATTCTGAATCATTTTTGGCGAATAACCTTTTAATCTTGCTTTAATTTCTTTTTCAAAGGTTGTTTCATCCGAGTTAATGATTCTTTTTATATGGTAAGAATCGGTTTTACATGCAATTTGAAAAGCTTCTATTGAAATTGGTTTACAGGAATATGGAACTTTCGGGCGTTCAAAATCCTTGTAATTGATATTCTGATAAGCTTCGACCTTATTTTCGTAATTTGCAATGCTTTCATTGACATTATGATATTCTATTCGCGATTTAATAGCGGCTTTTTTATGAAGACCTGTAAAAATATTCCGTATTATGCAGAACAGATATGATGAAAAATTACCTTTTTTGTCTTCATAGTCTGAAAGTGATTCAGGGCCTCTGACTAAAAATTGGATGATGAAATCACTTATGAAATCTTCATCGTATTTCTGAAGCCCAAACATAGGTTTGTTGCGTATAATAAATACAACAAGCTCCTTTGTAACTTGTTCCCAGTTCTTTTTTCCTGATTTTACCATCTCAGGAATCAAATCGATGTCATCTCTAGTCATAAAGTCCTCCTGTATAACGTATTTTAGAGAAACGTTAATTTTATAACGAGAAATGAATAAATCAAAATGATTTTTATAACGATTACATTATGCGGGCAAACTCTTTGACAATTGATGGAATTAATGTATCAATTTTTCCTTCGCAGCTCATTCCGGAAGCATTTTTGTGACCGCCACCTCCAAATTTAGAAGCAACAATAGAAACATCAACTTTATCGGTAGAACGAAAACCACCAGTGCAGGTAGCAGGAGAATCCTGTCTTAAGAAAACAGCTGCCTGAACATCTTTTGTAGAAAGCAAAAGCTGATAGAGTGCATCAGAATCACGACCTTCGGAACCTAACTTGTGGGTGTCTTCAAGAGTTTCGTATGTAATAATAAGCTTTCCGTTTAAATAGCGTTCTGCCCGGTTTAGGAGTACTCCTAAAAGCTTTCGGGTATTCCAGGGTTTTCCATTATTGATTTCATTATAGGTTTTACGAGGATCAGCCCCATAAGTATTCAATCTTGCAACAGCATTAAAAACTTCGGTTGCTTCGGGCGAAACACTTAAAAATCTGAAAAATCCTGTGTCGGTACAAATACCAAAGAAAATAATTTCGGCTATTTCTTTTGGAAGCGGGCCAATTAATGCTTCGTAAAAAAGCTGAATTATAAAAGCCGCAGCAGGTGCAGATGCATTTATGTAGCCTTTTGCATTTTCTGGTAATCCTGAAGTTTTATGATGGTCTATTACAAAAGTGTCTAAGCCCTTAAAATCAAAATCAATGTCGCCAAGACGCGAAATTTCTGAACAGTCAGTTATAAAAAGTCCTGTATGATTTCGTTCTTTAGTGTCCATGAATTCAGGTTTATCGGTAAATTTTGTTTCATATTTTTTGATTTCCTGACGTTTGAAAGGACCTGCCGAAAGCAGCTGATATGGTTTTTTAAAAAAATCAAGAATTGCAGCGATTCCAAGACATGAAGCTATGCAGTCTCCATCTGGTTCTTTATGACCAATTATAATGAAACTATCATGAATTTGTATAAATTCTTTTATAGAGTCGGAATCGTGTTGAGTAAGAATGCTCATTTTAGATATCTAATTCTTCTAGGGTTTCTTTATCGGCACCTTCAACTTCAAGGTTGTTAGCAATAATACCCCAAAGACTGTTGTTTTTCTGCATTGGGCATGAAAGAATTACACGATGGAATTCTCCGCCTTTTTTTACAACAGTAATAAACGATTGATTAGGATTTTTGATGCTGCGGAACTTAAGCTTTCGAGGTGTATCTTTCTTAAAATTATTCCATGATTTTGGAATAGTTACTGTTGCAGTTCCTGCATATTTTTTCTGATAAATAACTACATAGCAGTCTTTTGATTCAAGAATCTTCATAACAGGAGCAGTTACATAAGTTATATCGCTCCATTTAGATTCGTCTCTAGGCTGTGAAAGATCCTGATTTTCTGCAAAAGCAGCGCAGGTGAAGATGCTTGCCAAGAGAGCTATAATAAATATTTTTTTCATATGAAATCTCCTGTTTATATATAAGTCAAATTGACTATCATTTACAATATTAAAATTATAAACCGTTTTTAAAAAATAAACAACAAAAAAAAACGGTCATTATAGAAATGACCGTTGGAGTAGGGACAATAGGACTCGGACCTATGACCGCACGGATATGAGCCGTGTGCTCTACCAGCTGAGCTATATCCCCAAAACAATGTTTGTACTTTATAAAAAAAAATTGGAAATGTCAAGGGGATATTGGATCATGTTGAAATAAACACTTTGTGTATGGGATCTAGTGGAAAACATACATGCTTCCGCTTCGTCGTGCCAAGCAAACTACGGCGAAGCTTGCAAAGAAGGATTTTACTCGCTGCGCTCGGCAAGCTTCGATGTAGTTTGTTGTCCCGACTACGCTCACGCATGTATGTTTTCGACTAATTTAATGCTCACAAAGTGTTTATTTCAAAATAGATTTAATGTCTCTCATCACTTTTTAATTCCATATTTTTTATAGAAACATTGTTTTGGGGCTATATAAAGGACCCCGGGGTTTTTGAGAGAATATGCAAAAATATAAATATAAAAAAAGAATTCTCATAAAAGAAACAATTTGAAAAAATACTGACTAATTATAAATTCCATTAAAAAATATACCCGGAGTGGAAACTGGCGGGCGGCTGCTTCTGAGAATTTTTGGCGGATGCCATAGGGAAAAATCTGAGGATTTGCGTAGCAAACCGCAAGATTTTTTACCGGAAAAAAATTGCTCAGCCTGCAGCCGACTGCCAGTTTCCACGGGAGGGTATATTTTTCTAAAAGAAAAAATACTAGTCAGTATTTTTTCCTTATAAATTTCCTATTTATCTAAGTTCAGATTTTTGTATAAATGTTTTTGCGTATTCTATAATTTCTTTGGCTTCGAGGTCGCTGTATGGATAGATTTCATTATATGACGGGTCTATACAGTTCTGGTTCATGAACTGTGCGAATTGCCAGGAGGCATCGGCGGGCAAAATTGCTGACATGTTTTTGATGTCTTCTTTTTGTACCAGTGGAGGCACAAGAACTGTTCTCCATTCTCGGTGGTCGGCAGGGTAGGCGGCTACAAGTTTTGCACTTCTTGTAAGAACGTTTACGAAATGGTCGCTGTTGCCATGGTATTTTGAAAAGGATGGGCATATGACTTGGGCATATCTTTCCGGGGATGTTTTTATATCCATGGCTATGAAGTCCGGGTGAAGTTCCGGATCGTTTATGAAGGATTCCAGCTCATCTGGTAAGGTGCCGTTTGTGTCCAGCTTTACTAAGTATCCAAGGTCCTTTGCTTTTCGGATTATAAGCGGGGTGTATGGATTTAACAATGGTTCGCCGCCGCTTACTGTGAGGCCTTTTAAAATTCCCTGACGTTTTTCAAGATGGTCAAAAAGCTCCTGTACTGTGTTGAGCGGTTGAGTGCCGTCGTCTTTGCCCAAAACTAAGCCTGTGTTGTAGCAGTAGGGGCAGCGGAGATTACATCCTTTTAGAAAAAAAGAACCCGCCAGGATTCCCGGATAATCGACACAAGTTGTCTTTACCAGTACACCGGCAGGTTCGTTTAACGAAAGCTCGTTCATAACTTATGCTGTAACTGCTACCTTGTTTACAACGGCTTCGAGTTCTTCTACGTTGTGGCAGCGTGCTGTTTCTACACCTGCGTTGTTGTAGAAGATTACTGTTGGAGCTGCAAAAACACCTTTGCTTCCGGCTTCTGCAAGTCCTTCGTCTGTATCTACATCAATTGAACGTCCTGGCATTTCAAGGTCTGCCATAAAAGCCTTTACAGGAGGGCAGTTAGGACAAGTCTTTCGTACATACATTTCGTAAGAAACAGATTCTGTATTCATTACAGGCTGTTCTTCCTTTGCAAGCTTTTTAGGAGCAGCGCAGTCACATGGTTCGTCTGCAGCAGTAATATCATATTCCTTGCTTGCTTCGAGTGTGAACATTTTGCGCTGATCAAATTCATCGCGCTTACCTTTGTTCCAGTGCTTTACTGCTCTGTAATATCCAACAATGCGTGCGTAAACTTCTGTTTCGCTTCCGTGTACGTCATTAAGTGCTGCCTTTGTTTCGGCAATTTCTTTTTCTACCTGTTCAATTGTTCTTAATTCCATTTTTTTTCTCCTCCCATTTTCATATAAAGTTTAGTTTTGTAATAATTACAACTTTATATTTATTCCACCTACACTAAATATAGTGTGGTTTTTGTAATTTGTCAACCCGTTGACACTAAAATTCTCGGACAGTACCTTAAAATTCTTTAATTTATTTTGCCTGTGCAGCAAGAATTTTTTCTTTTTCAAGTTCAAGCGCCTTAAGCTTTTCCTTGAGTGCCTTTTCTTTTTCTGCCTTACACTTTGGACATTCAAACTGCTGGCCGGTCAAATAACCGTGAATCTTACAGATTGAATATGTAGGCGAAATTGTAAAGAACGGAATTCTGTATTTGTGAGAAATAGTGCGTACTAAATCTGCACAAGATTTCCAGTCTTTAAGTGCTTCACCCATGTAAACATGGAACATTGTACCGCCTGTATATTTTGTCTGCAGTGCTTCCTGGTGATCAAGTGCTTCAAATACATCGGCAGTGTAATCAACCGGCAGCTGTGAAGAGTTTGTATAGAACGGTTCGTTTGTTCCGCTTGTAATAATATCAGGGAACTGTTCCTTGTCATGGCGTGCAAGACGATAAGAGGTTGACTCTGCAGGAGTAGCTTCAAGGTTGAAGAGGTCACCTGTCTGCTCCTGATAATCCTGCATCTTTTCTCGCATATGTGTAAGTACCTTTTCGGCAAAGGCCTTTCCTCGTGGGTCAGAAATATTAACACCAAGGAAGTTTAAGCAGCATTCGTTCATACCGCAAAGTCCAATAGTGTTGAAGTGGTTTGTGAGTGTTTTAAGATAGCGTCGGGTATAAGGGAAAAGTCCGCCATCATAAAGCTTCTGGATAACCTTGCGTTTAATACAAAGGCTTTCTTTTGCAAGGTCCATAAGATAATCAAGTCTCTTGTAGAATTCTTCCTCGTTCTTAGCAAGGTAAGCAATCTGCGGCAGGTTGATTGTAACTACACCAATAGAACCTGTAAATTCATCGGCACCAAAAAGACCACCACCACGTCGGCGAAGTTCACGTTTGTCAAGCTGGAGTCGGCAGCACATAGAACGTACATCGCTTGGGTTAAGGTCTGAATTAACAAAGTTCTGGAAGTTTGGTGTACCATACTGAGCTGTCATTGTGAACAAGAGCTTTGCGTTTTCTGAATTCCAGTCAAAGTCGCGTGTAATGTTATAGGTTGGAATAGGGTAAGCAAATCCACGGCCTTCGGCATCGCCTTCAATCATAAGCTCAATGAATACTTTGTTTATCATATCCATTTCTTTCTGACAGTCGCCGTAGGTGTAATCCTGTTCTTTTCCGCCTACAATTGCTTTTTTATCTTTTAGGTCATCAGGACATACCCAGTCAAGAGTGATGTTTGTAAACGGAGCCTGTGAACCCCAGCGGCTTGGTGTGTTTACACCGTAAATGTAGCTTTGGATGCACTGGCGAACCTGTTTTTCTGTAAGATGGTCTGCACGGATAAATGGTGCAAGGTATGTATCGAATGAACTGAATGCCTGAGCACCTGCCCATTCGTTCTGCATGATTCCAAGGAAGTTTACAATCTGATTTACGAGTGTAGAAAGGTGAGTAGCAGGTGTAGAAGTAATTTTATCTGGAACACCGCCAAGTCCTTCTGCAATCAGCTGGCGAAGTGACCATCCTGCACAGTAACCGCTGAACATTGAAAGGTCATGGATATGGAAAGCTGCAGTTTTGTGTGCTTCGGCAATTTCCTTAGAATAAATATTGTTGAGCCAATAGTTTGCTGTAATTGTACCTGAGTTATGAAGGATAAGTCCTCCAAGAGAGAAGTTTACGTTTGCGTTTTCGTTTACACGCCAGTCGCTCTGTCCAAGGTAGCCGTCCATTGTCTTATTGATGTCTACCATGAGGTTTTTAGCATCGCGTACTGCTTCGTGGCGTGCACGGTAAAGAATGTAGGCCTTTGCAACTTCTACTTCGTTTGCTTCAATGAGAACGCTTTCTACAATATCCTGAATTTCTTCAATGGCAGGAATAGAATGTGCACGTGCTCCTGCAAGCTGAAGACGGAGCTTTTCTTCTACCTTGTCTGTAAGTTCGGAAGCTCTGTCCGGATCCTTTTTCTTTTCTACAGCTTCAATTGCTTTACTTATAGCTGCTTCGATTTTTGATCTGTCGTAATCAGCTATTTCACCAGAACGCTTTACTACCGATTTAATAAAGCCTTTTGTCTCTTGGTCGGAACTGGAACCTAAGAAATTCCGCCATTCCGGAAAGATTGAC
>JAFZXA010000101.1 GCA_017617115.1 Treponema sp.
ATACCTGGAATATATGCAGTAACTTCAATACCATTTGACAAACGAACACGAGCAATCTTACGAAGAGCTGAGTTTGGTTTCTTAGGTGTCTGAGTCATTACACGTGTACAAACACCACGTTTCTGTGGGCAGGACTCAAGCGCGGGAGACTTGGTTCTGTTAGCTACAGACTTACGACCCTGACGGATTAATTGATTTATTGTAGGCATCGCCTATTCTCCTATTTTATATTCCGGTCAGCACCCCGGAAGAATTTGCATAGAATAACCCATAATTGATATGGGAGTTATTATTTTAGTGAATTTGTAAAATGAATTCAATAGGTTTAAACATGAAATCATATAGAAAAACACTGGCTGCTCCCGTGGTGCGCGACGGTGGACTACAGGCTGAGCAATTTTTTTCCGGATAAAATCCTGCGGTTTGCTGCGCAAATCCTCGGATTTTTCCGATGGCATACGCCAAAAATTCTCAGAAGTAGTCCCCCGTCCCGCCCCACTCCGCAGCCAGTGTTTTTCAAACGGAATCAGGTTTTAACAATTGATTCCTTTTCAAGTTCATTATATAAAACACGCCTACAAGAAGGGTTATTCAATGCAATCCTTCCTTCCACGTAATTTTTTATAAATGATTGCATCTGAAAAAAAATGGCGGAGGGGAACTTGGGGAGGCAAAAACGCTCTGAAGTACGGCCGCGTGAGCGGCCAAGTTTATAATTACAGGGGTACTTCAGCGCGTAAGGGGTGAACCCCTGGTTTTGACTCACAAAGTTCCCCGGGAGCCTTTTTTTTCTATATGATATCGTTATTTATAAAAAATTAATGATGGAACAGACGGATTCCATTGAATGCCATTACCATGTTGTAGCTGTCGGCGGACTGTATAACCAGGTCGTCGCGGACGGAACCACCTGGTTGGGCGATTACTGTTACACCTGACTTCTTTGCGCGGTCGATGTTGTCGCCGAATGGGAAGAAGGCATCTGATCCAAGTGCAACGTTGGTGTTATTTGCAATCCAGGCGGCTTTTTCTTCGCGGGTGAAAATTTCTGGTTTTACTTTGAAGATATTCTGCCATTTGCCTTCGGCTAAAACGTCCATGTATTCTTCGCCGATGTAGACGTCTATGGCGTTGTCGCGGTCGGCGCGTTTGATGCCGTCTACAAACTGTAAACCTAATACTTTTGGACACTGACGGAGCCACCAGTTGTCGGCTTTTTGCCCTGCAAGGCGTGTACAGTGAACTCGGCTTTGCTGGCCTGCACCAATACCAATTGCCTGACCGTCTTTTACAAAGCATACGCTGTTAGACTGTGTGTATTTAAGAACGATGAGCGAAATTATAAGGTTTCGCTTGTCGTCCTGGCTCAAAGTCTTGTTTTTTGTAACGATGTTTGAAAGCGCTGACTGTTCGTCGATTTTAAGGAAGTTGTGGCCCTGTTCGAAAGTTACTCCGAATACCTGCTTGCGTTCAAGTTCAGCCGGTACATAATTTGGGTCAATCTGGATTACACAATAGTTGCCGTTTTTTTTGGCTTTAAGAATATCAAGGGCGGCGGCGCTGTAAGAAGGAGCGATTACACCGTCGGAAACTTCTTTTTTAATAAGAAGAGCAGTTGCTTCGTCACATTCGTCGCTAAGAGAAATAAAATCGCCAAAGCTTGACATGCGGTCGGCACCACGGGCACGGGCATAGGCACAAGCCAATGGAGTTAATTCAACATCACCGGTAAAATAAATCTGCTTGAGTGTGTCGGAAAGTGGAAGTCCAACTGCAGCACCTGCAGGTGAAACGTGCTTAAATGAAGTTGCGGCAGGAAGTCCTGTTGCTTCTTTAAGTTCCTTTACAAGCTGCCAACCGTTCAAAGCGTCGAGCAGGTTGATATAGCCCGGGCGTCCGTTTAAAACTGTAATTGGTAAGTCGCCGTTTTCCATAAATACACGGGCAGGCTTCTGGTTTGGATTACATCCGTATTTAAGTTCTAATTCTTTCATGATTCTATTTCCTCATTTTGATTTTTATTTTCGTTATCATCTTTGGCAACAATCGGATCTCCATTGTCGTCATATTGGATTGGGTTTTCTACTTTGTCGAAAATATACGCCATAAAACAAGCTATAGTATAGAAGATAAGTGACGGCCAGAACAAAAGAGACACGCAGCCGGCAAAAAGGTTCAGGCGGAAAAGCACACCGGCAATTGCAAGTTCGGCAGCGACAAAACCGGTACATCTCAAGGTTTCGCGATTATAAGTAAAGGCAAGGGCAACAGTATTACGAAGCTTGTTTGAAAAAGTATTTTCGTAGCGGCCTATAATGGGATATGTAAAAATATTCAGGACAAGCACAACAAAACAAATACCAATTGCAAGACACACAAGAAGAATGCCGCGTTCGCTCTTAGTCAAAATCCACCATATAAAAGCGCCGGTTCCGCCCAAAGTTGCCACGGAAATAAGGAACATCAAAAGTCCCTGCACAAAGTTTTCTTTTATGCCCTTAAAAAAAAGTTTTACAACAGAAACATCAGCTTCGTCATTCAAAATCTTTAATGCAACATAGTAAACAGAACAGGTTGCAGCGCCAATGGTAACTACAGGAATGCACAATAAAAGGCAGAGCAACCCCAGCAGCAAAAACTGCAGATATTTTTTAAGAGTCATTGGCTTAAAGATTTTTGGATTTGGCGCTTTACTCATTGAACTACTCGTTTTTGTTTATGATTTTTTCTTCGTAAGTTCCGGTTGCAATATCAATAAAGCGGACAAAAAGCGAAACCTTGTTATCGGCATTAAGTGCATTCCAAAGTTTGCCGGCAAAAGTTTCAAGGTCGCCCTGAATGCTTACTTTTACAGGTTCTCCCTTAAAGCTTGGAAGAGGATTTCCGTCGCCTTCGTAAGTGTGAATGTAACGGCCCTCGCCTGCAAATGGAGCTTCGTAATCAAAAGTCTGGCGGAGTGTGCAGTCAGCGTTTCCGTCATCGCTTTTAAGGATGGAAAGTGTGTAATTTAAGCTGCCGCCTTCAATATCTATAATAGAAGAAATGCGTGGTGTCCAGTTTGGACCATCATGCTCATATTTGCGGGAACGAAGCGACTGTTCAAAAGTTAATCCTTTCTGCAAGCCTTCAAAAATTGTATCGGTCTGGTCGCCGTTTGTTACAATTGTTTTTTTACCAAGCTGGCGTACTGCTGCATAAATAATCAGGCTTGGATCCCCTGCAATAAGAGTTTCATCAAAAGCTTTGGTGCGAACAACCTCGCTTCCATTTTCGTTATCTTTTACAAAAATGCGGTTACGGCTTCCGGCGCTGCGGCCCATTGTCCAATATGCTGCAACTGCTTTTTTGCCATCATCACTACGGCCAATTACAATGCCACGACCCGGGTATGAAACGCGGGCTGCCTCTTCGAATAAATCAATTTTCATTACTTTGCCTCATTATGAAGTTTTTCTATAATATCCATTACGGTGTCTACAGTTACCTGCTTTGGGTCCGGATGGTCGGCAGGAACACTTTCAAGAATCTTGTTACGGAAAGGTTTACATTCAATCATCTTGCCGGCAGTCAAAGTTACAACATCGGGTGTTACCAGATCCATTATCATATTTTCCGGCGCTTCGGGATTAAAACGCAAAACATTTCCGTTGATTGAAACAGGAAGCAGTAAATCAAAAAGGCGAAGATAACTGTCAATTTCGCGAAGGCCACGTTTTGTTTCGGGCTTACCTGGTCTGTAGCGAGTTCCACTTGGGAATACTAAAATAATCTGACCGCGTTTTTTACAACCGTCCATGGCACGCATTGCAGCAAAATTAATCTTTCGTGCACGCTGGCGTTCGGCTTCTTTTTCTTCTTCAGAAATATCCTGATTTTCTACAGAGTTCAGGCTTCGGGTAGGATAAATTACAACGCGGGTAAAGCTTTCGGTCAAGGCACGAATAATAGGATTTGCTTCATTGAGCTTCATTCCGGCAATGGCAACAATTCTTTTTGAAAAATCAAGAGCCCAGTCTTCGCCGTAATTTTCGAGCAGATGCAAAAAGCACGGAAGATCCATGTTTGAATAATGGTCCATCATTACAACGCCGGATTTTCCCTGATTTACAACTGCATCATAAAATTCTTTAAAATATTCTATATTGATAATATGCGATTGGGGCAGAACATTGTCTGTAGTTATAAGGCTTACATATTTTCTGGTTTCTGGATTTGCTTCTTCGTAAATTTCGGTTTCGTCAATTTTAGCGGCTGCATGAGAAATCTGCGCAAACTCGGCAAGATATTTTCCGTAAAGTTCTTTTAACGTTTTTGCCATAGGCATTTTTACCCCGGTAAATGATTTACGCTCATTATAAAGGATTTTTATATTTTTGCAAATATGATTTTTACTGTAAGACTTTCAATAAATATCAATTTGGTATATATTATATATAGTAAAAAATCAGGAGAGAAAAAATGCAACAATTAGAAACTCAAGCAGTTTTAAAAAATCAGAGAGCCTTTTTTAAAACAGGCGCTACCCTTCCACTACAATTCAGAATTAATGCCCTTAAAAAACTTCAAGCCAGCATAAAGCAGAACGAAAAGGAAATTACAAATGCCTTAACTGCTGATCTTGGAAAAAGCGCACAGGAAGGATTTATGTGTGAAATTGGGCTTGTACTTTCTGAAATTTCATACATGCTCAAAAATATCAAAAAGTTTGCCGCAGACGAAAAAAGAAAAACCTGTATTACAAATTTTCCCGCAAAAAGTTTTGTAAAAAAATCGCCGCGTGGTGTTGTACTTATTATGAGCCCGTGGAACTATCCTTTTTTGCTGACACTGGAGCCTCTTGTAGACGCCCTTGCCGCAGGAAATACCGCAGTTGTAAAACCAAGTGCCTACTCACCAAATACAAGCCGGGTAATTGAAAAAATGCTTACAGAATGTTTTGCCCCGGAATATGTTACAGTAATAACAGGCGGACGTGCTGAAAATCAGAGCCTTTTGGAACAGCGGTTTGATTATATTTTCTTTACCGGAAGCCACAGAGTTGGACGCGAAGTTATGCGAAAGGCAGCCGAAAATCTTACACCTGTTACACTTGAACTTGGCGGAAAATCACCTTGCATTGTAGACAAAACTGCCAAGATTGCACTTGCTGCAAAAAGAATTGTATGGGGAAAATTTTTGAACTGCGGTCAGACCTGCGTTGCACCCGATTACATTTTGTGCCATGAATCGGTAAAAAGCGAACTGATTACTGCGCTAAAACAGCAGATTGTAGTTCAGTTTGGAGTTGTACCTCTTGCAAATAATTCGTATGGAAAAATCATAAATCAAAAACATTTTGAAAGAATTAAGGCGCTGATTGACCCAAGTAAAATTGCCTACGGCGGAAAAACCGATTCAACCTTGCAAAAAATTGAACCAACAATTCTGGAAAATGTAACCTGGAACGACCCTGTAATGAAGCAGGAAATTTTTGGTCCTATTCTGCCGGTTTTGACTTACAGCACCCAAGAAGAAATGATGAACATTGTAAACAGTCATGCGCGCCCGCTGGCCCTTTACCTTTTTACAGAAAATAAAGAGCTTGAAAATACAGTACTGTCGAACTGCTCTTTTGGCGGCGGCTGTGTAAATGATACTATTATTCACCTGGCAACAAACAACATGGGCTTTGGCGGTGTTGGTGAAAGCGGCATGGGCGCCTACCACGGAAAGGTTGGTTTTGACACCTTTAGCCACTCAAAAACAATTGTCGACAAAAAAACCTGGCTCGACATAAAAATGCGCTACCAGCCGTACACAAGTGCAAAGGAAAAGAAGCTTAGGAAGTTTTTGAAGTAAAGGCATTCAAAAGTTATAATAGAGATAAAAAAAGACTGTTTCACTATGCAAAACAGTCTTTTTTCTTTTATTGAACACCGGTGAAAAACGCTGCGCCACTGCTCGCCTTTTTCACCTACACATGGGCCATCTTGGACTTGAACCAAATCCTTATAATTCGTAGCCCATATTAATCGTTATATACCGTATTTTAACCCCTTTTTGGCTGTTTATCAACGGAATATAGCGTAATTTATAGTCTTAACAAAACACTTTACATATGATTTTTGAAAAGACTTAACATTTTACTTAACATTTTTTTGTTAGGAAAAATGCCAAAACTGTTTTAATATTTCGTATAAAGCAAAAAACTGTTTTGCCTGGCAAAACAGTTTTTAGTGGGCCATGTTAGACTTGAACTAACGACCAAAGGATTATGAGTCCTCTGCTCTAACCACTGAGCTAATGGCCCGAAGTAATTTAGATAGTATCATAAAACGGGGGGCTTGGCAATATAGGGAATTTTCTATTATTACCGTTATGGAAGACAAAAATTAAAGAATAATTACATAAACGGCATTATGAGCAGTTCGC
>JAFZXA010000102.1 GCA_017617115.1 Treponema sp.
AAGTAAAAAGAGATGGTATTAAAGTTATTGTAAAAAATAACGCTCCTGAATGTGTAATTATAACAGTAGAAGATTATGATCATCTTATCAATGAAGCCAAGAGAATAGTTAATCCTCCCCAAACGCCTGAACAAGAAAAAAAGCGAAAAGAATTCATCACAAGAATCCGTCAAAATGTTACACCACCTCTTCCTGCTTCAAGAAAATTAAAAGATGTAATCGAAGAAGTTGGTCCTATAGATATAGATAAAGACGCAGTAAATGAATTGCGAAGGGTAAGCATGATATGATTTTATTTGATACAAATGTTTTAATAGATTATTGGCGAAAACCAAAAGAACTTCTTAAATTAAATATTTCTCCTGACAAATTCGCAATCTGTGGCGTTGTAAAAGCAGAATTACTTCATGGTGCAAAAACAAATGAAGAAACAAATGGTCTTCTAAAGTTTTTTAATTCTTTTAATCTTCTTCACACAGACGAATACGATTTTGAAGGAGTTGGATTTATGCTCCAGACACTTCGCGAAAACGGAATAACGCTGCCATTAGCAGATGTGATGATTGCATTTTGTGCAATTAAATATGATGTACCGCTTTGGACACAAGACGGTCATTTTAAATTAATTCAAGGCTTATACCCTGAACTTAGTTTTTATTACCCAAAATAATTATTAAAACACCCTATGATACATCTTTGCCTTAAAGGTTTCGCTGCCGTCTAATTTGGTGTATTCGGTGTCTTCGTAAAAGGACATGCCAAGCTTTTCCATGACGCGGCGGGAACCTTCGTTTCCAACTGCAAAGGTGCCGGCAATGGCGCGAACGGTGTATTTACTCTGGGCGTATTCTATAATGCGTTTGATTGCTTCTGGGGTGTAGCCGTTGTTCCAGTAATCGTATGCAAGATTATATCCTACACTCCAGACATCAATATCTTCGTGATAATAAAGGCCGCCGCTGCCAATGAGCTGGCCTGTTGATTTTAAAACAAATCCATAATCAAGCTTTTTTTCGTCCTGGTACAAAGTTGGAAGCCAGTCATCTACTTCTTCAACTTTTTTGTACAAAGGGTAAATCATGTATTTATTTACACGAGGATCGCCTGTCCACTTAAAAATTGCGTCACGGTCATCAAGGGTGAGCTGGCGAAGGAGAAGGCGTTCTGTTTCAAGTTCAGGCAGGATAATTTTTGCCATAGACTAGATATCCAGATTAGCGTAGCTTGAGTTTTCTTCGATGAAGCGGCGGCGTGGCTCTACTTCTTCGCCCATACATACGCTGAAGATTCTGTCGGCAGCCATTGCATCTGGAATTGTTACTACGCGCATTTTGCGGTGGGCAGGGTCCATTGTTGTTTCCCAGAGCTGCTTTCCGTCCATTTCACCAAGACCTTTGTAGCGCTGAACATCGGCTTTATCTCTCTGGTCTCCAAGTGCTTCAAGAGCGGCATCTCGTTCTGCATCGCTGTAACAGTAAACAGGATCTTTTTTACCAAGCTGTACTTTGAACAGTGGAGGCATGGCAAGATATACATAACCGTTTTCAATCAACTTTGGCATATAGCGGAAGAAGAAGGTCAACAGCAAGGTGCGAATATGCGAACCATCGACATCGGCATCTGCCATAATGATAATTTTATGATAGCGTAATTTATCGATGTTAAAGTCTTTTCCAAAACCAGCGCCCAAGGAAGCAATTACAGGCTCAAGCTTATCGTTGTTCATAACCTTTTCCGGGCGAACTTTTTCTACGTTGAGCATCTTTCCCCAAAGTGGAAGAATTGCCTGAGTTTTAGGGTCGCGGCCTTTCTTTGCAGAACCACCGGCAGAGTCTCCTTCGACTATGTATACTTCGCAGAGTTCCGGGTTTTTCATTGAACAGTCAGAAAGTTTTTCAGGCAAACCAAAACCATCGCTCATTGTCTTTTTGCGCATATTGTCTTTTGCCTTGCGGGCTGCAATACGTGCTTTGGCTTCGTCGATGGCCTTTTTCAAAATAGCCTCGAGCGTTGCAGGATTCTGTTCAAAATATATTGTGAGTTTTTCTTTTACAATCTGATCTACAATTGTGCGGACTTCGGTATTTCCAAGCTTTTCCTTTGTCTGTCCTTCAAACTCTGGCTCAGGAACTTTCATGGAAATTACTGCTGTAAGACCGCTGCTTAAATCTTCGTAAGTAAGCTTTTCTTCTTTGTCCAGGTTTTTCTTGAGCTTTTCGTTTGCTTCGAAGAACTTGTTCAAAACAAAACGAACGGCACTGCGGAAGCCTTCAAGGTGAGTACCTCCATCGCGTGTGTTAATGTCATTTACAAAAGTGCGCACATTTTCTGAATATCCGGAGTTATAGTGCATAGAGATTTCTGTAACAACATCATCTCGTTCTTCTTTTATGTAAATTGGCTCTGCAGGAACAACTGCTTTACCTTCATCAATTTCTTTTACAAACTCATTGATTCCGCCTTCAAACTTAAGCACTTCCTCTTTTGGATTTTCAAGTCGTTCATCGCGGAAAATAATTACAACGCCGCTGTTCAAGAATGCAAGCTCACGAAGTCTGTCTTTAAGAACATCATAATCATAAGTTGTTGTTTCTGTAAAAATTGTTTTGTCGGCCTTCCAGCGGATTGTTGTTCCATGTTCAGTTTCGGGAATATCACCGATAATTTCTACTTTTGTTTTTGGAACACCACGTTCATATTTCTGCTGGTAAACATGTCCGTTGAGTTTTACTGTTGCTTCCATCCAGTCGGAAAGAGCATTTACACACGAAACTCCTACACCATGCAAACCGCCCGAAACTTTATAAGAACCTTTATCAAATTTACCGCCGGCATGAAGTCGAGTCAAAACCAACTCAAGAGCAGAAATCTTTTCGGTAGGGTGAATGTCAACAGGAATACCACGTCCGTTATCTACAACGCGTACAATATCATCTCGTTCAAGGGCAACTGTAATGGTATCACAATAACCAGCCATTGCCTCGTCAATTGAGTTATCTACTGTTTCGTAAACAAGGTGATGAAGTCCTCTTGGACCTGTAGAACCAATGTACATACCAGGTC
>JAFZXA010000103.1 GCA_017617115.1 Treponema sp.
CAACCTGGAATGCAAGATCTTCCTGATTTGTTGTCGGGAAATATGTTCTGTCGGGCAAAGAAATAGAAATGCCCACGTCGCTCAAGAGTTCGTATACTGATTCGTAAATGCGGCCTTTAGCCAGTAAAATTTTTAATTTGTCCATAAAAATACCTTTTTTATATATTATAGAAGAATGAGGGATTTTTCAAGGATACGAGAAGGATGCCACACGGATTGGGAATTGCTACGCAATTCCTGATAAATAACTTTTTCTCCAGAGATTCCGTAGGAATCTCGAATCCGTGTGACATTCCCTCGTCTACTTAACAATCCCGTTCCTTTCTACTATAATATTCCTATTATTTTTATACAAAGGAAAGACACATGCCAATCACACAATATCTTGAACGAAACGCAGAAATTTATGCTACTGACTGCGCGCTTGTAGAATTAAACCCGGAAGTTAAGGAAAACCGCCGCATTACCTGGAAGGACTATGACCTTACTCAGCCGGAACCTAACCTGCCTTACCGCCGCGAAATTAACTGGCGCATTTTTAACGAAAAGGCAAACCGCTGCGCACATTATCTTTTGGACCGTGGCGTAAAAAAGGGAGACAAGGTTGGTATTCTTATGATGAACTGCCTTGAATGGCTTCCTATTTATTTTGGAATTTTGAAGACTGGTGCCCTCGCCGTGCCGCTGAACTTCCGCTATGCTTCTGACGAAATTGAGTACTGTCTGAATCTTGCAGATGTTTCTGTTTTATTTTTTGGTCCGGAATTTATTGGACGTCTTGAATCTATTACCGATAAAATTATTGCACACCGTCTGCTTGTTTTTGTTGGTGAAGGAATGGCTCCAACTTTTGCAGACAGCTACTTTATGTCGGTAATGAATTTTTCTTCTGAAAATCCGCACATTGTTGTTTCTGATAATGACTACGGTGCAATTTATTTTTCGAGCGGAACTACAGGTTTCCCTAAGGCAATTCTGCACAGACATCTGGCTTTGATGCATTCTGCTGCCTGTGAACAGAATCACCACGGCCAGACACATGATGATGTATTCCTTTGTATTCCGCCGCTTTATCACACAGGTGCAAAGATGCACTGGTTTGGTTCACTCATCAGTGGTGGAAAGGCAGTACTTTTGCGCGGTACTAAGCCGGAGCCTGTTATTAAAGCAGTCAGCGAAGAGCGATGTACAATTGTATGGATGCTCGTTCCTTGGGCTCAGGATATTCTGGATGCACTGGATCGTGGAGAAATCAAACTTGAAGATTATCATTTAAGCCAGTGGCGCCTTACACACATGGGTGCCCAGCCAATTCCACGCAAGCTTGTTGCAGACTGGCTCAAGTATTTCCCTAAACACGAATACGATACAAACTACGGACTTTCTGAATCCATTGGACCTGGTTGTGTTCACCTTGGAGTTGGAAACGTTGCTAAGGTTGGTGCAATTGGTATTCCAGGCTACGGCTGGCAGTGTAAGATTGTTGACGAAAACCGCAAGGAAGTTGCCCAGGGTGAAGTTGGTGAACTTGCAGTTAAAGGCCCTGGCGTAATGGTTGAATATTACAAAAACCCTGAAGCTACTGCCGAAGTTCTTGATAAGGAAGGCTGGCTCTACACCGGCGACATGGCCCAGATGGACAGCGACGGCTTTATCACTTTGGTTGACCGCAAAAAGGACGTTATTATTTCTGGTGGTGAAAACATTTACCCAGTTCAGATTGAAGACTTTATGCGCAAAATGGATCAGATAAAAGACGTTGCCGTAATCGGTCTTGCCGACAAGCGCCTTGGTGAAATTGCAGCAGCAGTTATTGAAGTTAAGGAAGGAATGACTTTGACAGAAGAAGAAGTTAACGAGTTCTGTCTTGAGCTTCCTAAATATAAGAGACCACGCAAGCTGATTTTTGCACCTGTTCCTCGTAACCCAACAGGCAAAATTGAAAAGCCAAAGTTACGCCAGCTTTACAGGACCGAAGATCCGTTTGCGGTTATGAAGCAGTAAAGAAAATCCCGCTGTTGCAAAAACTCCATCTGGCGGTTGTGCCGTCGATGAAGTTCTGGCGGGGTTCTTCTTTTCCCCGGCCCGGGTCTAGGGTGTACAAGGTTCCGTCTTTCCAGTAAGTCAAAACATAGTGAAGAGGATTGTGCATTGGGGCTGCCAAATCAACACTTGCTCTTGGAACCACAATTTCTATTACATATTCATCTTTGGCAAGGGCAGAAGGAATGTCGGTGATGTCATCAAACATTGAGGCGTCGGCGCCAACTGCCTGGAAAAGCATGAGCATAAGTTTTTCGCTGGGAGCCTGGGCATTTGAAAGATTCATCTTAAAAGAAACGTTTCTTGCATACTGAGCAACTTCCTTCATAATTTTGAAAGGGTCACTGTAGTCTCCAAAACCGGCAGCAGGATCAAACTTAATATTCTGATATATTTTTTTAGCTGTCTTTTCAACATCGGCACCAGAAATCTGATTTGTTTCAGCAAGATAATAAGCCATTGAAAAAGCCCCGCAGGCATTGCGCGACCAGGCATTGTCTTTCTGGGTTGCATAAGGCTGACCTTTATTTGTAGTTTTGCAGCCACAGACAAAAACGGAAGACATTAAAAATGCAAGCATAAATTTTCTTGTTGGTTTCATTCTAAGCTCCTGTAATTATTATAACATGCACGGTGGCAAAGAACAATTATTGGGTTATAATAAAAAAATGAAAATCTTAGTAATTAATAACATGCTTGAACAAAAGCACCTGGAGCAGATTAAGGCTGCTGCACAAGCGCTTGGACACGAAGTTTTCTTTTACACTTCGGAGACTGAGATTCCCGAGTCTAATTTTGATGCTGACATCATTTACGGCTTTGCACCTTCGATTGTAAAAACAAGTAAGACGCTCAAATGGCTTTGCGTTCCCTGGGCTGGGGTTGATTCCCTTATGGTACCGGGATATTTTGCAAACGAAGAATGTCTGCTTACAAATGCAGCAGGCGCTTACGGAGTTTCAATCGCCGAGCATATGATTGCCGTTTCTCTTGTGATGATGCGCCGCCTTAATGAATTTCTTGATGAAACCCGCAACGGTCAGTGGCTAAAACCCCGCCCGCAACGTTCGCTAAAAGATTGCCGGATCACAGTTCTTGGCACAGGCGACATTGGAACAACCTTTGCAACCCGTGCCCGCGCTTTTGAGCCAGAAAGTATAATTGGAGTTTGCCGTTCTGGAAGGAGCAACGCCGCAGTTTATGACAAAGTTCTTCCTGTAAGCGAGCTGGACTCTATTTTACCCCAGACTGATCTTCTTGCAATGAGTCTGCCTTCAACACCAGAAACAAGAGGCATTCTTTCGCGAGAGAGGCTTGCACTGCTTCCTAAGGGTGCGTATGTGATAAATGTAGGCCGCGGTTCTGCCATAGATGAAGACGCCCTTGCCGATGCCTTGGACAACGGACAACTTGCAGGAGCCGCACTTGATGTTTTTCAGACAGAGCCACTCCCAACCGGTCACCGCCTTTGGAAAACAAAAAATCTTATAATCACTCCGCATGTTGCTGGGAATATGACGCTTTCTCATACAAGAGATAAGAATGTGCAGATGTTTCTGGAGGATTTGAAGAATTTTACTGAGGACAAGCCTCTGAAGTACCTTGTGGATAGAAAGCTGGGATATTAGATTTAGCTGATCATCTGCCATTTTTACAAGTTTTCCCGACTTAACAGATGCTATGGGTGTGTTTGGTCGGAAAGTACAGGAGAAAAAGAGTACAGTTAACTCCATTTTTCCCGACTAAAACGCAAGTTATGAAGTTTTAGTCGGGATTTTGGAAGAGAAAAAATGTCCGGGAGCATGAAATTTCCCGACCAAATATCATGTATGAGCTTTTTAGTCGGAAAAACAGAGAAATAATATGCCCATAAACAAACTTTTTCCCCGACTAATTTGGGAAAAACATTCCTTTGGTCGGAAAACAAATTGAAATTGTTATAGGTTATAACTAAATATAATGCGAGCTTTGGTTAATGGGCCGCCGTCAATTTTTTTCAAACAATGAAAAAACAGTTTCACAGGCTTTCAGAAGTTTATTAGTCTCTTGGTTTTCAGGAGATTCTGAAGGACACCACAATTGAACAGATATTTCTGAAGAAATATTAGAAATTGTGCATTTAAGTGTCCAGCCATCCATACCAACTACATCTCTGGATTCTTTCCAGGCTTTTGTAAAATCCAAGTCATTGAATGCATCGAAGATTGGGCGGAAATCTGCATGAGTTAATTTCTTTATTTCTGCTTTTTCTTTTTTATGCATAAAGCCGCCAACTTTGTGAGTAATTAGAATGGATTTGTCGCCTTGTTGGATGGTGTAGATGTCTGTACGTCCCATGTAGCTTACTTCTTTTTCGATAGTGATTGAATTGAACATACGCAACATTCTTATCATCAAGTTAATTATAAATAAAGGGGTGTCGCAAATAGTAATACACCCTTAAAAAGTTATGACAAATTTTTCCGATGTATAAAAAAGTACAAGGAATTTTTATTTTTCCCAACGAGTAAATCCGTGACCAAATCCAAAAGTTGGTTGTTTACCATTAAGATCAGCACCTGCTTTTAGTAAAGCATTCTTAATTCGAAAATACAATTCTTCTGAAAAATAATTTCCTTCTTCAAGAATTTCATATAATGGCGAAGATTTTACCCAGCTATAAAATTGTGAAAAACAGTTTACATTTGGATTAGCTCCTTCTGATAATAGAAACTCCAGAATATTTGGTAATTTCTGACAAACACATTCATATAGAACATCAGAAGAAAGATTGTCGATTCCTATTTTGCAGACAATTTCTTTGAAAACAGGAATCAATTTATTTTCAAAATTTTCTGTATCGCAATACCATTCTTCTGGGTAATAATATCTTGCCCAATCTATTAAAATAGAATCAAGTTTGTATTCACGAATATCTTCTTTGCTAATATTCTTTATTTTTGTTACATCTAATGAAAATAATAGTTCATGTAATTTACTTTCATATTCAGAAAGATTTGCATCCAGCATTGCCGCAGGCTTTGCACCATAATAAGTCAAAAGTCGTTCCTGATAATAACTGCACATAGCTGCTTGACTTCCACGCTCATCACAGAAAATATGTTCATCTGCATAATCCAGTAATGAAACAGATTCTCTAACTTTGATATTTAAATCTATTTTTTGACTTAAAATGAATTTAACAACATTGTAATCATAACAGAACCTGACAACATCAAAAGCTAAACAAATATTTTCTCCAAAATCATCATATATTGCGTTTAGGTTTATACCTTTTTCAATGCAAAATTTAATGAACTTGATTCTATCTGTTTCAATTGCCGGAGTTTTTACGTCAATATCACCATAATCCCAGTTTTCATAACGTTCACCGTCACTATCTTCATCAAGAAAAGTAAGCATTTCAGCAAGAACTGATGGTTGAAAATGATTATTGGGATTGGCATTAATATCCATTCCTGCTTCAAGACATTCATTAAGTAATTTAACATCAAATTCTTCAAATGCTTTCAGAAATTTTCTTTCTAGAATAGTAAAGCTTTTATCTTCAGAATACATTGCAAATCCTATACCTTGAATTACATAAACTCTATGTCATCACGGATTTCGTAATACAATTCATTTATTGATTTGCCATCACGGAACTTGTAGTTGAATGCATTTTCGAATCCTTCGACATCGCCAATTTCTTCTTCGTCTTTATAGAAACACCAGTAATTATGGTCTTCGCCACAAACGGCTGCATAATCAGCACCTTTATATTCTACATAGATGTGAAGATAGTTTTTCATTTCTTCATGAAACTCTTCCAGTGATAATTCTGAAGCATTATCCATTGTATTTAATACAAGAATTTCCTGCTTCAAGAAATCTTCAAGAGCTGAACCTTCCCAGCGTTTTGAATCTTTATTGGCAGCTTTGATTTTCTCTATTAGGGCAGTGGCAACATCTTCTTTGAGTAATTCTCCAGAATGTCCGCCGTGCCACTTTATATAGATATCTTTTTCAAAGTTTTCGGCGCGCATGTTAGTTTCTGTAGCGAGATCAAATGCGTCGAAAAGCTGCATGTCAGCATAATGAATTGTTTTGCCATCTTTACGCCAGCTGTCGTCTTCATATGGTTCTGAGCAGAACTTTCCGACCATAGCGATTCCATCGTTATCTGTTCCAACCTGAAGAAGAATAAACATATCATTTACTTTCAACTGTTCCCATTCACGGGCAGACCAGTCAAAACCCATTGGGAATTTTCCTCTTTTTACATGTGAAACAATATCGAGATGTGCCTTCATTTTATAAGATGAAATTGCTGGATTCCAGCGTAAGATGTAAATGTTCATTTAAGACCTCCATACATTATTATACATTAGAATTAATGTTTTTTGTTAGTTTTTTTGGAGCCATCGATACCTAAAGCTATACGACTGATTTCTTTGTCATCAATAGTAATTCTTTTTTTTGTTTTTGGAGATTTTTTATTTTCTCCTTCTTCGAGTATCTTTTTCATGCTCTCTGTAAAGTAACCGCTTGGTTCTACATACATCTTACCCATAGTGTCCTCCTCTAAAGTTCAACTGAAACAACAATCTCATCGCCGCCTAAATATGAAAGCTTACTTGTGTAAGACATCTTTTTAGGTTTGGATTCGCGGATAATCTTGGCTGCAAGGGCACGGATGTGGCCGGCTTTTTCGAGGCCTGGATTACCCGAAATCTTTGCTTCTGGAGATTCGATGCAAACAAGGATTGAGTTCTTGTCGTGGCTGTTGTATGGCTCTGCCTGAACTGATGTTTCGAGTGATTCATAGAAGCTATGCTTTGCATTTCGAATCTTTTCTACCATTCCAAGAAGGTCATCACAGCTGAGATTGTCGCAGAGTTTATCGAGTAAGTAAGAGGTCGGATCCCAGCTGTAGAAACATGTACCAACAAGAGGCAGAGTAAGAGTTACATTGTTCTTCTTAAACCATCGCATATAAGCCTGGTCCAGTGTTTCGCGTGATGAATCAAAATCAAGCTTTTCTTTTACACTGTCAAAAAGTAAAGGAATAGTATCCGGGTCAATATTTGACATGCGGCCATAACAGAGAGAGAAAAGAATCTCTACGCAGTATGGTTCAAGGATATACTGTGTAAGCTGGGCAAACTTTTCAAACACTGTACGGCGGCGAAGATATAATTCTCCTGCGAGTAAGCTGTTCTTTGATTCTACTGCAGCAAGCAGTGCTCCAATATGAATGAGGTAATCAAATACATCTTTGTCTGAAACATCTACATCTGGAGCAATGTAAACTACAGGATTAAAGTTCAATGCAGAATCAATAAAGGTGTAATAACTTGGAGTAAAGTAAGTGCTTGAAGCAAGTTTCTGTGCGTCTGTTACATTAGGCTTGTCATTCTTTTCCCACTTTCCAACATAATCGAGCTGACCTGTTTTGCTCTTTGTAAATTCGAACCAGTCGCTGGCTATCTTAATTAAGATTTGTGAATTCATATTTTCCTCCTGTGGTAAACCTAAAAATTGCTTTCGCAATTTTCTTAACGGTTTGCTATTAATCAACGGCCGCAAGCGGCCTTCCTCACCTCCTTATTTACAATTCAATTATAAATCAAGGGGTGTCGCAAATAATGATGCACCCTTAAAAAAAGTGTGGTATAATTTTTTGCAGGAGGAACACCATGTCAAAAAAGAAATCCACTCCGGAACGCAACGCAACACACATGCTCCGATACTTGTTTCAAATAGAACAGTCAATCAGAAACGGTGAATATCCAAACGCAAATAAACTCAACGAAAAACTGCGCACAAATTTCAGCCGGAGTACTTTTGGCCGCTACATAGATATCCTTCGCGAAGAATACGATGCCCCCATAGAATTCGATTTTCGCAAAAACGGCTACTACTACACCGATTCAACTTTTTCTTTGAATCAGGTAATGCTCAAGGAAGGCGAGCTGCTTACCCTTTCCACAATCCTGCCGCTGCTTGAACAGTACAAAAATACCCCCATGGAAAAATCCTACCGCGACCTTATGCAAAAGCTCATCAAGATGCTGCCCGATACAATAACCGTAGAC
>JAFZXA010000104.1 GCA_017617115.1 Treponema sp.
CAAAAACAGCCACAGTACCTAAAGCAATAGGAATCTTGTAATTTCCAATATAAGATTCTCCAGTTTTAAATACACTATTATCAAAACCGCCTAAACAATAATATCCGGCCATAATTGCACTATAGGCAGCAATAGGAATCCAGACTGATTTTTTGGAAAGAATATTTGGATTATAAGGTGCAGTAAAAGCATCTTTAAAAGACAACTCTTCATATTCCCCATAAATACCAGGTTTTGCCTGTGAACGGGCTTTTTCATAACCCTTATACTCAAGCCACATATTTGTTTTAAAACCTGAATTCATAAATACCATAGAAAGGCTTGGATTTAAATAAACATCAGGATATTTACTATGGAAAAGGCCGGTTGCCCAGCTTGCAGTACTAATTGCAGAACCGGCAAGTGTATAAGTTGGGTTCACAATTGCAGCAGGAATATTCAACAAAAGAGATTCAACACTTATATAATGCATCATTAAATCCTGAGGAAGAAAAAGCTGACTTGAAGATAAGACCATGCTTCCAAAATAAGGCACATACCCCACCGTCGCAACCTGGGCATGCGAATATTCTTTTTCAGATTGTTCATTATTACCCTGCGCAAAAACAACGCTGGAAGAGACAAAAACAAAAAACAATAAAATCAATAAACTTTTTTTCATATCAAACTCCTGAATCAATTTTATTGGCAAAATTATGAATTTTCAACAAATATATTTCTTCTTATGCTATAATTACTCTATGGTAAAAGATATTCGCAAAACATACTGGATTTTTCCTTTGTATGGTGTGATTGATGCATTGGCTAACTTTTTAAGTACACTCATTCCTGCAACAAACGGAACTCCGGCCCTTCAAAAAAACTACATGCATGGCTGGATGGATTTTTTAAATAATCATCAGACAATAATTTCTTTTGTTACTATATTTAGTTTTTTAATTCCAACTTTGCTTTGTGTCTTATATTCAACCAGAGTTTTTAGTTATTACAGAACAAACAAATCGGAAAAAACCTTTGACAGAGGCTTTATAAATCTACCGCTTGTTTTTTCTGTTTACGGTGCAACAGGCTGGATTTTCTATCTGCTTTTTGAAATTGGCGCCCTTTTAATTGCAAGACAGAATTACGACATTCAGTTCTGGCGCATTTTTTCTACCTCGGCAATGTATATTGTTTTAGAGGCACTGTTCAGTTTTACACTTTCGTTTTCTATTATGGAAACGCTTCACAGAAAAATCGTTCTGCCAAAATTCTACCCTGAAGGAAAACTTTCGAGGTTTAATCCTAATAAGCCTGATATTGGAATGCTGTTCTTTGTTTTTTATACTTCCATAGGATTATTCCCGGTATTATTCATGCTTACAGTTTACACTACCGTAACAGACAATTACGGAATTCCGCTTGATAAAAAAGTTCTTGTTATTCTTACGTTTTTACTGGCATTCAGCATTCTCATCCTTATCATTTTTACTCATTTTTTTGCAGAACCGCTTTTAAAACTCAAAAAAGGAACTGAAAGAATTAAGGAAGGCGATTTTAATCACAGGGTAAATATTGTAAGCAACGATTCCTTTGGCGAGCTTGCCGATACCTTTAACGACATGACCCTTTCGCTTGATGAAAAAACAAAACGACTTATTGCAGTGCAGAATTCTGTTTTGACCGGCATGGCAACTATGGTCGAAAGCCGCGACAATTCTACAGGCGGTCACATTAGAAGAACAAGTGACTGCGTGAGGGTTTTTGCAGCTGAGCTTGATTTGCCCGAGAATTTCCTTGAAGCAGTTGTAAAGGCGGCGCCTATGCATGACCTTGGAAAAATTGCCGTACCGGATGCAATCCTTCAAAAACCTGGAAAATTCACCAATGAAGAATATGAAAAAATGAAGTCGCACTCTGCTGAAGGAGCAAAAATTGTAGAAGAAGTTCTTTCTGAGGTTGACGACCTTGAGTTTAAGAAAATCGCCATAAACGTAGCACACTATCACCACGAAAAATGGGACGGTTCAGGCTACCCCGACCATCTGCACAATGAAGAAATCCCGCTTGAAGCACGCATAATGGCACTTGCCGATGTATTTGACGCGCTTGTTAGTAAACGCTGCTACAAAGAAAGTTTTTCATACGACAAGGCCTTCCAGATAATAGAAGAATCCTTAGGTACACATTTTGACCCGCTTCTTGGTCAAAAATTTATTGACTGCCGTCCTAAGCTTGAAAAACTTTACGATAGTTATAAATAGGTGTATAATACAATTTAGTGAGTTTATAACAGTTATGGATCACAACTATACTGTAACAATAATTATCTGTCTCTTAAGCATGATAACTCTGGCCTTTGATGTAGGCAAAAACACTATTTTGAACAAAAGCGACATCAAATGGTTCCGCACAAGTTTTATTCTTGCCGCAATTGGAGCAGCCTGCGAATACTGTGGTGTTCTTTTTGATAAAACCGGTTGTGCCCCACAAAAAATCCATTGGTTTATTACTTACATAGAATTCAGCATTTCTCCGTTCCTTGCAATCTGTCTTGCCCGCAGTTGTGGAATGAAGCGTACCGTAAAGCCTATGGCAAGCATAATGCTGGTAAATGTAATAGTAGAAACAGTTTCACTGTTTAACGGCATTATTTTTTCAATAGATTCCAGCAGTGTTTTTCAACGCGGACCTGTTTACTGGCTTTATCTGTTCTTCTGCGGCTTAGGCTTTGTTTACATTATTTTTGTTTTTGTTTTAATTGGAATACGAACTAAACTTAAAAACGGCATTGCTTTAATTCTTATTGCCTTTATTATGATTACAGGTCAGGCTGCAAATACAATAAACGGTAATATCAATTCAGGATATCTTTCAATTTGTGTAACTGCAGTTCTTTTATATATTTTCATTCAGAATATGTTCCGCCATGTTATGATGGAAACAATAAATATTGAAAAGGATATTTCTAGCCACGACCCTCTTACAAAGGTTATGAGCCGCATTTCATACGACAACAAAATTAAAGAATTTGACAAAAAGCTAAGGGATGAGCCAGAGACTGTTAAATTTGCAATTTGTGAATGCGATTTGAATAATCTCAAAATGATAAACGACACTTTTGGTCACGATGCCGGCGACAAATACATTATAAACTGCTGTAAATTGATTTGCGATATTTTCAAGCACAGTCCTGTTTATAGAATAGGCGGCGATGAATTTGTTGCAATTCTTCAAAGTGATGATTACGATAATCTTGAACTTATTAAACGAAGTCTTATGGATATTTGTGTTGATGAAATTACAAAGGCTGTTCCACTTTCACAGAAAAAATCATTTGCTGCGGGTTTTGCAGTTTTTAACAGCAGCAGCGACCACACCTTTGGCGATGTAATGAAACGCGCCGACATTGAAATGTACGAAAATAAAAAGATGCTGAAGAATTTGTAGCCAGGGACCGCTAGAATTCTACTTCTTCGTCAAACAACGGGGTGCTGAAGTAGCGCTCTGCTGTATCCGGTAAAACAGTAACTACAGTCTTTCCTTTTCCTAAAACCCGTGCAAGTTCAAGAGCGGCAGCAACATTTGTACCGCTTGAAATACCGCACATAATGCCTTCTTTTCTTGCAAGGTCACGGCTTGTCTTGATTGCCTTTGAATCAGAAACAAGGAAAATATCGTCATAGATTTCTTTGTTTAGAATTGATGGAATGAGTCCGTCGCCAATACCCATCTGAAGATGTGTGCCTATGCTTCCGCCGCTTAAAATTGCAGCATGCTCAGGCTCAACTGCCCAGATTGTAATATCCGGATTTTTTGCTTTAAGGACTTCACCAATACCTGTAAGGGTTCCGCCGGTTCCAATGCCGGAACAAAATCCGTCAATCGGGCCGTCAACATCATTTAAAATTTCTTCAGCAGTCTGCTCGCGTTGAATCTGAGGGTTTGCAGGATTTTCAAACTGCTGTGGAATAAACACATGAGGATCCATGTGCTGCATGTAAAATGCTGTATCAATACATTCCTGAATACACTTGCCAATGTCGCCACTGTCGTGAACAAGCTTAACTTCAGCCCCGTAATGGCGTACAAGCTTTCGGCGTTCTTCGCTGACACTGTCCGGCATAATGATTACAGTTTTATAACCGCGCACAGCTCCAACAAGTGCAAGACCAATTCCCTGATTGCCGCTTGTAGGTTCAACGATGATTGTATTTTTATCGATGAGCCCTTTTCGCTCGGCATCAAGAATCATGTTGTAAGCCGTACGGGTCTTAATAGAACCACCTACGTTCAGGCCTTCGAATTTTACAAGGACACGCGCCATGTCAGGCGTAACCATTTTCTGTAACTGAATAAGAGGCGTGTGTCCGATTGCTTCAAGAATGTTGTTGTAGATCATAGTAAAAAAAGGGAGCGAAAGCGACCGCTCCTATGATTTGACACGCAAGCCAAAGGCTTGTCGCGTCGAAATTAATTTCTCCCGCTGCCGAAGGCAGTCGAGAGATTAAACACTTTTAAGCGGCACGAAGGCTCGTCCTTCGTGTCCGTTTGAAAAGTTATTTTGTAGCAAGAATCGCGATACCAGGGAGTGTCTTTCCTTCGAGGAACTCGAGGCTTGCACCACCACCAGTAGAAACGTGGCTCATCTTGTCTGCAAGGTTGAACTTATTTACAGCAGCAACAGAGTCACCACCGCCAACTACAGTCATAGCACCCTTAGATGTTGCTTCTGCAACGAGGCGAGCTACAGCTTCAGTTCCCTTTGCAAAGTTTTCGAATTCGAATACTCCAACAGGTCCGTTCCATACGATTGACTTTGAAGAAAGAATAGCATTCTTGTAAAGTTCAACAGTCTTAGGACCAACATCCATACCCATAAGGTTATCTGGAAGATCAACTGCATCAACTGCAACCGGGTCCTTATCTGCAAATTCTGCACCACCAACATGGTCAACAGGAAGAAGAATCTTAACTCCAGCTTTATCAGCCTTTGCAAGAAGATCTTTTGCTGTATCAAGGAAGTCATCTTCAACAAGTGACTTACCAATTGAATGTCCCTGTGCCTTGAGGAATGTATAAGCCATACCACCACCAATGATGAGTGTAGAAGCATTCTTCATAAGGCTTTCAAGAACAGCGATTTTTGAAGAAACCTTTGCACCACCGATGATTGCTGTCATTGGTTTTTCCGGGTTTGTTACCATTGGCTGAATGTATTTAACTTCTTTTTCCATGAGGAAGCCGCCAACTGATTCAACAGGCATGAACTTAGCGATAGAAGCAGTAGAAGCCTGATCGCGGTGAGCAGTTCCGAATGCATCGTTTACAAAGATGTCTCCGTATGTAGCAAGTTCTTTTGCCATAATATCGCGTTCTGCAGCATCCTTAGATGTTTCTTCCTTGTGGAAGCGAACGTTTTCGAGCATTGCAACTGCACCTTCTGGAAGAGCATCAATAGCAGCCTTCTGTCCAAGTGCATCTGGAAGGAATGTAACTGGCTTTCCAAGCTTTGAAGCAAAGTAGTCAACAACCGGCTTCATGCGGTTCTTTCCGTTGATGAACTTTTCCTTGTCGGCATCAGTCCATGTTTTTCCGGCCTTCTCAGCTTTTTCCTGAGCCTTTTTCACATCCTTGTTCGGGTCGCCCAAGTGGCTCATCAGAACGAGGCTGCGAGGCTTCTGCTCCAGAATGTATTTAATAGTAGGAAGAGCTGCCATAATGCGGGTATCGTCCTGCACCACGCCGTCCTTCATCGGTACGTTAAAATCAACACGCATGATAATGCGCTTG
>JAFZXA010000016.1 GCA_017617115.1 Treponema sp.
CAGGCTCAGGGACCGGAAGATTGCACCACGGTCCCTGAGCCTGTCGAAGGGCCTCATGAAGAAATCATTTCCGCTGTAAAATCCTTCCTCACTGTCATCCGCGCACACAACCCTAATGCAAAAATCTTATGGTGCTGGGGAATGCTGCCATTGCAGACTGTGCCTGCGCTTATTCAAAAGGGTGTAGACGAATACAAGACTACTACCGGCGACCAGAATGTTTACACACTTGAACTTGATTCACTTTTTGAGTTGGAAAAAACGCCCCAAGAAAAAGGAAGCCGCGGACATCCGGGATACAAAACCCATCAAGCCGCGGCCTCAAAAATAGTTGAGTTTATTTCTAAGCTGTAACTTCTTTCTTCTGCTTGTTCTTAATGAAGATCAAAACTCCAAACAGAAGTGCAAGACCTGCAATCCATGAAATTATGCCCGAAGCTACAATTCCAAGACCCAAGGTAATTCCTGCAATTAGGTAGGTTACAAAGGCAACTGCGGCACATGTGATTGCATAAGGCAACTGAGTTGAAACGTGGTTTACGTGTTCGCACTGAGCACCAGCCGAAGCCATGATTGTTGTATCCGAAATTGGAGAACAGTGGTCACCGCAAACAGCACCTGCCATACATGCAGAAATTGAAACAATTCTTATTGCTCCTTCCGGGAATGCTGCAATACAAATTGGAATAAGAATACCAAAGGTTCCCCATGAGGTTCCTGTTGCAAATGCAAGGAAGCAGGCAATTGCAAAGATAATTGCTGGCAGGAACATCTTAAGTCCTGCTGCACTTCCTGCTACAAGTCCTGCTACATAATCTTTTGCACCAAGGCTGTCTGTCATACCTTTCAAAGTCCAGGCCAAAGTCAAAATCAAAATGGCTGGAACCATTGCTTTAAATCCTTCCGGAATACAAGCAGCTGCATCTTTGAAAGTAAGAACCTTGCGGCAAAGATAGAAAATGATTGCAATAATCAGAGCACCGAATGAACCGTAAAGCAAACCAATTGAAGCGTCTGCGTTAGAGAATGCATCAATAAAGTTCAAGTAAGATTCTGATTCTCCGTCAAAGAATCCGCCAGAATAAATCAAACCAATTACACAGAATACAATCAGAACAATAACTGGAAGAAGAAGATCAATTACCTTGCCTTTTGAATCGACAGCGGCTGCTTCTTCTTCTGTTGGTTCTTCACTCATAACAGCAAGGGCTTTTTCGTACTTAGACATCTGTCCGTATTCAAACTTCATGAACACCATTGCAAACATCATAACCAAAGTCATGATTGCATAGAAGTTGAAAGGAATTGCCTTACAGAAAAGTCCAATTCCGTTTTCGCCTTCTGTTACGAATCCTGCAACTGCGGCAGCCCATGAAGAAACCGGCGCAATAATACAAACCGGAGCGGCAGTAGCATCAATAAGATATGCAAGCTTTTCTTTTGAAACACCGTATTTGTCTGTAACTGGTTTCATAACTGAACCAACAGTAAGACAGTTGAAGTAGTCATCAATAAAAATACAAATACCAAGAATGATTGTTGCAACCTGGGCACCAACCTTAGACTTGATGTGCTTTTTTGCCCAGCGACCAAAAGCAGCAGAACCGCCGGCCTTATTCATAAGGGCAACCATAATTCCCAAAAGAACAAGGAATACCAGAATACCAACGTTATAAGAATCGGCAAGCGAACCTGCAAATCCGTCTGTAAAAACGTGGGTCATGAATCCTGCAAAACCAGTTCCTGCATCAATGGCATAAAAAAGACCACCAATTACAATACCAACAAAAAGGGAAGAATAAACTTCCTTAGAAATGAGTGCCAATGCAATAGCCACGATTGCCGGCACCAAAGCCCAAAATGTTCCTGACATTTTTTATTAACTCCTGAGTTTTTAGTTTATATAATTATACCACAGTATTTTGCATATCTCTATAAAAAAATACAATTCAATGCTATAATAAACCATTCCCAAAACGGAGAACAAAATGAACTACGAACAAATCTTCAAAAACATAGACGACATACTTTGGAAGGAAGCAGGCTGTTCAAACGAACTTGATTATGTAGAGCAGACAAGCTGGATTCTCTTCTTAAAATATCTTGATGACCTTGAAGACGAGCGTAGCGACGAAATGGAACTTCAGGGAAAAGAATATAAGCGCATCATCAAAAAAGAATACCGCTGGAATTCCTGGGCTTGTCCTAAAACTTCAAAGGGCGAAATAGATCACAAAAATGCCATGACAGGCGAAGACCTTACAGATTTTGTAAATCTCAAACTTTTCCCATATCTCAAAGAATTCAAAAACACAGCAACAACACCAGATACACTCGAATATAAAATAGGTGAAATCTTCAGCGAGCTCAAAAACAAAATAGTTTCCGGCTACAATATGCGCGAAATCTTAAACTACGCAGACGACCTTCATTTCCAGACAGCAACAGACAAACACGAAATGAGCCATCTCTACGAAAGTAAGATTCACAAAATGGGAAACGCCGGCCGCAACGGTGGAGAATATTACACGCCACGTCCGCTCATCAGAACAATCGTAAAAGTTGTAGACCCAAAAATCGGCGACACAATTTATGACGGTGCATGCGGTAGTGCGGGCTTCCTCTGCGAGGCATTCAATTATCTTGATGAAAAAGCAAAAACAGTCGAACAGAAGCAGACACTCCAGAAATCGACCTTTTACGGAAAAGAGAAAAAAGGTCTTGCTTACATCATTGGAATTATGAACATGATTTTCCACGGTGTTGAAGCTCCAAACATCATGCACACAAATACCCTTGCCGAAGATTTAAGCCAGATTCAAGAGCGCGACAGAAAGAAAATAATACTTGCAAATCCACCATTCGGCGGAAAAGAACGTTCAGAAATCCAGCAGAACTTCCCGATTAAAACCGGCGAAACCGCATATCTTTTTATGGAGCATTTTATCAAGATGCTTAAAGCTAGCGGCCGTGCAGGTGTGGTAATCAAAAACACTTTCCTCAGCAATACAGATAACGCAAGCATAGCACTCCGCCGTGAACTTCTGGAAAGCTGTAATCTTCATACAATCCTCGACTGTCCAAGCGGCGTGTTCACAGGAGCCGGCGTAAAAACCGTTGTTCTCTTTTTTGAAAAAGGAAAGCCGACAGAAAAAGTGTGGTACTACCAGCTGAACCTCGACCGCAACCTTGGAAAAACAAATCCGCTTAACGAAGACGACCTTGCCGATTTTGTAAACCTTCAGAAAACAAAAGCCGACAGCCCGAACAGCTGGAGCCTTGCCGTAAGCGACCTGAATCCCGAAACTCTCGACCTTAGCGTAAAGAACCCGAACAAAAAAGAAGAAAAGACCTTACGCGAACCTGCCGCCATAATTGCCGAAATGCAGGAACTGAACAAACAGAGCCAGATCATCTTAAATGAATTGATGGATAAGTAGGGATAAAAGATGAAAAAAGACTGGCAGATAAAGAAACTGAAGGACATTTGCGATAAAGGTTCTTCCAATGTAAATATGAAAGACCTCGATAAATTAGACGGAGAGTTTCCAATTTATGGAGCAAGTGGCTTTATAAAGAAAGTCAATTTCTATCATCAAGAAAAAGAATATATCGGAATAATAAAAGATGGTTCTGGTATTGGTCGCACAATGTTGCTTCCTCCAAAATCTTCTGTTATAGGAACTATTCAATATATTCTTCCAAAAGAAAATAATTCGATTCATTTTATAAATTATGCATTACAAAGTCTTGATTTGGCTAAGTACAA
Source organism: Treponema sp. (assembly GCA_017617115.1). Lineage (GTDB taxonomy): Bacteria > Spirochaetota > Spirochaetia > Treponematales > Treponemataceae > Treponema_D. The sequence continues at coordinate 3,770 of JAFZXA010000016.1, forward strand.
ACAAGGAGCTGCAATTCCGCATATTTATTTTAGAGATTATGGTGAAACAGAATTAGTTGTACCGCCACTCACCGAGCAGAAGCAGATTGTAAAGATTCTTGACCAGAAGTTTACGCAGATTGATGCACTAAAGCAGAATGCTGAAGCCAATCTGAACAACGCCAAAGCACTTTTCCAGTCTGAACTTGAAAAAGCGTTTAGTAATACAGAATGGGAAAAGAAAAGACTGGGTGATTGTGGAACTTTTAAGAACGGCATGAACTTTGCGTCAACAGAATCTGGATATTCAATTCATTCTCTTGGAGTCGGTGATTTTAAGAATTTGTATAAGATTGAAAATACAGAGTCTTTATCAGAAATATCATTGAATGCTGCTCCATCAGAAGAGTATTTATTGAAAGATGGTGATATTGTCTTCGTTCGTTCAAATGGTAATAAAGAATTAGTTGGTCGATGTCTTCTTGTATATCCAAAAAACATTCCTACTACATACAGTGGATTCTGTATCCGTTTCAGAAAAGAATTTGAACAACTAGACGCAGATTTTCTTCTTCATTACATGAAGTCAGACAAATCTCGTAAAATTCTAAATGGAAAGGAAGGAGCAAATATTTCAAATCTCAATCAAAAGATTCTTGGAGATTTCGAAGTTCCGCTACCTCCACTAGAAGAACAAAAACGCATCGTAGCACATCTCAATTCCCTCAGCGAAAAAGTTCACAAGCTGGAAGAAATCTACACAAAACAACTTGCCGACTGCGACGAACTAAAACAATCCTTCTTACAAAAGGCATTTGCAGGGGAACTGTAATTATGATATACTTGCCGTAATTTTTTTACGGCAAAAGTGCTTTTTTTAGTGCAATATGCCGAAAATGTAGTATAATAACTAGTGAGGTATAATTATGCTTAAATCCATGACTGTCAGTAATTTTAAAGCTTTTGAAAAACCTGTAACAATAGATTTTGGAGCTACCGGTAATTATGAGTTCAACTCTGATGCTATAAAGAATAATATTGTAAAAACAGCAGTTATGTATGGTAAAAATGCAAGTGGTAAATCTACTCTGGCCCTTGCTATTTTTGATATAGTAGCAAACCTTACAGATAATTTCGTTAATCCTAGAAATTATGATATTTATCAAAATGCATCACATTTACAGGAACCTGTTGAATTTGAATTTCATTTTGTTTTTAATGGTGTTGAAATTGTTTATAAATATCAAAAAATAAATATCATTACTATTGTTTCAGAAACTTTGCAAATTAAAGACAGAATAGTAATCAACTATAATAAACTTAAAGACGATCCAAGTTTATATATAGACATGAAAGGTGCTGAAAATTTACAAGTTGATATAAATATGATGCAGATTTCTGCACTTAAACTTGTTAAAAATAACTGTGTATTGGATAACAACGAAGAAAACAATGCATTTATGGCTATGTGTTCTTTTGTAAATAAAATGCTTTTATTCTGGTCATTGGATAATAAAGATTTTGTTGGTTATTCATCAGCTCCAGGTGTAAATATTGTAGAAAAGATTGTGCAAAACGGTCATTTTGAAGATTTACAGGCATTCTTCAAAGAAGCGGGTTTTACAGATGAATTAGTTCATAATAGTGGTACTGGTAGAGAACAGCTTTATATTAAGTATGGAAATACTTTACTTGATTTTAATTCTGCTGGTTCAACAGGTATGCGTTCATTATTATTAGTTTATTTCTGGCTTGAAGATATTTTGAAACCAGAGAAATGTCCATCTTTTATCTGTATAGATGAGTTTGATGCATTCTATCATTTTGAACTTTCATATTTTATCATTGATAAATTAAAATCATATGATTGTCAGGTTCTTCTCACGACTCATAATACATCAATATTTACTAATGACTTGCTTCGTCCAGATTGTTATTACATCTGTTCTAAAGATAAAATTGTAAATGCACATAATGCAACTGAAAAAGAAATTAGAGAAGGTCATAACCTTGAGAAATTATATCGAGGCGGTACATTTGGATTATGATTCTTTTTGTTTTTGAAGGCGAAAAACAAGAACCTCGAGTATTCCAGACTATAAAGTATCTCTTTTTTAACCATCTTCCAGAAAAAGATATACAGGTTTCATATTGTAGTAATATCCATTCTCTTTATGATGAAATGGAGAAGATGAATATCTTTGACGAAGATGTTGCTGATATAGTTACCCTTCTTAGAAATCATCAGCGAAAAAATCCAAAAGGTGACCAATCCCTTATTAACGCAAGAAATTACAAATTTTCTCAAAAATTTTTATTTTTTGATTATGATATAAAACGACGGCAAAAACAAAATAAAAAATCATTGAAAAAACAAAATGAATATATCTCAAAAATGTTGAACTATTTTAATGATGAAACAAATAAGGGTAAATTATTTATTAATTATCCAATGATAGAATCTATAAGATATTTTAAAAAACTTCCTGATAATAATTTTTATAAATATACTTCATATGTTTTTCTTCAAAGAAATTTCAAAAAGAAAGCAGCAAAGTTTTCGTTTTATAAAGATTTAAGGTTTATTGCATTCGATTATAATAACAAGACAAAAGAAATAAAAATTCCAAACGATAATAATAGAATTCAATCTGTTAAGGAAAATTGGACATATATTAGAGATTTATCTGTAAAAAAAGCAAATTATATTTGTAGTAGAAAAAATCTTGTACCAATAAAAAAATCTGATATTAATCAAAATAGAATTTTCCAAAATCAACAGAAGTATTATGTGAATACGTTTTTAAGAAGAGTAGCAATATTAAATGCTTTTCCATTATTTTTGTATGAGTTCTTTAAATAATTTATAAGAGGGATTTTATGAACGAAAGCGACACAAGGTTAAAGAAAATAGATCCTGCTCTTAAAGCTGCCGGTTGGGGCGTTGTAGAAGGCAGTGATATTTTTACTGAGCAGCGCGCTTATATGCTTGCTCCTGGCCGCATCGTTACAAAGGCAAAACGAAATCCCGATAAAATTGATTATCTTCTTACTTACAAAGGCGTAAAGATTGCTATTGTAGAAGCAAAGAAAGACGAACTTGATGTAAGTGCGGGTGTTGAGCAGGCAAAGAAATATGCCGCTGCAATGAATATACGCTACACATATTCTACAAACGGCGATAAAATCTGGGCAATTGATATGGACGCAAAGCCAGGGGACTTTACAGAAGGCTTTGTAGACCGCTTCCCAACTCCAGATGAACTTTGGGCAATGACCTTCCCTGATAAGAACGATTGGCGTGATAAATTTAATTTAACACCGTTCAATCGTGATGGTGGAAAAGTTCCTCGATATTATCAGGAAAATGCGGTTAATGCTGTATTAGATGCTGTAAGCCGTAAAGTTGACCGTATTCTTTTAACACTTGCGACCGGTACCGGCAAGACGTACATTGCTTTTCAGATTTGCTGGAAGCTCATGCAGACAAAATGGAACAGAGAAGGTGGTGGAAGAATACCGCATATTCTTTTTCTTGCAGACAGAAACATACTTGCAGACCAGGCCTTTAATGCTTTTGGAGCTTTTAATCAGAATGCGTTAGCTCGAATTACCCCAAAAGAAATCCGTAAGAATGGCGGAAAAGTTCCGATGGGGCAGAGTATTTATTTTACGATTTTTCAGACAATGCTTTGTGGTACAGATGATTCTGTTGCTGAATCTGATAACAAGGCCGTTGCGGTCCCTGAGCCTGTCGAAGGGGGCGAAACCACCGAATATTACAAACAGTACCCTCAGGACTTTTTTGACTTTATCATTATAGACGAATGTCACCGTGGTGGTGCAAATGACGAAAGTGAATGGCGTAAGCTGATGGAATATTTTACACCTGCTTATCAGCTTGGTCTAACTGCAACACCTCGTCGTACAATAAACGGTGATACTTACAGATATTTTGGTGAGCCTGTTTATCAGTATTCTTTGAAGCAGGGAATTGAAGACGGTTACCTTACTCCATACCGCGTAAAGAGCTGCACAAATCAGATTATTGATGAATATGTTTACAATGAAGAAGACAAAATTGTTCGTGGAGAAGAACTTCTTGATAAAGAAAAGACTTACGACGAAAAAGATTTTTATCATGGCAAAATCAAAATCCGCGAGCGTGATGAACTGCGTGTAGAAGAGTTCCTTGATAGTGCAAATCCGGAAGAAAAAGCGATTGTGTTCTGTGCAACTCAGAATCATGCAATGCAGGTTCGCGATATGATAAACTCGCAGGCAAAACTTGGTGCAAATTATTGTGTTCGTGTTACTGCCGATGACGGAAGTGAAGGTGAAGAACAGCTTCGTAAATTTCAGGATAATGAAAAAACAATTCCAACAATTTTGACTACTTCACAAAAACTCAGTACTGGCGTGGATGCGCAGAATGTGCGTAATATTGTTTTAATGCGTCCTGTCGAAAATATGATTGAGTTTAAGCAGATTATTGGGCGTGGAACTCGCCTTTTTGATGATAAGTATTATTTTACAATTTATGACTTTGTTGGTGCATATAAAAAGTTTTATGATGATGAATGGGATAATCCAAATCCTGTTTGTCCTATTTGTGAAAAATATCCTTGTGAATGTGATAAACATCCTAAATGTCCTGTATGCGGTAAGTGGCCGTGCGAATGCAAGAAGCCTCCGCGTCCTTGTCCTGTTTGTGGAAGGTGGCCTTGTATTTGCCCTCCTAAAGTTTGTCCGGTTTGCGGTAATCTTCCATGTACTTGTCCAAAAGAATATATTGAAATAGAAATTGGAAATGGACGCAAAGCTAAAATCAAGAAAGATTTTGAATGGGAAGAGCGAATCATGTACGACGGTAAACTCATTACACTCAAAGAGTTTGTTGAAGTTCTTGTTGATAATAATACGCTTCCAAAGTTCTTTAGTGATGATGAAGATTTAAGGCGACAGTGGCAGAATCCGGAAACTAGAAAAGCACTGCTTGAAAAAATGGAACATGACGGATTCTCTCTGGATAAACTTTTAAAAGTTCAGGAAATGCTCAATTACGAAAAATGCGATTTGCTTGATGTTCTTGAATATCTTGCTTATCAGACAACTCCAATTGAGCGCGAACAGCGAGTTGCATTTGCACGTTCAGGAATTACAGCTGATTTGAATACAAACCAGACAGATTTTGTAAATTTTGTTTTAGATCAATATATTCAGCAGGGCTACACAGAACTTTCAATGGAAAACTTACCGGAGCTTATTAAACTTAAGTATGGAACTATAAATGATGCAAAAGCAGAGTTAGGAACTCTTGGAGAAATTAATAAAGTATTCATTGATTTTCAAAAGAATTTGTATGCTGCCTGAGTTATTTTGAAGTTGCCGCTTCCAACAAAAATATCAACGGCTCATACTGTTTACGCACAGTTTTTGGTCTTGTGTCCATGATGAAGTCGAGTTCTTCGCGGAAGAGTTTGTCTTTGCCGGAAACGGGCATATAGTTGATGACGCTGCGGGTGTAGTAGTGTTCGATGCAGCCTTTGTGAAGGATGTAGACGCGGGCACTTTCGGCGGCGGCAAAAATGAGTGAGCTTAAGTTTTTGATAAGGGGCAGAGTAGAAGCAAGCTGCTCGCTTAAGATTGATTTTAAGTTTTCGGAATTTTTTAAGATGCCTTGTAAGAGGACAGTTTTGTAAGTGTCTACGGCATCGGCGTTTTCATGTTTGGTTTGCAGGGCAGCGAGTTTGCTTAGCCAGAGGTTTGTTTCTGCTGTTGGTGCCCCCGCGGTCCCTGCGGTCCCTGAGCCTGTCGAAGGGCCGCCATATGATTCAGTTAATTCATTACCGATTGCCAGAATGTATCTTTCCAATCTGAAAATCAGCTTATCCAGGCCTATTGGCAGGGCGCGTTCTTTTGTGGAAAAAATTTTTTCGTAAAAGGTTTCCTGTTTTTCGGCCTGCTTTTCCAGCCAGCGTTCTACCCGTTCATCGCGGCATACAACATCGCGGAGCTTTCCACTGAATAAAGAATCCAGGTCTGTGATGATTCTGGCGTCTGTTCCAATGAGTGAGCACACTTTGCAGAATACTCCAAGCTCGTCTTTACCACCAACATCAATTACGCTGGTGCCTGCAATGTTTGCTTTATTTTCTACATAAGGTAAAAGGTATGTAAACAGCTGCTGGTCGGTGTAGCCTTCCACAAAAATCTGATTGTCCGAAAAGAAAAACTGTTTGTGGTAGGTGTTGAAGCGGGGAAGAAACCTTTTAAACAAAGCTTCATCCTCGCGGCTCAATTCTTCAATGTGAGTAGGCGGGCGGTTTATATGACATACAATTACGCCTTCAAGGTCCTCTGGGGTTCGCAAATCAATAAAAAACGGCGAATGTGTAATCAGGAAAAACAGCTTGTTTACATGATGCTTTGCTTCGTGGCGGATTTCGTTCATAAAAAAGAGCTGGAACTGCGGGTGAAGGTGAAGCTCAGGCTCATCAAAAATCACGATATCTGTTGTGGAAGAATACAAATTAATAAGCAGCGCAATGATTTTCTGAAGCCCGTGGCATTCGGCATCTTCCATCATGTATTCAACATTCCAGGCACGATTTTTTACAATTGGAATAAAGGTTCCGTCAATGTCTTCTATAAAAGTAATTGATTTTCCAAACATTTCGGAAAGGACTTTTTCGGTTTTTTCACGGATTTTTTCGTTGTCGCGAAGAATATCTAGGTTGGAATTGCGGTCTTCGCTTATGAATTTAACTGATTTTCCGGCAGCTTCGAACTGCTTTGTGAGTTCCTGCGCAAGGATTGTTTTACCAGAGCCGTTTGGCCCGACAATCAGATTGATTTGAGACCATCGGGATTTTTTGAAGACCGACTTCCCCCACAAAAAGGGAACACGGACTTTAGTTTCCAGCTCTGTCAATCCTGCTACTCAGCCTCTACAATTTCTATATGTGCTCCCAGTTTCTGCAACTGTCCAACCAGATCCTCGTAGCCGCGCTCAATCTGGTAGACGTTGCTTATGCGGCTTTCTCCGTGGGCGCACATTGCGGCAATTACCATGGCCATACCTGCTCGGATATCCGGGGAAACAAGGTTGTCTCCGTGAAGCATACATGGTCCACATACAACTGCACGGTGAGGGTCACACAAGGTGATTTTTGCTCCCATGCTTATAAGTTTATCTACAAAGAACATTCGGCTTTCGAACATCTTTTCAAAAATCAAAACTGTGCCGTCTACCTGAGTTGCAACTACTGTCATAATTGAAGTCAAGTCGGCAGGGAAGCCAGGCCAAGGCATGTCGTCAATTTTTGGAATGGCGTTTCCAAAATCGTCGTTTACTTTAAGTTCCTGTACATTTGGAACTGTAAGCTCGTCCCCGTTCAAACTCCAGCTTATTCCCAATTTTGCAAAACTGTACTTAAGCGGGCGCATTTCTTCGGGACGAACTCCTTTAATTGTAATGCGGCCTTTTGTTGCAGCAGCCATACCAATGTAAGATCCAATTTCTATATAGTCCGGCCCGATTTTATATTCACAGCCGTGAAGCTTTTTTACACCTTCGATTGTAATCTTGTTAGAACCAATTCCACTGATTTTTGCGCCCATACTGTTGAGCATATTGCACAAATCCTGAATATGAGGTTCGCTTGCGGCATTCTGGATGATTGTATTTCCTTCGGCTAAAACTGCGGCCATAACGGCATTTTCTGTTGCAGTTACACTGGCTTCGTCTAAGAAGATATCTGCGCCAACAAGCTTGTTTGCACTAAAATCAAAATGTCCGTTTACCTGAATGCTTGCTCCAAGCTGTTTAAGTGCTAAAAAGTGAGTGTCCAGACGGCGGCGGCCAATTACGTCACCACCAGGAGGCATCATTTCGCAGCGGCCAAGTCGTGCAAGAAGCGGACCTACAAATACAATGGAACCACGCACCTTTTTTGTATATTCACTTGGAATTGTGTGGGTTTTAATATCATCACACTGGATTTTCCAGCTGTTTTCGCCTAAATCCTGAACCTTTGCACCGATTGCTTTTAAAATTTCAATCATTACATGTGTGTCCTGAATTTTCGGGATATTGTGTAAAACAACCGGTTCGCTTGTTAAAAGTGTAGCTGTCAAACATGGTAATGCAGCATTCTTATTACCACTTGCCGTAACTGTTCCCTGAATTGGGTACCCACCCTCAATCACGTATTCTTTCATTTTTACTCCATACTTAGGGCCCTTCGAGAGCCTCAGGGACCCCATGCATTAAATAAGGGACCCCATGCCTGTATTAATTTCCAGACAATAAGTTAATTAATACATCGGCCGATTTACACATGGAGTTTAGACTTACCCATTCCTTGCGCGAATGAAATTCATGCCCGCCAGTGAAGATGTTTGGAGTTGGAATGCCCATTTCGGTAAGCCTTGAACCGTCTGTTCCGCCGCGGATTGGTTTACGGATTATCTGAACGCCGGCCAGCTCGTATGCTTTTTCAAGGCGCTTTACAACATCGGGGTGCTTGTCGAGTTCGCTTTTCATATTCAAATACTGCTGCTTAAAAGAAACTTCAACTTTTCCACCGTATATTTTTTCAATTTCCCGGGCGGTTTCCTGTAAAATTTCCTTTTCCTGTTCAATTTCTTCCATATTAAATGCCCGCAGCAGGAACTGGGCGCTCGCTTTTTCAATTGTTGCCTTCATTTCCATAAGTGCAATAAAGCCTTCGTAGCCTTCTGTAGTTTCGGGGCGCATGTCTTCCGGCAGCATTGAAACAAAGTCACTAGCCATAAGTCCTGCGTTTATCATTCCACCGGCCTTTGCATCTCCTGTGTGACAGGCTTTTCCTGTAAAATCAACTTGAGCTGCCCAGGCATTAAAGCATTCACATTCAAGTTCACCTTCGGAACCGCCGTCCACTGTGTAAGCACTTTTTGATTTTATAAGCTTAAGCGGAACCTTATCCATTCCGTGCCCGGTTTCTTCATCCGGAGAAAAAAGAACTTCTATAGGACAATGCTCCACCTCCGGATGCTGGGTCAAATATTCAAGCGCACTCATAATTGCAGAAACCCCAGCTTTGTCATCGCCGCCCAAAAGGGTAGTGCCGTCGGAAGAAATTATTGTGTCGCCGCCATTTGCAGTAAGAACCGGCTGAACGTCCTTGCCGCTTACTTCATCAACCGTGTCCATGTGGGCTAGAAGAAGTACTGGAACCGATAGGGGCCCTTCGAGAGCCTCAGGGACCCCGATGCCGGCTGCGGTCCCTGAGG
>JAFZXA010000105.1 GCA_017617115.1 Treponema sp.
CGTGCTGTAACCGATCTTTACGATATGGAAAACCACGACGAAGATGATATGAGTGATAACTGGTAATCTCTTATTCTTGCAATAAACATATAGAAAAGACCTCGGAAACGGGGTCTTTTTTTATTTTAAAAAATAATTGGATCATGTGGAAAATCTATAATTGCGGGTCCCAGCGACGATGAAAAATAAGGCCTCCCCCCAGTCTTTCGTTCACCATAACGGCTTTGCCGTTATGAGCTCACTGACTGGGGTCCCCCCTCATTTTTCATCTGCGTCCCACAATTATAGATTTTCAGATGAATTCTATATTATTTTGTAATAATATGAACGTCCCTTTTTAGAGGTCTGTTCTATTACAGGAATCCGAGATAAAACCCAGAGGAGCAGGTGAGCGTATTTAGGTAGGTTAAGATCTTTAGCGCAAAATTCTTGGGGGAAATCTTTTAGGAGTAGGGCTAAATAGTCTTTTTTGGTTTTGAATTGTTTTGTTTCTAAAATTTCATCAAGGCGTTTATTTGCTTTTAGCCAGTTCTTTTTATAGCGGCGGGAACGGTTGCTTGTTTGAACAGGTTCTGCGGTTCGAACTCTATGTTCAATCATGTTTATTGTAATTACTTCAAGTGTGAATTTTTTATTCAATAAAACATATGTTAATCCTGTGAGTTCGCGCAGAATATCATAAATACATCCTTTTTTAGGACTAAGTCTGTTTGAAATTAATTCTCCGTTTTCGGAAGTGAGAATAATCCTTGTTCTGTAAACAAGAGGATAGACCAATCTTACCTTATGCCCGTGTTTAATGGCATCTTTTATTTTCCCCGCAAGCTTAGAAAGGTTTTTAGTTTGTATCTCAATTACCTGCCCATCCTCGCAAAGAATATCATAAATATGCCCATCGGCCTCAACTTCCGTCTGACCCTTGTACTGGGCCGCATAATAAAGCTTAAGAGTGTTATGAAGAGAACTTTCGTTGTAGGTATTGATACCGTTATCTGACATGCTTTTATTATTATACCGTCATGCTGAACTTGTTTCAGCATCTTTTATTAAAGAGATCCCGAAACAAGTTCGGGATGACGGTTTTCTTAAGAAAATTTCCTCGTACTGAAAAATAACTGACGGCGCGTGACCTTCCTTTTCGTCCTGGTCGCGTGCTGGCAGTTATTTTTCAGTACTAATAAATTTTTTTATTTTCGGTAAAAAAAGTGCTTGACATTAGTAAATTTTGGTGTAAAATGGAGATAAGTGGGAAAAAGTGGTAGAAAGTGGTAATAAGTGGGTATGAATCAACTAACTGGTGAATACAATAATACGATTGACGAAAAGGGACGGCTCTCATTCCCAACAAAGTTGAGGACAGCTGTACCCGGCAACGTACTTATGGTTACCAAAGGTTCAGATCGCTGCTTATGGCTTTTTACTGCTGATGAATGGGAAGCTTTTGAAGCAAAGATGATGTCTAATGCGTCACCTTTGAAATCAAAGAGTATGCAGGTTGTCCGACATTTTATTGCACCGGCCCAGCCTGTTGAATTTGATAAAAACGGAAGGCTTTCTATTCCCCAGAGTCTGCGTGAATATGCCGGACTTTCCAAAGAATGTACTGTTCTTGGAGTTGCCAAGTTTATAGAACTTTGGGATGCCGGAGTTTACAAAGATTATCTTGCTGCCAGCGAAGAATCGTTCCGCGAAGCAGCAGAAGATTTTAATGATATTAATTTCTAAAAGGCTGGATGTCGTTTAGAATTGATATAAAAAAAACTATTGGGTGGAAGGGAAAAAACAACCAGACTTAGATTCTTGGGTGGGGAATCGAGTCGGGTAGTTTTTTAAATTTTGAAAATGAAGATCGTGCATACGCCGGTTTTATTGCAGGAATGTCTCGAATGGTTGAGTCCTATGGGGGAAAGGTACGAAAACCACGCTGTGATGGTTGACTCAACCTTGGGCGAAGGCGGACATACGTTCAATTTCCTTTCTAAATATCCAGCTCTTACAGTAATTGGTGTAGATGCCGACAAAAACATTCAGGCAAAAGCTCGCGAACGCCTTGCTCAATTTGGCGAACGCATTCACTTTTATAACGGCTGGTTTGACGATTTTTATAAAAATTATCCTGCTGAATACGAAAAACCAGACTTAATTCTTTTTGACCTTGGAATTTCTGTTTATCATTACGAAGAATCAGAACGCGGATTCAGCTTCCGTCATGACGAAAAGCTTGATATGCGCCTTAATCCGGATAGAGAAAAATCAGCTGCAGACTTTGTAAATGAACTTCCGGAAGAAAAACTTGCAGATCTTATATATCTTTATGGCGAAGAAAAATTAAGCCGCCGTATTGCACATGCAATTGTTGTTGCTCGCGAAGGTGGTCGTATTGAATCTTCAAAAGGCCTTGCCCAGATTATCTGGGATGCAGTTCCTGCAAATTACCGCTATGGGAATATTCATCCTGCTACAAGAACTTTTCAGGCTCTTCGCATTGCTGTTAATGGCGAACTTGAAAGACTTCCTCGTTCACTTCATGCAGCATTCGGCTGTCTTAAAGAAGGTGGCAAAATGGGAGTAATTACTTTCCATTCTCTTGAAGACAGAATCGTTAAAAATTATTTCCGTAATCTTGGCAAAAAATGTGTTTGTCCTCCAGAGGTTGCTCAGTGCCGCTGTGGTGGCCGTCAGTGTGCTGAAATTTTAACCAGAAAGCCTGTTGAACCAAGTGCTGAAGAAATAAAGGTTAATTCTCCTTCACGCAGTGCAAAACTTCGTGTTGTGCGCAAGCTTTGTGATGCTACAAAATATCATCTTGAAGGAGTAGTGGGATTCTAATATGAACAGAATAGTAAAGGGTAAAATTAAAGATTTCTTCAAAGTACTTCTCATCTGCCTTTTTGCGCTTTCTATTCCGGTTATGCTTGGTCTTTATGCTTTGCAGGCTAAAAAATATACAGATTTAAGTAAGGAAGTTCTTGAGCTTGAAACAAAACAGGAAAAGCTTATTGAAGAAAATAAAAAGCTTGTTAGTGATATCAGCCAGCTTTCAAGTGCAGAACGAATTGAAAAAATTGCAGTAGAAGAACTTGGTATGCACAAAGCCGAAGCAGAAGATATTGTTCGTGTTGAAATGACAGGAGAGAAAAAATGAGCGCAGCACAAACTTCACTTCTTAGTTTAGATTCTCTTCTTGCTGCTGTAAACGGAACTGTTGCCGGCACTGCTCGCGCAGATTTTGGCTTTAGTTATGTTGTAACAGACAGTCGTTTTGTAACAGAAGGTGCAATGTTTGTCCCGCTCATTGGTGAAGCTCAGAACGGACACAAATATATTCCACAGGCAATAGAAGCTGGAGCAACAGTGGTTCTTGCAAACAAGAGCGACTATGAAAACAACAACGCTTTTTACAAGGAACTCGAGTCAGCCGGAAAGTTTGACGGCATAACTTTAATTTTAGTTGATAATACTCTTTATGCACTTCAAGCCGCCGCTAAGGCTTACGCTGAAAAAGTTGCACGGAATATGATTCGTGTTAGCATTACCGGTTCAAGCGGAAAAACAACTACAAAAGAAATGCTTGTTAATGTTTGTAAAAAGCATTTTGGCGAAGAAGCAGTTGCTTATACAAAAGGAAATTTTAATTCAGAAACAGGACTTCCTCTTTCAATGTTCCAGATTCGCGGCGACGAAAAAATCGGAATATTTGAAATGGGTATGAACCGCAAAAACGAAATTGGCGAAATCTCGGCTGTATGGCAGTCGCAGTACGGAATTATCACAAATATCGGAACTGCACACATTGGACTTTTGGGAAGCCGTCAGAACATTGCAGAAGAAAAACGAAAGTCATTTGATTATATTCCACAAACAGGCGCTGCCTTTATTCCATTCGATGACGACTTTGCAGATTTCTGTTGCGAAAAAGTACAGGGAAAAGTTGTAAAGTTTGGAAAATCTGTTCCGGCCAGTCAGAGTGGAGTTGCCTTTATTGAAGATCTTGGATTGAACGGAACAAAATTCAGTGTAGATGGAATTGAAATTACTTTACCGCTTGCCGGTGAATATAACTACCAGAATGCACTGGGTGTAATTGCACTTGCTAAAGAACTTGGAGTTACAGCACAGGAAATTAAAGCAGGACTAGAAGGTATGGCTGCAATTTCGGGCCGCATGGATATTCGAAAGCTTACACTTAAAAACGGTGCAAAGGTTAGTGCAGTCTGCGATTTTTACAATGCAAACCTTGATTCAATGCAAAAGGTTATTGAATTCTGCGCTAAACAAAATAACTTCAACCAGAAAATCTTTGTACTTGCCGACATGAAAGAGCTTGGAGATTCTTCATTTGCTTCTCACGCTCAAATTGGTAAGGATGTTGCAGCAACAGATGCTTGTCTTGTAATTCTTGCAGGACCAGAAATGAAAGCAGCCTGCGATACTCTTGCATCTCAAAAAAATATTGCAGGTCGCGAAGTAATATATTTTGAAAATAATAACGATGCTTTTTACGAAGCTGCTGCCAGTAAACTGCTTGCATTTGCAAAAGATAACGCACTTGTTCTTTTTAAAGGCAGTCACAGTATGGCACTTGAAAAGCTTCTTCCACTTATACAGGAGGCAGAGTAATGAACCAGTACGATTTTTATGCTCATAAGCCTTCTGCAAATTATCACAAAAGCGATATCTGGCTTTTGATTTCTATTCTCCTTTTATGGGGACTTGGTTTGTTTACAATTTTTGTGTGCTCGCAGGGTTACGCTGTGCGCTTTTTTAATAATGATTCATTTTATTTTGTAAAACGTCAGCTTGTCTGTTCAGTGGCGGGAATCGTTCTTTTTTTGGCCTTCCTCCTGCTAGATATGGAAACGATAAAGAAGCTGGTAATCGTAATGGTGCTGGTTACTCTGGTTCTTTGTTTGCTTACATTTATTAAGCCGCTTTCCATAGAAAAAAATGGTGCCCGCCGCTGGATAAGACTACCGTTGAATTTTACATTTCAGCCAAGTGAACTTGTTAAATTTGCGCTTGTGCTTTATCTTGCAAGCTACTTTGATAAGCTTAATGAAGATGTTTCAGGCGAAAAGGATGTATTGCCTTGTGTAGGAGTTTTCCTTTTGATGGTTCTGCTTGTTCTTCTGCAAAAGGATTTTTCAACAAGTGTGTTCCTTACCTGTGTTGGCATTCTTATGTTTTTTGTTGCAGGAGCCAAGCTTAAATGGGTTATTCCATTTTTGATTATTGCTCTTCCTGTTTGCTTCATCATTGTAGCTTCGGAGCAGTATCGTATTGAACGAATTATTGGATTTTTAAAACCTTCAGAAAATATTCAGGGAATTAACTATCAGGCAACTGCTTCAAAAGCTGCAATAAGTGCCGGTGGTTTTTGGGGCGCTGGTATTGGACGAGGGCTTTCAAAATTAAACAGTATTCCAGAGGTTTATGCCGATTATATTTTTGCAGGCTGGACCGAGGCTATGGGATATGTAGGTGTTATAGCTTACATTTTATTACTTGCATTATTTGCATGGCGAGGTTTTAAGGCAGCAGTTTCTTGTCCGGATAGATTTGCTGCTTACGGTTGTTTTGGATGTGTGTCTGTGATTGTAGTACAGTCAATTGTGAACTTAATGGTAGTTTGCGGACTTCTTCCTTCAACCGGTATTCCGTTACCGTTTTTTACAGTAGGTGGTTCATCAATAATCGTTACATTAGGAATGTGCGGTTTTATTCTGAACGCTTCCCGCTGCCAGGAAAAAAGCACGGAATATACACAATTTGAAGACATTAGCGTAGATACGCTGACTGTTATATAAAAAAAGTGTGGTCCCTGAGGCACTCGAAGGGCCGCATAAAAGGATGTCAAAAATGGGTAACATCGGAGTTTTGATGAACAACGCAGATTCGTCTGCAGTAACAGAAACAGTATCAATTGGAAAGTTTGATACAGACAAAAAGGAGGATTCAGGCGATAAGAAGATTAAGATAATAAAAGCCGTTTTTGGTATTTTATGTTTCTTCCTCGTTGCTGAGCTTGTAATTTACAAGTATGTAATGCCTGCATTCTCTAGTCCAAAGGTAACTGTTTCGGGACAAAAAATTTACACAGCAGAAGAAATTGCAGAAAAGCTTCTTCCTATGAACAGTACAAATTGGATGAACTTTAATGTTGGCGAAGCCGTAGCACTTTTGTCATCAGAATCTGGAATTGACAATGTAGTTGTAGAAAAGAAATTTCCTGACCGCATTTATATTAATGTTGTAGAACGCGAACCTGTTGCAGTTACTTTTATTGCAGATGACGGTTACACAAGTCCTGTTCAGATTGACAAGAACGGTGTGCTTTTCCCTGTAAAAGATAAAACTCTTGTAGATTCAAATGTTATCCCAATTATTTCTGGCCTTCCTGTAGAGCACATGAGTGGCGGAATGCGCATTCCTTCTAAATATCGTCCGCTTATTGACCAGATTGCAAAAATCAGCGGTATGGGTAAAAACTATTTTGCCGGTATTTCAGAAATTATTGTTTTGCCTAAAGATACAGGTAACTATGAGCTTGCTCTTATACCTTCTCAATCAAAAATTAAAGTTTTAACCGATCGCTCATTGAATGAAGACGCGTTAAAGTATATGATGGTAGTATTAGACGTCGTAAATAAAATTGGCGCAGATGTTTATGAAATTGATTTGCGTTACGGCTCAGTTTCGTGTAAGATAAGGTAGGGGATCTTAAAAAAATGGCAGACGATAGAATAATAGTTGGACTTGATATTGGAACAAGTGTTATAAGAGTTGCAATAGGTGAAGTTGATGAATCAGGTGACCTTCACATTGTAGCCACGTCTGCACAAAAATCTGCCGGTCTTAGAAACGGTGTAATAGTAAACATTGAAGATGCCAAAGATGCCATTAAACAGGCAATTGAAGCCGCCGAAAACAAAGGCGGTATTCTTGTAAATTCAGTAATAGTTTCAATTGGTGGTTCTCAAATTGAAAGTCAGAATTCTCGTGGTGTAGTTCCAATCCGCAGTAACAGCAAAGGTGGAACTTCGGCTGTAACACGCGAAGATATTGAAAAAGTAATTGAAATTGCAACTGCCATAAACTTTCCTGCCGACCGTGAAAAAATTCATGTAATTCCACAGGATTATATTGTCGATGGAGTTGCTCATATTCCGGATCCAATAAACTGTCTTGGTTATAAACTTGAATCTAAGGTTCATATTGTAACTGCTTCAAAAACAATCATTCAGAATATTAAAACCTGTATGGAACGATCAGGCTACGGACTCGATGGGGTAATGTTAAAAACTCTTGCCGAAACTCAGGCAGTTACACATTCAGATGAGCTGGAACTTGGTTCTATCATAATTGATTTTGGTGCCGGTACAACCGATATTCTTGTACTTTATGAAGGCGCTCCAATCAGCACCTGTTCAATTCCTGTAGGCGGAAATCTTGTTACAAACGATATTGCAGTTGTAAACGGTATTCCATTTGCTACTGCCGAAAAAATCAAACTTGAATACGGCTGTTGTTATCCACAGATGATTACAAAATCTAATGATCTTGATATCTGTTTGCCTGGCATTGGAGGACAGCCTCCTGGACTTGTTAAGAAAAGTGAAATTACCGAAATCATTACAGCCAGAATGACTCAGATTCTTACAATGGCAAAACAGGCCATTATTAAAAATACAAGCGATATTATTAAGGATTTGTCTGGAAACATTATTCTTACCGGTGGAGCTGCAAACATGGAAGGTGTTGTACCTCTTACTGGTGAGGTTTTCCATACAAGAGCAGTTCGTGTTGGTATTCCAGAAAGTCTGGGTGGACTAGAAGAAGAATACCGAAGACCTGAATATGCTGCTGCTGTTGGTCTTGTAGTTGCAAATAAGGGAATTGTAGCTGCACGTACCGGACGCAAAAAATCAAAACGGCAGTCAGGTTCAAACAATGGGGATGAAAACAAAGAGAGTCTTTTAAAAAGGCTTCGCAAACTGTTTTTTTAATAAAAAAGTCATAGACTAATTCATAGCGGGAGGAAATATGAATTTATCTGATTTATCAATTGTAGAGGAAAATGATAGTATTCCAAGTTACGAGGAATATCAGGAAAGTAACAGCCCCACATGTATTAAAGTTGTAGGCTGCGGCGGTGGTGGTGGAAATGCCGTAAACCGCATGATCGATGCAAAAATAAGCAGTGTAGAATTTATTGCTATAAATACAGACCTTCAGGCTTTGGGTGGCTCAAAGGCCGAAGTAAGGCTTGCTATTGGACAAAAAGTAACTAAGGGACTTGGTTCTGGTGGTAAACCTTCTATTGGTGAACAGGCTGCAGAAGAAGATAAGGAAATGATTACAAATGCACTTCGCGGTGCCGATATGGTTTTTGTAACAGCCGGAATGGGTGGTGGAACTGGAACTGGTTCTGCCCCGATTGTTGCACAGATAGCACGCGAACTTGGTGCTCTTACAGTTGCTGTTGTAACAACTCCGTTTGATTTTGAAGGTCCAATCCGAATGCGCCAGGCTAAGGAAGGTCTTGAAAAATTAAGAGGCCAGGTAGATTCCCTTATTGTAATTCCAAATCAGCAGATTCTTAAAGTTGTCGATAAAAATACTTCGGTTCCAGATGCATTCCGTTATGCAGATGATGTTCTTCGTCAGGGTGTAGAAGGTATTTCAAATATCATTACAAAACCTGGTGATGTAAATACCGACTTTGCAGATGTTAAAAACACAATGCAGGGACAGGGAAATGCAATCTTTGGTATTGGTATTGGCGAAGGCGAAAACCGTGCAGTCGATGCCGCTACAAAAGCAATTTCTAACCCAATGCTCGAAGATTCTCATATTGACGGTGCAAAAAATCTGCTTATTAATATTTGTGCTTCTGATGAAGTTTCAATGGCCGAAGTTAACGATATTTGTAAAATTGTAAGTGCAAGTGCTGCAAAAGAATTCAACATGTACTGGGGTCAGGTTACTTCTCCTAGCATGGGCGACAAAATCAGCGTAACAGTAATTGCTACTGGTTTTGATAATGCACAGGGTGTAAAGTCGTTTGAAGAAGCTCCTGTAATTGAAGAAAAAGAACCAGAGCCAGAAATTAATGATCCGAATGTTGTTCGAACAAGTGAACTTAATTCAATCTTAAATCCAGGTGCAAAGCCTGCAGATTCAAATCCGTTCTCTTTTGAAGCTAATCCCGATACAGAAGAAACTACAGCCGAAGAAGAGACAGATTCTGAAAAGAATAAACCTTGGGGTGTAGAAGCTTTTGCAGAAGAATCAAAACAGAATGAAGAAATTCCTCTTCAAAGACGCCCGCTTAATCGTCCGAATGGTTTTGCAGATCCTAACGATTTGAGTCAGCCTGCAATCTGGACAGAAAAATACGGACGCGGAATTAAGCTTACCGACTAGAAGGTCGCTATGACAATATCAAGCCTTCTTGATCAGTTTTATGCAGATATTATTCTTGTAAACCGCATGTCCGAAATGACTGCCCTTACTTACAAAATATCTGCTCAAGGATTTCTGGAATGGCTTGTTCAGGAAAAAATCAAGTTACGTGAGGTTACTGCCCAGAACCTCATGTATTTTTTAATGAAGCGCAAAACAGACGGAAATTCAGAGCTGACAATTGCAAAAGATATTTCGGCTTTACGTGCATTTGGTGAATATCTTGTTAGAAAAAACTACTGGACAGAAAATCATGCGCTTTTATTAGACAGACCAAAAGCCGGGCGGCATCTTCCAAAGGTGCTTTCTGTTGAACAGACCGATGAACTGCTTTCGAGCATAGATACATCAACGCCCCTAGGGGTTCGCGACGATGCACTTTTTGAATTAATCTACTCCTGCGGATTAAGAATAAGTGAAGCGTGCGGACTTTTGGTTTCTAACGTGCATTTTGAAGAGCATCTTATTCTTGTTCATGGTAAGGGCGATAAAGAGCGGCTTGTGCCTTTTGGCGAGATTGCAGCAAAAAAATTACAAAAATATATGGAAGAAGTGCGACCTGGGCTTGTAAAGGGTAGAAATATTTCCGAAGTTTTTGTAAATTACAAGGGAGAACCAATTTCCAGAAAGGGTGTATGGAAAAGGTTTCAGCAAATGGAAGCGTTGTCGGGAGTAAAGGCAAAGGTTCATACTCTGCGGCATTCGTTTGCAACACATCTTCTGGCGGGTGGGGCAGATTTACGTTCTGTACAGGAATTGCTTGGACACAGCGATTTGAGTACAACTACAATCTACACACATGTTACCGACACTCAGCTTGAAGATGCTCACAAAAAGTATTTTGAGGGGAAACAAAATGAATAAAATTAAGGCAATCCTTATTGTTGCAGTAGCAGCAATTGTTCTTGTTTCATGCGGTGGTGTTTCAAATAAAACAATCATCAGACATCAGAAAATGGAAGAGGGAGTAGAAAGCCCTACAACTATTGAAGAGCTTAAGGATGCCATTAAAAAATATCAGGAACGTGTTGCCGATGTTCAGCTGGCACAAAGTCAGATAGGAATATGGTATAAGATTTTGGGAACCCGCTACCTTGATAACAAAATGTACGGCGAAGCCCTAAAAGCTTTTCAGGAAGCATTAACTTATTACCCTGATAATCAGAACCTTTATTATTATGTTGGCGTTTGTGCAGGCTATATGTCGCATGCCGCCCTTGATTACAATGCCAGTGGAAATAACGAAGTAAAATATAATTACCTTAAGCTTGCCGAAGAAGCATATCTTAGAGCAATTGCAATTGAAGACCGCTATGTTCGTGCGCTTTATGGACTTGGCGTTCTTTATGTATTTGAACTTGATGAACCTGAGAAAGCAATTCCGCATCTTGAAAAGGCTTTAAGCATTGATACCAAAAATCTTGATACTATGTTTGTGCTTGCCCGCGCTTATTATTCAAGCTATGAATTTGATAAAGCAATAGAAATGTACGACAAAATTATTGAGACTACAAAATCTGACGATACAAAGAAAACTGCCGAGGAGAATAAAAAAATAGTACTCGATGCAACTCTGTGAGACTAATTATCAGGATGAAAGTGTAATTCTCAAGCTTTTTCTTGCCCGAATGACGTTTTTAACGGTGCAGGAGAAAAAAAAATTCGCAAATAATCTTGACAGTCTCTCTAAACTTGCACTATGTTCTATAGAAGATATTTATAAAGAAATAGGCAGACCTGTTCAAAGTAAGCTTCCATGGAATGGTAAGGAAAATTTACGGTTAGCAAAGGCTGCGGCTTATAAATGCATGCTTTTAAAGGCTGAACTTCTTTATATTGATGACGGGGAATACCCGGAGCTGCTGCGTCAGATTTCTGACCCGCCGTTTTTGTTGTTCTGCAGGGGAAACACGGCACTTCTTAAAGAACGTTCTGTTTCTGTTGTCGGAACAAGAAGAATTACACCGTCTGGAAGGGCTGCAACAAAAGCTTTTGCTTACGATGCTGCAATGGACGGCTGTAATGTAATTTCGGGACTTGCTGTTGGTGTAGACGGAAACGCACATCAGGGAGCAGTCGATGCCTTTTTTGATACAGACGAAAAGGGTGGAGACACAAGCGTAATTGGAAGAACAATTGCGGTAATGCCAAGTGCAATTGATGAAATTATGCCAAACGGGCAAAAGCATCTTGCACAGCAAATTCTTCAGACAGGCGGATGTCTTGTAAGCGAGTATGAACCTGGCGAAGAAATGGCAAACTGGCACTATGTAGGACGTAACAGAATTATTGCGGGACTTTCTCCTGCAACAGTTGTAATAGAAGCACCTGCCGGAAGCGGGGCTCTTCTTACGGCAGAATTTGCGGTTGATTATAACCGTGATTTGTTTTTTCATCAGGCTGCTTTTGGTGAGCAGGCTGGACAAGTTGCAGGTCTTGTAGCAGGAGATCTGGAAAAACGATTTGCCGCAGGGCAGGTTAGCAAACATAAAATTGAAAACAGACCGGAAAAGTTCTTAAAGGATGGAGCCGGAATTATAAAAGATTATAAAGATTACTGTAAGGCTCTGGCAGAAATGCCCGGGACACGCAGTTCAAATATTGTGCAGCAAAAGCTGTTCGAGGATTAATTATGGCAACTAAAAAGACAAAAGAAAAAACTCCGCAGACTCTTGTAATTGTAGAGTCTCCTGCCAAGGCGCACACAATCGAAAAATATCTTGGACCAGGTTATACAGTAAAGGCTTCTATGGGCCACCTTATTGACCTTCCAAAATCGCGCATGGCAATTGATATAGAACATGGATTTCAGCCGGAGTATATTACCGTTCGTGGACGCGCAAAACTTTTAAAGGAATTACAGAAGGATGCTAAAAAATCAGATTATGTACTGCTCGCATCCGATAACGACCGCGAAGGAGAAGCAATTGCCTGGCATTTGAACAATGCTCTTAAAGATAAAACTCAGGCAAAAATAAGCCGAATTGTTTTTAACGAAATTACTCCAACAGCAATTACAGAGGCTGTAAAAAATCCTGGTGAAATTGTAGAAGCAAAGGTAAATGCCCAGAAGGCACGTCGTGTTCTTGACCGCCTTGTTGGTTATAACTTGAGCCCGCTTTTGTGGACAAAAGTAAAGAACGGATTAAGTGCAGGTCGTGTTCAGTCTGTAGCTTTGCGCTTAATTTGTGAACGCGAAAAAGAAGTTGAAGATTTCTTGCCGGAAGAATACTGGACACTTGATGCAGATTTTTCAAAAGGAAAATCAAACTTTACAGCACAGCTTGTAAAATATAAGGACGAAAATCCAGAGCTTAAGTCGGAAGAAGAAGTTAATAAAATTATGGAGACAATCAAGAATACACCTTGTCTTGTAAGCTCCATTAAAAAGACTGATAAAACAGTAAGACCAAAGCCACCGTTTACAACTTCAAAGCTTCAACAGGCAGCTGCAAACCGTCTTGGTTATACTTCACGCAAAACAATGCAGATTGCACAGCAGCTGTACGAAGGTATCCAAATTGGTGCTAACCGCGTGGGTCTTATTACCTACATGCGTACCGACTCTGTACGTATTTCTGACACTGCATTGGCAGATGTTCGCGGCTGGCTTACAAAAAATTTTCCGAATGATTTACCTCCGGAACCAATTCATTATTCAGTTGGAAAAGCAGCCCAGGATGCCCATGAAGGTATTCGTCCAACCTACACAGAATATACTCCTGAAAGTGTAAAGGAATATTTGAATCACGATCAGTTCCGTTTGTATTCAATCATCTGGGAACGCTTTGTTTCTTCACAGATGAACAATGCAAAAATGGTAACTACAAGCGTTGAAATTACAAGCGGCGATGCTGTATTCCGTGTTGCTGCAAGTAAAATTGCCGAAAAGGGATTTTACAATGTAATTAAAATGCTTTCTTCAAAAGAAGAAAAATCAACATCACTTCCTGTAATGAAAGAAGGTGAAGTAATTAAGGTAGAAAAGTTCCATCCTGAGCAGCATTTTACTCAAGGCCCTGCACGCTATACAGATGCTTCAATTGTACGCATGCTTGAAGAAAAGGGAATTGGTAGACCTTCTACTTATGCACCAATCATTTCTGTTTTGCTTGACCGCTATTATGTAACTCGTTCAAATAAACAGCTTGTTCCAACACAGCTTGGAAGAATGATTTCTAAGATTCTTGTTGAATCGTTCCCTGATGTTATAAATGAACACTTTACTGCAGAAGTTGAAAATAAGCTTGATGAAGTTGAAAACGACACACTCGTATGGAACACAATGATGAGCGATTTTTATGCTCCTTTCAAAAAGCGTGTTGACGAAGTTATGGAAACTCAGGAAAGCATTAAAGGATTTTTGGATGAACAGACAGACCTTAAATGCGACTTGTGCGGTAAGCCAATGGTAAAGAAGCTTGGACGCTTTGGATTCTTCCTTGCCTGTTCAGGTTTCCCGGAGTGTCACAATACAAAATCTATTCCGCTTGCAAAATGTCCTTGCAAAGATTGTGGCGGCGATATTGTTGAACGCAAACAGAAGGGAAGAGGAAAGTCGTTCTACGGTTGTACAAACTATCCTAAGTGTAACTTTATAAGCCACTTTAAACCAATTGACCAGTACTGTCCTCAGTGCGGCTGGTTCCTGGTAGAAAAGTTCGACAAAAAGAACGGCAGCTACAAGTCATGTATTAACCCTGACTGTAACTACCTGCATACAAACGACGAAGGCGAATGAAATTAAACGAGCTGGTTGAGGAATTCCTCATCTACATTAGTGGTGTCCGCGATTTGTCTGAAAACACTGTGCTGGGTTATAAGAATGACCTGGACCACCTGATGCAGTTCCTCACACCAGAACTTGACATTTCTTCTATTACAAAAGAAAACCTCAAACTCTGCATAGGTCAGCTTGCAAAAAATCACAGCTCTAATGCTTCAATAAACCGTTTTATTGCGGCAGTGCGTTCGCTGTTTGCATATGCACATAAGTTTGGTCACCTTGAAAAAAATCCTGCGCTTGAACTTAAAACAGTAAAGCTTTCTAAAAAAGTTCCGCGCTTTATGACCAAAGCAGAGGTAGACACTCTTTGCAATGAGCCTGAAACAAATGAACTTTTATGGGCAACCCGTGACCACGCACTTTTTGAAATGCTATATTCTTCGGGTTGTCGTGTAAGTGAAATTACAATGCTTGGGCTTTCCGATTTTTTGAACGGTTATGACCGTGCTGTAGTTACAGGAAAAGGCGACAAGCAGAGAATTGTATATTTCAGCGATGAAGCAAAAGCAGCACTAAAAGCATATCTTGTTGACCGCAAAAAAGTTATGGAAGAAAACGGAACTACTGGAACTACAGACCGCATTTTTATAAACCAAAAGGGGCAGCCGCTTTCGGTTAGGGGAATCCGCTATATAATTTCGCGATATTCCGGAGCAGAAGGAACAAATCATCATATAAATCCGCATGCATTCAGGCATACTTTTGCCACTACTATGATTGGAAATGGTGCAGATGTACGACTTGTGCAGGAAATGCTGGGGCATAGTTCAATTTCAACAACACAACGGTACACACACGTTACCACCGAAAAATTAATAGAAATCTATAACAAAGCACATCCACATGGGTAAATTTCATTTGCCGTTTGTTCTTTTTTTCATTATATTTAAATACATGGGAAATAAAACAAAAATCAGAAGCACAACTGTGCTGGCAGTTAAACGTAATGGACAGGTGGCTATGGCCGGAGATGGTCAGTGTACACTTGGAGACACTGTTTGTAAGGGAAACTCTCGTAAAGTTAGAAAAATCTATGATGGAAAAATCCTGACCGGTTTTGCAGGAAGTGTTGCCGATGCATTTACACTTCTTGATAAATTTGAAGCAAAGGTAAAGGAATATAACGGCGACATAATGCGCTCTGCTGTTGAGCTTGCAAAAGCATGGCGTACAGACCGCACTCTTCAAAAGCTTGAAGCAATGCTTCTTGTTGCCGACAAAAATAAGATTCTTTTAATAAGCGGCGATGGAAACGTTATTGAGCCGGAAAAAGATGCAATTGCAATTGGTTCCGGCGGAAACTACGCATATTCTGCAGCACTTGCATATCTTGACAGCTCAGATTTAAGTGCCCGCGAAATTGCAGAGCGCTCGCTTAAGATTGCAGGAAGCATCTGCATTTATACAAATCAGAATTTAACTATTGAGACGTTGGAATAATGGAAAACACAGAACTTACACCTAAACAGATTGTTGAAAGACTTGACCAGTATATTATAGGGCAGAAGGATGCCAAGCGGGCTGTTGCTGTTGCACTCAGAAACCGATTCCGCCGTCTTAAACTGCCGGAAGAAATCCGCGATGAAGTTGCGCCAAAAAATATTCTTATGATTGGGCCAACAGGCTGCGGTAAAACAGAAATTGCACGTCGTCTTGCAAAGCTTTGCGGTGCTCCTTTTATTAAAGTAGAAGCAACAAAATATACCGAAGTTGGTTACGTAGGCCGCGATGTAGAAAGCATGGTGCGTGACCTTATGGCAGTAGGCTATAACGATGTAAAAGCCGAAATGGAAGACAAGCTCCGCGAAAAATCTGTTAGTGTTGTAGAAGAACGTCTTCTGGATCTGCTGCTTCCTGGAAGTAATACTACGGACGAAAAAGCTGAAAATAAAGAAAATCAGCCTGCAGAACAGGGGGATACCCGCGAAAAATTCCGCCAGATGCTCAGAGACGGAAAGCTTGAGAACCGCGAAATTGATTTAATTGTAAAGCGTCCATCCAGTGGTCCTAACATGGAAATCATAACCGGTGGCAGCATAGACGACCTTCAGAACAGCATGCAGGGAATTTTAAATATCATGAACGGAAACGGTCGTGGTAAAAAGCGTTCTGTAACTGTAAAAGAAGCCCGCAAAATTATTGAAGAAGAAGTTCTTGACAGCATGGTAGACCACGACAAGGTTGCCGATGAAGCCAAGAAAAGAGTAGAGCAGAGTGGAATTATTTTTATTGATGAAATAGATAAAATTGCAGTTCACGGTGAAAGCCACGGACAGGATGTAAGCCGCGAAGGTGTTCAACGCGATATCTTGCCGATTGTAGAAGGAAGCAATGTTAACACAAAGTTTGGCGTTGTAGATACAACTCATATCCTCTTTATTGCAGCCGGTGCCTTCAGTGTTGCAGCTCCAAGCGATTTAATTCCAGAACTTCAGGGACGATTCCCGCTTAGAGTAGAACTTGATTCACTTCATAAAGAAGACTTTAAGCGAATTCTTAGTGAGCCAAAGAACAGTCTTATTATGCAGTATACATCGCTCCTCGAAACAGAAGATGTAAAGCTTAATATTACAGAAGATGCTCTTGACCGTATGAGTGTGGTTGCCGAAGAAGTAAACAATTCTGCCGAAAATATCGGGGCGCGCAGACTTCACACAATTATGGAAAAAGTCCTGGCCGACATTAACTTTGATGCAGATGAACATAAAGGTGAAACAATTACAATTGATGCTGCTTATGTCGACAGTAAGCTCGAGGGAATAAGTGAAAATCAGGATTTGAGCAGATATATTCTGTAGACAATCAGTTACTCAAGGGAAGGTGCGTAATCTGGAGTTGACGAAAGGTTGAAATTAATGCTATAGCCAATTCCTGCACTAACCCCAAAACCAAGAATTGCATCGTAATTGCCTTCAATAAAGAAAGTAAAGCCCTTGTAAGTAGCACCAGTTCTTAAAGAACCATAAAATGCCGGGTAAAGCTTGCTTGTAATTGAATCTTTCCCAAATTTAGCATCCCACATCATGTTTAATGAAATGCCTGGTGCAAACTCAACAAAAAATTCAATATTTTCCTGGAATGGGAATACGCAGATTCCAAAAGGTGCATAAAGCTTGCCGCCAACAATTAAAGGTCCTTTAAGTGCTGTTCCACCAAGTTCATATTTATAAGGAAATGCTTTTTGAGGAATACCAACATGCGGCTCTAAAAAACCACCAAAATAAAACGGTTGTATAAGCTTGTATTCTGTAAAGCCCGCAGCAAAACTAATTCCCAGAATATACGGCTTTGGAATATACGACACTTTAAGCTTAAAAGAAATTGTTTCTGTGTTTTTATAACGGATTAAAGCTAGTGCTTCATATTCATGTTTTTCGGGTTCGGTTTCAACAGCTTCCTCTTCCTGTGATTCTTCAATCGGGAAGTCTGTAGGAGCGGGTTCTGCGTCTTCAATTGTTTCTTCAACTGGAGGTATTACAGGTTCTTGATCTGTTTCGTCAATTGTTTCTTCTTCTGATTGTTGATATGGTTCATCAGCAGGTTGGACAATTGGTTCATCGGCAGGTACATCAACAGGATTATCTGCTGGTTCAGAAATAATTGTTTCAATCTGTTCTACTTCCTGCACTTCCTCCTGAACTTCGGATGTTTCTTCTGGTTCCGATGAAATTACAACAAAACCAACATCAGGATCCCAGGTAAAATCCTGTGCAAAAAGAGTTGCAGTAAAAAGCAAAAATGCCATAAGAAAGAGTGATTTTTTTGCAGTTTTCCTAAAAAACATCAGTATCATTATATTTTATTATCGGCATATTTTAAAGAGTTCTCATTTTTATTGCGAGAAACCCAAAAACATAATACAATAGAAATATGGATCAAATTGTACGAAAGAACGGCCTTTTATACACCCCCGATTTACATACAGTACTTGGAGTAGATGTTGAATCCGGGGAATTTACCGGACGCATTCCGTTTGGCGCTCATTATGTAGATGAAGAAGTTTTTACAGAATGTCCTTACGAAAAAATGGATATACCCGATTCTGTAATGGGAATTGGCGTTGCACTTTTTAAGGATTCTAAAAATCTTAAAACAGTAAAACTCCCTGAAAAACTAACAGAGCTTCCACCGTATCTTTTTTCGGGCTGTACTGCGCTTGAAAAAGTTAAAATGCCGAATGTTGTTTATTCGTTCCCGGAAGGTTTGTTCCAGAATTGTTCCAGCTTAAAAGAAATTCCGTTCAGAGCAGGAATCCGAGAGCTTTCACCTTATATTTTTGAAGGCTGCAGTTCTTTGGTTTCGCTTGTAATTCCTCCAACTGTTGAACGCATAGAAGCTCGTGCTGCTGCCGGATGTACATCACTTGTAACTCTTGTTCTTCCTGTTGCCTTGCGCGAGCTTGATGATTCTGCATTTGATGATTGTCCTAATATCAGAAATATCCGCATTAGTGAAGATAATCCTGTTTTTTATGTCAGTGAAGAAGATGGATGTTTGTATGAACGCACTGATTCTGGCGATAAATTACGCCTGAGTGTTGCAGGAACCGAAAAGCAGGTCGTAAATCTTTTTAAAGAAAATGTAGACGACGAAACAGAACCATTCTTTACTGATGAAGATTTTTACGAAGAAGATGATGATTTTAGTGCCGAAGTTGCAGCTCAGGATGAAATTGCAGAAGGTGAAGAACCTGAAGAAGCAGAAGAAAATCTTCATACACAAGCAGCGGTTTCTGACGAAGAACTTGCAAATCTGTTTGGTGGAGAAGGCGGAGGAGCAGCCCCTGGTTCTGAAGCTTCTGAAGAAGAAGATGAAATTGCAGCCGTTACAGTTAAAATTACCGATTCAAAAACACAGGCAATTCTTGATAGTGTAGAAGTTAGCCGCGTAATTGAATGTGAGCCGCAGGGAACACCGCCAGACGATGCCGATTTATTTGTAATTGCAGAAATTATGGAAAACGGAGATTTTACTAAAAAGCTTGAAGCAGTTGCCCGCCGTTTTGCTCAGATTCAGGATTACAAAAGAATCTTTATGCTTTACGGACTTCCTGTAGACAACGACGAGTTTATGGAATTCTTTAAGCTTTATGTAAGCAACCGCAATGTAGTGTTTGCCTGTGAAGCTGCAAATGCATCAACGCTTTCGGAATATGGAAAAACTGTGTGTGAATATTCACGCATAGATCTTTCGCACGAAGCGTTGCTTGAACAAAAGCAGAATATTTCTACAAAAAATAATACATTAATAAAATTAATTATACAGGATAAAAAATGAAAAGTGACAATGCTAAGAAGGGCATAGAACGCGCCCCGCACCGCTCATTGTTTTATGCAATGGGTTACACAAAAGAAGAACTGGACCGCCCGCTTGTTGGCGTGTGCTGTGCAAAAAACGAAATAATTCCGGGACACATTGAGCTTGACCGTATTGCTCAGGCAGTTAAGGATGGAATACGCATGGCTGGTGGAACTCCTGTAGAGTTTCCTGCTATTGGGGTTTGCGACGGCATTGCAATGGGCCACGAAGGAATGAAATATTCTCTTGTTACCCGCGAACTTATTGCAGACTCAATAGAATGTATGACAAAGGCTCATCAGTTTGACGCCCTCGTTATGATTCCTAACTGCGACAAGATTGTTCCTGGAATGCTCATGGCTGCAGCACGCTTAGACCTTCCTACAGTATTTTGCAGCGGTGGTCCAATGATGCCTGGCCGTCTGCCTGGTAAAGATGAGGGTAATCCTTATGCAGGCCGCAATCTTTCACTTTCTGATATGTTTGAAGCAGTTGGTGCTGTTGCAAGTGGTCGCATAAACGAAACACAGCTTGAACAGCTTGAAGAATATACCTGCCCTGGTTGTGGTGCCTGCTCTGGTATGTTTACAGCAAACTCAATGAACTGTCTTACCGAAGCCATTGGTCTTGGTCTTCCTGGTAACGGAACTATTCCTGCTGTTACAGGCCGCCGAATTGCTCTTGCAAAAAAAGCCGGCATGGCTGTTATGGATATGTTCAACAAGGGAATTACAGCCCGCCGCATGTTCACAAAGCAGAATTTTATAAACGCTCTTGCTGCCGATATGGCACTTGGCTGTTCAAGTAATACAATGCTTCATGTTCCGGCAATTGCAAAAGAAGCAGGACTCGAAATTGACCTTCACGATGTAAACGAAATATCAAACAGAACACCAAACCTGTGTCATCTGGCTCCTGCCGGTCATACCTTTATGTGCCAGCTTGACGAAGCGGGTGGGGTACAGGCAGTTTTAGCAGAGCTTGCAAAAAAGAACCTTATTGATACTTCACTTATTACAGTTACAGGAAAGACTATTGCAGAAAATATTAAGGGAGTTGTAAACCGCGACCCAGAAACTATCCGACCTATAGAAAATCCTTTCAGCGATAACGGTGGACTTGCTATCTTATTTGGAAACCTTGCTCCAAACGGAACTGTAGTAAAACGCTCTGCCTGTGCAAAAGAACTTATGAAGCACACAGGACCAGCCCGCGTGTTTAATGATGAAAGTGAGGCAATGGCAGCAGTTCAGGGACGCAAAATCAATAAGGGTGATGTTGTGGTTATCCGCTACGAAGGACCAAAAGGTGGACCTGGTATGCGAGAAATGCTTGCAGTTACTGCAGCACTCGCAGGACAAGGCCTTGATAAAGATGTTGTTCTTATTACCGACGGCCGTTTTAGTGGTGCAACCCGCGGTGCTTCTTTAGGACATTGTTCTCCGGAAGCAGCAGTTGGCGGACCAATTGCATTAGTTCAGGAAGGCGACAATATTACAATTGATATTAACGCATATAAAATCACTCTTGAAGTTAGCGAAGAAGAGCTTGCAAAACGCCGTGCCGCATGGGTATGCCCTGAACCAAAAGTAAAGACAGGTTACCTGGCACGTTATGCAAAGTTAGTGTCATCAGCAGATAAGGGTGCTGTGCTGGAGTAATTATGGAACAAAAATCTAATCCAAAAGCTCTGATTCCAATTGGAGTTTTTTTAGTTTTATATTTAGGTCTTGGCATTATTTTTGAATATGTCCTCAAAATCCCAATGGGCTTTTATAATATTCCGATTGTTGTTGTGTTTTTAATTGCACTTTGTGTAGCCTGCTTTCAAAACAAGGAATTAAGTTTTGACGAAAAGCTTACCCTTATGGGAAAAGGCATTGGCGACAAAAATATCATCACAATGATTTTGATTTTCCTTGTTGCAGGAATGTTTGTTGGAGTTGTAGGCCGTTCTTCTGCTTCAAGCGTTGCATATTTTATGCTTTCAATTATTCCGGCACAATTTGCAGCAGCCGTTTTGTTTGTTGTAAGCTGCTTTGTTTCTATTGCAATGGGAACAAGCGTTGGAACAATTACACTTGTAACTCCTATTGCAGTTGCAGTTGCCCAGACTTCGGGACTTGGAATACCTTTGTGTGTAGGCTCTGTAATGGGCGGTGCAATGTTCGGCGATAACCTTTCATTTATTTCGGATACAACAATTGCTGCCTGTAACGGTCAGGGTTGTGCCATGAAAGATAAATTCCGCGAAAACTTCTGGATTGCACTTCCTGCCGCAGTTGCCACCGTTATTATAATCCTTATAATTTCTTTGCGTTATAAAGTTTCGGGAACAATTCAAAATGAATACAATCTTATTCAGATTATTCCTTATGTTCTTGTTCTTGTGTGCGGAATTTCTGGAATTAATGTATTTATAGTTTTACTTATTGGAATTTTTTCTGGTGCAATAATCATGCTTGCAACAGGTTCAATAAAAGCAGTAAATCTTCTTGCAAATATGGGTGCCGGTGCTGCCGGAATGTTTGAAACAACAATGGTTGCAATTCTTGTTTCTGCAATCTGCGCATTAATTGCAGAATACGGCGGATTCACAGCTCTTCTGAACGGAATTCAGAAGGTTTTCAAAGGTAAAAAAAGTGGCCAGCTTGGAATGGGACTTTTAGTCGGCGCCATGGATATTGCAACGGCAAACAACACAGTTGCAATTGTTATGGCAAACCCAATTGCAGTAAAAATGTCAGAAAGCTACGGTATTTCAAACAAAAAAGCAGCTTCAATTCTTGATACTTTTTCGTGCATCTTCCAGGGAATTATTCCATACGGTGCGCAAATGCTTGTAGCAATAAGTGCCGCTCAGTCACTTGGAGCCGGTGTTACAGCCTTTGACATTATGCCGTTCCTGTTATACCCGTATCTGCTTTTGGTCAGCAGCCTGATTTTTATTTTTGTAATTCCAGAAAAAGAAATCCCAATTATTGAAGGCCTAAAACCTGAGCCTGTCGAAGGGAAGGACTAACCCATGGAACAAACCTTCGAAAATTGGACCGACTACGACAACTGGCTCGTCCAAAACTACGACCAGTTCGCCATTTACAAAGTAGAAGAGCAGGGCGGTAAAATCCAAATCCAATACTGTCCAAAATCCGACTTCCCCGCCATAAGAGACAAAGATTACAAAAATCCGGAAAGAAGGATATAAAAAAAAAGGATTGCCACATTTCGCGACAATCCTTTTCCATCAATGTCATTGTCGGGCTTGACCCGACAATCTTTTACATGACTAGTCTGTAAGATAAATCGTAAATGGATAACTTACGGTTGTCATTTGATATCTTGCAGTAATCAAACAGTTGTATACATAACCAGTTGGAAGGTTCGTGAAAGGAATTGTAAAGGTGTTTGCACTTGCTCTTGCGGCACCTACCTGTTCCTGATTAAAGTATGTTCTTCCTGCATAAGTAATTTTTAGAGAAACTTTGTCATACTTCCAGGTTCCTGCTGGTGTTGTTACTGTAGGAACTGTAACAGAAACTGTTGTACTTGTTGCATCTGCCAAGTCATCATGCTTACTTACTGTATTAGTTGAAGTCTTAGAAACTGTTCCTTCAATACCAAATGCATTTACCCAAGCCTGAAGAATATCATACGTCTTATCATTATAAACTTCTATGTTTCCTTCGCGAGAATATGAAGCGTATAAATCAAGATTCTTGAAGTCTGTGTAGTCATCAGGTGTGTATGGGTCAGAATCGGCATCAGGATATTTTGTTCCTGCTGTAAGGTCTGTAATCCAGTAAATCCATGATGCAGGTCCCTGATACAGGTACGGAGCTCCAGATGCACCATAACCAACACCATCTGTTGTTGTAGAGGCTACAGGATTAAGAACATCATAAGCCGTGTCACTCTGGCTCCAGTAAACAATCTTGTCCATGTCACTACCTGCAGGTTCAGAACCATGTTCAGCACCTTCGTTCCAGGTACCACCCTGTGTATAATACTTAACTCTATAGCGGTTAATTGTATTAAGGGTTGCACCTGATTCTACAGGATTAATTGTAAGATATTCGGCTGTTTCAGAATATCCGGCATTGTTTTCAGAGTAGAGGCGAGCAATGTATCGCTTGCCAAGTTCAAGATAAACATCAACATAAGAATTGTTTGCAAAAAGAGAACCACTTCTGTAGAATCTTCTGTCTCCACGAATATCATTAAGATAATTGAAAGAGTATTTTGCATTTGCTTTTGTTGGATCTGGATCAGCATTTGGATCTGAACCAAAAATTGCTTCAAATTTATCTTTAGTATTTACTGCTTCTGTTACAGCTAAACTATCAGCTACTTCGGCAATTTCAAGTGCAAAGTTCATTTCTGTTTTTACGGCTGAACCATCCCAAGAGAAGTGAGCAGTATAATATCCCGGGTAAACAGATTCCTCAAGTTCAACTTCATTCTCAGTAGCAGCACCGTATGTATTAAATGTTACTTCAAAATCTGATGGTTTAGTAGGCTTAGAACCAATAAGGTTAGGAATTACAATTGTTTCTTCTATAGTTTTTCCCGGAAGAATAATTATTGTATCATTCCATACATATTTACGGTTTTCTCCAGCTTTTGTAAATTCAATTTGGAAAGAATAAGTTCCCGGCTTAATTTGTTTTCCGTTTGCAGTGTAAGATGCACCACTAGTACCTTCCAAATCTGCTTTTGCAAGAGTTTGGGTAAGATCCTCAGAACCGCTTCCTGTTATTGCACGTCCTGTTGTAATATCATATATATGTGCTGTTGCTGTATAGCCATCAGGAATTACCATTCCAGGTTCAAGTTTTAATGTAAGTGCTGCACCTCCAGTTTTACTTAAGCCTTTTGGTGTTAAGGTAAATTTAATGTTGTTTGTGAACATCATATCAACATTGCCATAACCAATAAGGACAGCTTTTGCAAGTACTTGGTCTGCTGTTGGGTTATCACCTGGAACATCTGTCTTATCGCAAGCTGCAAGTGTTAAAGACCAGTTGTAACAGTCAATATCAAGTATAACTTTTCCAACAACACCATCATCAGATGTTACTGTAACATTTTTAGGGTCCAAAGTCTGACCACTTTGAGCAGTACCCCAAAGATAAAATACTAAATCTGTTTTTGCAGAGAATGGATCTGCAACGATAGTACGGCTTGCACTACTAGTTTTTTCAAACTTAATCATCTCATTTTGTGCAATCGTGATGTTCAGCGGTTGTTTGTCACTACCGGTGTAGGTTCCTTTTGTGTCGTGCTTACATGAAATCATTGCAAGAGCGAGCATAGGAATAAGGACAAATAGATAATTTCTAATAGTTTTTGTTTTCATATTAATCCTCCTTGAAGAATGTTTCCTGACCATATACCTGGTCATAGATAACGATGGAGCACCAATCCTTGTACTTGTTGCCATCGTCACCAACTACTAGAAGATGTAGTATATAAGTTCCGGCTACCAGCTGTTCAGATGCACTCATTCGTGATCGTGGAACATAAGCCCGGAACTCCCGTTTGTCTTTACCGCAATCAGGATAAAAATCAAGACCTGCAGTAATGTCTTCCAGGGTAGAAGTTATTACACTTTGAGAACCCTGCTGGTGATATATAATTTTATAAAATGTCCATTCATATGACTGGCATTTATATGGGGCTGCAACATTAATTGAGCCTTCCGCACTGACAAAGTAAGTAGGGTCGAGCATGTTCTCTTCCCTAAAATCCTTGTCGCCCGGATTTATAATAATATCCATATTAGTTGCCGGTTCATAATGACTATTGTAATCTTCAAGCATTGTGTAAACATCATTTTTACAGGAAGGTAACAAAACCCCCGCAAAACATAATGCGAATAATGCTGATGTCAAAACAATAGTCTTTGACTTCATAAAACTACTCCAATATATATTTTCGGCATAACAGCCAAAAAAAAGCACAAAATTATCGGCAGAATTTAAAAATTTCTTAGAAAATTCTGCAAATTTCGCGTAAATTTTTTAATGTTTTTGGATTTTTGTTTTTTTTGAATAGAAATTATTTGATTACGTTTAAGCATTGTAATTATACACGATTTTTCGCAGAAAGCAAGTGTTTTTTATATGACTATATAAATTAAAAAAAAATACTAAACTAAAAATCTTAATCACCGAAAATCAACTAGATGTAAACAAATTTTCAGGAGGCAAGAATGAACAGTTTTACACGCTCAATTGACTTGTTGCAGCGTGAATTGGATGTAACTTCGCTGCGCTACCAGGTTAGTGCTAACAACCTTGCAAACAGCGAAGTTCCTAATTTCAAACGCTCAGTTGTTAATTTCGAATCGGAGCTTAAAAGTGCTCTTGAATCGGAAGAAATCGCAAAGAATTCCTTTAAGCTTACTACTACCGACAGCCGTCATATTCAGATTAATACTCCTTATGATTACCGCGAAGTAGAACCACGTCGTGTTGTTGATTACACAACAACTTCAAAAGCAAACGGCAACAATGTAGATGCCGAAACCGAAGCAAACAATATCCTTCAGATTCAGATGCAGTACAGACTTCTCACACAGCTCACAAGCTTTGAATTTGACCAGGTTAATGTTGCCATGAAAAAATAGCGTGTAGGGCGCATTAAGGAGAAACTATTATGGGCATGTTCACCAGTATAAATATTGCAGCTACCGGAATGGCTGCCGAAAGACTTAGAAGCGATGTAATTTCTGATAATATTGCAAATGCATCAACAACCCGCACACAGGATGGTGGTGCATTCAAAAAATCTACTGTAGTTATGAGTCCTGTAAGCGATTCAAATCCGCAGTGGAATAGTCCTTTTGTTCCTTCTTCTTTGGATAATGGTCCGGGAAAAGGTGTAAAGGTAACCGAAATTGTAAAAGATACATCAGAAGGTCGTCTTGTTTATGATCCAACTCACCCTGATGCAATTCAGACAGGACCACACGCTGGTTATGTTGAATATCCAAATGTAAATATCGTAAACGAAATGGTAGACCTTATTTCTGCCTCTCGTGCCTACGAAGCAAACGCCACTGTTATTGATGGCGCAAAGGATATGTTCACCGCGGCATTACAAATCGCGCAATAACGTGATATTTTGTAATTGACAATTCTTAATTCCTAATTCATAATTCTTAATTAGGAAGGTGGGTAAAATATGAAAATACCAGAATTCGGAACATTACAGATGACCAGAACTGATGCCGCTCATTATGGCACAGGTTCAATTGTTTCTTTAACTCAAAATCCAGATAAAACATCATTACTTCATACAACTCAAAAAGAAGGAACTCTTTCTTTTGCTGATTATCTTTTGGATGCAGTAAATACTGTAAACAGCCAACAGATGGATGTTACAAAACTTCAGGAGCAGGTTATTACCGACCCTGATAGTGTTGATGTTGCAGATGTTACAATTGCAATGCAAAAGGCACGCATGAGCTTGAGCCTTGCACAAACTGTTATTGACCGCCTTGTTTCTGGCTGGAGCGAACTTACAACCGTTCGTTAATTTTTTATAAAAATCTGTTGCGAAATATTCCCTCCTATGGTATAATTAACTAAATTTACTATAAATTTGCATTGATTCGTTCAAGGGAGGGGTCTAATGAACGAATGGCTTAAAAAAGTGTTTGGCAAACTAAAGGACATGTGGTCCAAATGGAAGCCAATACAAAAAGTCATATTAATAGGCATTATCGTTGTTGTTCTTGTGGCAATCATTCTGGCCGCAAGGGTTTCTTCTAAACCTACAACTGTCCGACTTTTTAATGCCCCTGTTACAGAAAGCACTTCGCTTACAAAAATCTTGGATAGAATTTCACAGGAAAATGTTTCGGCATCTGCAGATGCAAATGGTTATATTTCTGTTGCCGATGATGAAACTGCCCGTCGCATGCGTGAAATCCTTATTAGTGAAAATCTTGTTCCTTCTTCAATTGATCCGTGGGCCGGTTTTTATGACAGAAGCTGGTCAACTACAGATTCGGATCAGAACGTAAAGCTTAAGAATACAATTCAAAAGCAGCTCAAAGCACATATTGAAGCCATTAGTGATGTACAAATGGCCGATGTAAATATTGTTCTTCC
>JAFZXA010000017.1 GCA_017617115.1 Treponema sp.
AAAAAGACATTTGAGCGGCTTTTAGATTTTATTACAATGTTCCCGCACTACACTCTTGGAAGCAATGCAGACCTTCCTATTGTTGGCGGTTCAATTCTTACGCATGATCATTTTCAAGGCGGTGCCTACGAGTTTCCTATGGCAAAGGCTCCTGTTCTTAAGCCGGTACAGATTAAAGGCTTTGAAGATGTTGAAGCTGGAATTGTAAAATGGCCGATGTCTGTATTACGAATAAAAAGTGCAGACAGAACGCGGCTTATTGAACTTGCAGACCACGTGCTTAAATGCTGGCGAGGATATTCAGATGAAGACGCCTTTATTTTTGCTCAGACCGATGGGGAAAATCACAACACGCTTAATCCTATTGCACGCCGTCGTGGTGAGTTTTACGAAATAGATCTTGTGTTGCGCAACAATATTACTACTGCCGAACATCCTCTTGGAGTTTATCATCCGCACGCAGAGCTTCATCATATTAAAAAAGAAAATATTGGCTTGATTGAAGTTATGGGACTTGCAATACTTCCTGGCAGACTTAAAACTGAGTTTAAAGAGCTGGCAGACGCTCTCATTCACGACAAGGATATTAGTTCGGACGAAACCCTGGGCAAGCACGCCGACTGGGCAAACGAACTTAAAGAAAAATATGGCGCCTTTTCAGATAAATCAGAAGACGAAGTTATTGAAATCATAAAAAAAGAAACCGGCATTGTATTCAGCAAGGTACTGGAACACGCAGGTGTTTATAAATGCAATGAACAAGGGCTTAAGGCTTTTGAAAAATTTATAGAAATCTTATAGAATAAAATGTCATTGTCGGGCTTGACCCGACAATCTCAAAACACGAGGAAACTATGGCAAACGATATTACAAAAAAAGAATATACAACAGACGAGCTAAAAGAAGCATTTATTAAAATGTATGGGGATGGCGGCGAGGTTCGACTCTACTCTTCCCCTGCCCGCATAAACATAATTGGCGAACATATTGATTACAACGGCGGCAAAGTTTTTCCTGCAAGCATAAACCGATATCTTTACATAGCAATCCGCAAACGAAACGACTCAAAAGTGCTTTATAACGACATGAGATTTCCGGGCAGTTTTGAATTTGATATAAATCAGACTTTTGTTTACGACAAAGCAAATGATTACGCAAATTACTTGAACGGTATTTTACAGCAGCTTAAAGAGCGTGGCTGCAAGTTTGATTGTGGTTTTGAAATTCTTATGGCTTCAAATATTCCTGCAGGCGGTGGCATTTCTTCTTCTTCGGCTTTGGAGTGCGGATTTGCTTATGCTGTAATTGACACCTTTGGTTTTAAACTTGACCGCATAGAAATTGCAAAGCTTGGGCAGATGAGCGAACACAAATTTATGAATGTAATGTGTGGAATTATGGATCAGTTTATTATTGCAACAGGCAAAAAAAATTATGCTGAGCTTTTGGATTGCAATACTTTGGAATATGAATATGTTCCGCTTGAACTTGCCGATTACCGTTTTGTAGTAATGAATACAAACAAGGTTCGTAAGCTTTCTGATTCTAAATATAACGAACGCCGCGGCCAATGTGAACAGGCCCTTAAGATTTTGCTGGATAATGGAGTAAAGATTGGAGCGTTGTGTGAACTGACTCCAACCGATTGGGAAAAATATTCTTCACTTGTTTCGGACCCTGTTTTGAATAAACGTGCCCGCCACTGCATTGCCGAAAACCAGCGCGTAAAAGATGCGGCATCTGTTCTTAAGGCAGGCGACCTTATAAAGCTTGGCCAGCTTTTAAACGAAAGCCATAAATCTTTACAGGAAGATTACGAAGTTACAGGAATTGAACTTGATACCCTTGCACATACAGCACAAAAACAACAAGGCTGCCTTGGAGCCAGAATGACAGGGGCAGGCTTTGGCGGTTGTGCAATTGCTCTTGTTCACAAAGATAAAATTGATGATTTTATAGCCAATGTTCAGTCAACTTACGAAGCAGCTATTGGCTACAAAGCAGGATTTTTTGTTTGCGAAACAGGAGATGGAGTTTCTAAGCTAAACTAATTGCCCGTACAATTGCCCACAACACAAGCAGATGCAGCGGGTAAAAAACATAGAAAAACCATTTGTGAAATGCGGCACGGGAACCAGGCTCTCCATTGTAAGAAAGATAAAGTGGAATAAAAAGAAACATTCCTGCCTGCCACAACTCCAAATACCAGTTGTAGCCTTTAATACAAAGAATTGTAATATCGCTTGCAAGAACAAGAATTGAAACAATGCTGTAAAAAATCAGAAGAGATTTTTTGTTATCACGCAAAAGGTAAAAACACAAAACCATAATTGGAACAAAAAAGGCCCAGTCGCCAAAAATTGTAAAGGCTATTAAAACAAAAATCAAAGTCCATTTTGGAACTGCTTCAAGCGGCGATTCAAGTACACACAGCATTAAGAATGAAAGCAGTAATGTATAAATAACATTAAGCTGTGCCATGAGCCCTGAAGAAGAATGTATAAGATAATAAGGAATTTGCGAAATTATTGCAAAAATAAAAAGTCGCAGTGCATACCGTTTTTTTGAAGAAGTGTGAATAAAGCCCTGAACTAAAAACCACGACATTACAGGAGCCGTAATGCGGCCAAGAGTTCTGAAAACAAAAGTAAGAGCCGCACCCCAGCTGAAATTATAAAAAAACTTTTGAAACAAATAGGCAATGTGGTCTAAAAGCATTCCACAAATTGCTATATATTTGAGTTGATTTCGGTTCAAATTACAGCTGAACTCCGGTGCGGATTTTTTCGTTGAATCGGTCAAGCTTTTTGCCCTCCAGAGGATTTGGCTTTCCTTCCATAACATCGCGGAGAGCACGCATTTCTTCACCGCTGAAGTTTACGCCTTCGTTCATGTGGTTGATAAAGCTTTCGGTAGCCATTGGAGCAACCTTGCGGCACATTTCAAGAATAACCTGGGCATAAACACGGATTTCATACTGAGCGTGGCTGTCCAAACGGAGCTTTAAGAAATGGAAGAGGTTGTGCAAATCCATTTCCCAGTAGAATTCTGTATAAAGTGAAAGCGGCAGGTTGATGCGGGCAATTTCGCGGGCAAGACCACTGTCAATAAGTTCGCTGTAGTTCTCGTAAGCTTCTTTCTGGCCTTCTTCAAGCTGTGCAATAATCTTGTCGGCAGTTGCTTTGTCAAAAGCTTCGGTAGCGCGGCCCTGCTTGTTGTCGGTGCTTTGTGGTGCAACCTTGTCTTCGGCAGGAACATAGAATTCGTCTTTCATAATTGAATA
>JAFZXA010000106.1 GCA_017617115.1 Treponema sp.
AAACAATTTCAAATCCTGTCAGACATAAATCTTGTTTGGGATTTCCTCGTAGAAACCTACGCCTGGAAAAATGCCAGCGGAAGACCAGCGCCTTTTTTTGAATATGCGCTCCGTTCTTCCTGGATGGATTCTTCATACAGCTTTTTGGACAGGATCTGGTTCGACGGCGACAAGGTTGTTGCTTTTGCTTATTACGAAGCTCCGGTAACAGACATTTATTTCAACGTCCGCAAAGGCTATGAGTTTCTTGCTGAGGAACTGATTGATTATGCCATCAGCAATATGCCGAACTTTGGCGGCGAACAGCAGTTTGTTTTTTCTGATGGCCAGCAGTTTTTAAAAGATGTTGCAGTAAAGCGCGGCTTTAAGCAGGTTTATGAATACGAAGACATGATTTTTGATTTTAAGAATGAACTGAATTACGAGCTGCCTGCAGGCTATCACTTTGTAGACCACAAGGACATTGATATCGTAAAATGTTCAAAGCTCTGCTGGTATGGTTTTGGTCATGGCGAGCGCGGTGAATTTAAGGACTGGGATAAATACGATGATTCTCTGGAATGGACACCCGCAAAATCTCATAAAAGCGGCTGGGGTTCTTTCATCTCGCCTTCTCCACATGAGACACCACAATACAACATCATCATAGCAGATGCCACCGAAGAATATGTCTGCTTTTCCGGTATGTGGTGGGTTCCGCAAAATCATCTTGCTTATATGGAACCATTGTGTACTCACCCCGATCATCGCAAAAAAGGACTTGCAGCAGCGGCTCTCACACAGCATTACCGCACGCTTAAACCTCTTGGTGCCACACACATGACAGGCGGCGAAGATGAGTTCTACAAGAAGATTGGTTACGGTAAAGGATATCACTGGACAATCTGGAAAAAGGTGTAATTATGGAATTAAAAACAAAACGACTGATTTTGCGCCCGGTTCAACTTGGCGACGAAAAAGAGATTCACGAATATGCAGGCGACAAAGAAATTACAATGATGTTCTGGATACCGAATGATAGTTTCGAGGAGACTGCAGAATTTGTGCGACGCAATGCTGCAGAATGGGGCTCACCCGACCAGCTTGATTATGAGTTTGTAATCGTTTATGAAGGAAAAATTATCGGAGGCTGTGATGCAGACCTTAGCCACAGCGAAGATCACTCGTATGCAACACTCGGCTGGATAATCAACAAGAATTACCGCAAGCAGGGCTTTGCTTCAGAGGCAGCGGCCGCACTTTTAGATTTTGCATTTACAAATCTTTCAATCAACAAAGTGTATGCCCAGTGCGATTGCAAAAACCCAGCCTCCTTTGGCGTCATGAAAAAAATCGGAATGACACTGGTTGACGACAAGGGAACTAGAACGTATCCAAAAACCGGAATCACTTCGGGCGAGTTCACCTGCTTAATCACACGGGAAGAATGGGAAAAAAACAAGAAAAGTATTATTCTGAATAATTCACTAAATCAAAAACTTCCAGAATCTTAAAATCTGAAGGATTTGCGGTCCAAAGTTCAGATACTCCGGCTTCGGCAAAAGCTGCTGCCATGTGAGTGTCTTGAATTCTTTTTCTTCCAAGCTTGAACATGCTGCCCCATAAAAGTGCTCGTTTTAAAGAGTTTTCTGTTGGGTAAATAACTTTTACACGTTCCTGATCTATCCAAAACCACGAACGATCAATAGCCTGCTCCATTGTAAGTGGTGAATTAAAGCGCTTTGAATCTGTCACCACATGCTGAAATTCCAGAAAGCTTTGATTATAAATCGCAAGGACAGAATGCTTTTGTGCCTGCCATTTTTTGAAAAGCTTAAGTGCGGCTTTATGACGAGGAGAATCCGTTATTTCTAAATCAATTAAGAAAGTCGTATCAATGCCAATCAAAATGCACTTCCCAGCATTTCATCCTGATAATCTTTTGTAAGCCAGTCCTTTGCACCTTTTTTTAGACCGCCAAGAGAAATCGGCTTCCAGGAATCAAGAGTTGCTTTTGAAACAGAATGGTTTTGTATATACTCATCCATTGCATCCCGCACAAGTTCAGCGGCCTTGCGATTCTGTTCTTTCGCCATCTGCTGAAACATGAGATACTTCAATTCCTGAAGATAGACTGTTACAGGTTTTTTCTTTAATGCTATTGCCATATCTTTAATATACATATGTTATATATGTATGTCAAGAAAAAAAAGTTGTTTGCGGATTTTGCAATTATAATTTATACTAAAATTATGAAAAAACATTACAGTGTGGTAATGTCGAGATACTATGATTAAAACTCTTTTCTTTGATGTCGGATATACTCTTGTAAATGAAGATGCGGTTTGGGAAAGGCGCTGTAGAGATCAGGCGGCGACCGATGAAGCTAAAAAGCTTGGAGTGACTGCAGAAGATATTTATCACGAAATTGAAAAGGCGACAATCGAGGGACTTCCGCAATTCCGTACTGTAATTGAGCGATTTAATTTTTCTTCAATGGTGCCCTATCATCATGAGCTTGAAACTATGTATGAAGAGGCTCCGCAGGTACTGAGCGCCCTGTCACAAAAATTCGAGCTTGGTGTAATTGCGAATCAGGCAGACGGCTTAAGGGAGCGACTTGAAAGCTTTGGTATTCTTCAATATTTCAAATATGTAATATCATCGTGGGATGTCAAAGTGATGAAGCCTGATATCCGCATTTTTGAGCACGCACTAAAAGCCGCCGGTTGCCAGCCGCAGGAATCCGTTATGATTGGAGACAGAATTGATAACGACACCGCCCCAGCGCAATCACTTGGCATGAAAGCTGTTTGGATAAAACAAGGCTTTGGAAAACTTCAGACAGGACTGGCAGTAGAAAATCCTCCGGATTATGAAGTAGATAATTTGACTGAGCTGTTGAATATCCTTCCGGCAAGCTGAAAGAAATAAGGAGTTGAACAATTGAATACCCTCTGGTCCGAAAACGTTCAGGGAATTATGACTTT
>JAFZXA010000107.1 GCA_017617115.1 Treponema sp.
AAAAATTTCTAAGCACTACATCCTTGACTTTGATAAGGAACGTCAGTATTCCGAAGAAATGGCAAAGGAAATGCACACAAAATGTTCTTCTGTAATGGAAGATGTTGGAAATCTTTCGGGTGGAAATATGCAGAAAGTTTTGGTTGGAAAATGGCTTTTTGCAGAACCAGACATTTTGATTTTGGACGAACCAACACGTGGTATTGATGTTGGTGCCAAGTACGAAATCTACTGTATCATCAACAAAATGGTTGCAGAAGGAAAATCTGTAATCATGATTTCTTCTGAAATGCCTGAGCTTTTGGGTATGGCAGACCGTATCTATGTAATGAACGAAGGAAGGATGATTGCAGAAATGGATGGAAAAGAAGCAACTCAGGAAAAAATCATGACTGAGATTATTAATTCCGGAAAGACCTTAGATCTTAATACACAGGAGTAAAAAAAATGAGTGACAAGAAAACTAATGTTTCTAATACATTAAGAGCAGTACTTAAAAGCAACACAATGCTTTTTATACTTGTTGGAGTTATGATTCTGTTTGAAATCTTAATCAGAATCACCGGCCACGGTTCTTTGTTTGCTCCGGCAAACGTTACAAACATCATCCGTCAGAATGCTTATGTAGCAATTCTTGCAACAGGTATGCTGCTTTGTATTCTTACCGGTGGTAACATCGATTTGTCTGTTGGTTCTGTAGTAGCCCTTATTGGTGCTCTTGCAGGTGTATTTATTGTAAACTGGGGTTGGCCAATCTGGCTCGCAGTAATTGCTTGTCTTATTCTTGGTACTGCAATTGGTGCTTTCCATGGTTTCTTTATTGCATACATTCACATTCCGCCGTTCATTACAACTCTTGCCGGTATGCTTTTGTGGCGTGGTGTTGCAACAATCGTACTTGATGGACGTCCTATTGCTCCATTCCCACAGAAATATCTGAATCTTTTCGAAAGTTATCTTCCTGTTTCAACAGATGCAACTTACGAAAAATTTGGTGATATTGAGTTGTTTGATGAATATGTAGACAAATATACTCTTCTGATTACATTAATAGTTACAATCATTGCAATTCTTGCTTATGTAATTCTTGAAATTGTTAGCCGTCGCAACAAGATTAAGAAGAACTACACTGTTCAGTCAAAGGGTTCGTTCATTGCAAAGCTTGTTGTTCTTTCTATTGTAATCTTCATCATCGGTCAGTTCCTTGCACGCGACCGTGGTCTTCCAGTAGTTTTGATTCTTCTTGGTGTAATTATTGCAGCTTACTCATACTTTACACAAAACACAGTACCAGGCCGTTACCTGTACGCTATTGGTGGTAACGAAAAGGCAGCCAGACTTTCTGGTGTAAACACAAAGAATGTAATGTTCTTTGCATACACAAACATGGGCTTTATTGCCGCAGTTGCTGCTCTGGTAACAATTGCTCGTATGAACTCTGCTCAACCAACAGCCGGCCAGAACTATGAAATGGATGCTATTGCTTCATGTTTCATTGGAGGGGCTTCTGCATATGGTGGAACAGGTACAGTTGGTGGTGCCGTAGTTGGTGCTATCTTTATGGGTGTATTGAACAATGGTATGTCTATTCTTGGTGTAGACATGAACTGGCAG
The DNA here is from genome assembly GCA_017617115.1 of Treponema sp. Lineage (GTDB taxonomy): Bacteria > Spirochaetota > Spirochaetia > Treponematales > Treponemataceae > Treponema_D. The sequence goes on from JAFZXA010000107.1 coordinate 1,615, forward strand.
CGCGCTGTTAAGGGTATGGTACTTCTTGCTGCCGTAATCTTTGACGTTGTGTCAAAGCAGAAAAAGGCTTCTAAAAAAGCGTAACTTTTTTTTCATAATTCCAAAAAGACTCCGTTAGGATTTTTTTACTGGCACAGAATCGACCTCTGTGCCAGTTTTTTTATTGCCATGTCAATGCAAGCGAAGCGCGGCAGTCTATTAATTCCCGTAAATACTTGTCTTATTATGGAAGCCGGAGTCAATGACTACTTTGTCAAGATTATATTTATCTACATAGGTTGGATCGAGCCAGATTGTTGGAATGTCTGCATAACCGTTATTTATAAAACTTTTACGATAATTTCCTTCTGGAATCTGTTCTTTTTTTGCAAGCTTTACTGCAAATTCTGCTGCAAGCTCTGCAAGTCTGATAATCGGTTTATAAATTGTAAAAGCCTGTTTGCCCTGAACAATATACTGACAGGCGGCAATATCTGCATCCTGACCGCATACAGGAATATAAATATCAGGGTAATAGCGCGAGATTGCCTGGATTACACTTGATGCAACTGCATCGTTTCCGCAGATTATAGCATCGGGAAAAACATCGCTTTTTAAAATTCTAACCATTTCCTGGTACGAAAGATCGTAGTTCCAGTTATCGGTATAAAAAACGTGATTTATATTTACATTTGAATTTCTTACTATTCTTGTTATTCCATCGTGGATTAGTGTCATGTTATAGTCTTCTTTTGGACCAAGAATACAATACCAGTTTGTACCCGAAGTATGCCTCATCATTTCCAGAGCCATTGTTTCGCCAACTTTTTCGCTGTCAATTGTCATGTAAAGATTTATGTCGGCATTTAAAGTCAGGCGGTCGTATGAAATAACCGGAATGCCCTTTGCTCTTATTTTCTGAATTGTTTCGGTAATAGATGCTGCATCCTTTGGAAGCACTACAATTGCATCTGTTCTGTTCATCAAGTACAAGAGCTGTCTGTTCTGTTCTTCAATGTTGTTGCCGGCATTCTGGACAATTACATCTGCGCCAAGCTCTTTTGCTTTGTTAATAAAAATATCCATGTCGCGCTGCCAGCGTTCAATGGCAAGTGTGTCTATAGAAAAGCCTATTGTTATATGTTTTTCGGGATCAGGGGTTGCTTTTTTTTCGGCTGTCGGCTGATTCTGTTTTTTACACGCAAAGAAAGTTATGCACAAAAATATAAACAAAACCTGTATGATTACTTTTTTCATTTCTGTCTCTCCTTTCTGTATTCTTTTGGTGATAGTCCATATTTTGTTTTAAAAATCCTGCTGTAGTAATTCTGATCGTTATAGCCAACTTCGGCTGTTATTTCTTTTATTGAAAGATCAGTTTGCGCAAGTAATTGACACGATTTTTCCAGGCGTTTATCTGAAACAAAGTTAATATACGTTTCGCCTTTTTCTTCTTTAAAAAGTTTACTCAAATAGAATGAACTTACTCCTGCATAATCGGCAGCCATTTCGAGCGAAATATCCTGTTCAAGATTTTCTTCTATGTAGTCGCAGACTTTTTTTATAATAGGATTTGTTTCTGTTTTACGGATATTTGAAATTGCAGCGGTACATTCCAAAAGGAAAGTCTGTGTAAAATCTTTTATAAGCTTTTTATCGCTAAGCGAACTTAAGGTTGCAAATGCATTATCAAAGGTTGAACTTGAAAAACTTTTATTTATTTCGCGTGTTGTGTTGTTTGCAGTAACAATAAGCTCAAAGAAGGAGTTTTTGATTTTATCAAGTTCCAGTTCAATTGAAAACAGTTCCGATGTAAAAAGTTCAAGAAAGGATTTTACACCATTGGAATCTCCGTTTGAAAGTTTTTTAAGAATCTGGTTTTTGAATTCTCCATGACTTGAGTTTTGTTTTGAATTTGTTTTTTGCTGCAAGGCGGGTATTGTTTTACTATTTGTAGCAAATACGAGTTCACCGTTAGAATCTGCCTTGTTCAAAGCAGAAAGTGCTTCGTTATATGATGCCTGCAGTAAGGTTTTGTCACTTGCTATCGTACTTACACCACCGCGAATACCCGACGAAATGTTGTAGCACATAAGATTGTAAAATTTTTTAATCTGTTCCTGAACTTCGGAGTATTCAGGGTTTTCAGAATAAACTGGAAAAAACATTACAATTCTGTTCATCATAAATGAACTTATGAGACAGCGGTGTTCTTTATTTAACAGTTCGTGAAGTTTGATGTATGTTGCATACTGATTGTCTGAATTGATGTTAGGAAATTCAAAGCAGCAGAAAACCCATGGAGTTTCTGAAAGATTAAAATATTCCAGGTATGCGCTAAGGTCAATTGATTTTTCATTGTTGAAAATACAGGCATAAATAAAATCGTTTTCAATCATTGGCGAAACAAGATCAAGTTTTTTATGCAGTTCTTTATCGGCACTAAGCTTTCCCTGTTTTTCCTGAATCAGCTGCATGGCTCCCTGAATTGTTTCTATAACAACATTGCGGTTTACAGGCTTTGTAATATATTTGTAAGCTCCAAGTTCAATTGCACTCTGCGCATACTGAAAGCGGTCAAAGGCACTAAGTATTACAAAAACAATATTTGGTTTTAGTTTTGTAATTACGCTTACTGTTTCAAGTCCGCTCAAGCCCGGCATGTTTATATCCATAAAAAGCATGTCGATATTTTCTTTCATTACAATTTCTATTGCTTCTGTTCCAGAAAGGGCAGTGTACACCTTTACATCATCTGCAAAGTTTTTGCTTATGATAAATGAAAGAGAATCAATTACAATCTGTTCGTCGTCTGTTATTAATATATTAAACATTTGGTACCTTAATTATAAATTTTGTGCCTTTACCATTCTCGCCGTCTGTTATATCAAACAAATCATTGCGGTGAAATTCCAGACCAAGCCTCATGAATACACTTATAAGACCAGTTCCATTGTGAGTGGAATTGTCATCAAGGACTTCGGGAGCAAGTCTTGTTGTACCCGAAGCAACTGCATCAAATACAGCTTTTCGTGTATTTTCAGGCATTCCTTCTCCGTTGTCGGAAACACTGATAATTATAAATTCATCAGTCTTTTCTACACAAAGACGAACTTTTCCTTTTGATTTTTTAAGTCCGTGCTTAATGCAGTTTTCAACAAGCGGCTGCAAGGTCATAGAAGGAATGTGCTGCGGGAACGAACCTTCTGGAATTTCTTTTGTAAATTCAAGTCTGTTTCCAAAACGAACCTTCATTATGTATACAAAATTATCTATCAAACCAAGCTCTTCGTCAATTGAAGCAGTGCGGCTTTGCTGCTGAATGTTATAACGGAAAAAATCGGCAACCTGTTCAATAAAGTAACAGGTTTTATCGGCATTTTCCATCATGGCAAGCTGTGCACCTGTGTTCAGTGTGTTAAACAAAAAGTGCGGATTAATCTGATTCTGCAGGGCGCGAAGCTGGGCGTCTGTATAAAGCGACTGCATTTCAACTTCTTTTTCTTTAAGGTCTGCTTCAATACGCGCTTTTTCCCAGATTGTGTCAATGTATTCGCGGATACTTATAATCATTCTGTCGAACGCCTTACACAAGTTTCCAATTTCATCATTAGAGGTACGATTGAACAGTGGAATATCAAAATCACCCTGAGAAATCTTATGGGAAACTTCGGAGATTTCAACAAGCGGCTCCATGATTGAAGTAATTGTAATATAAAGTACAAAGAAAATAAGAATAGAGAAAGTAAGAAAGAACAGAATGCTCAACATGTTTGTAAGAACTATTCTGTTCTGATTTTCGTTATAGCGGGTTGCGTTTTGCTGAAGACGAAGTTTATTTAATTCCAGAATCTGATTTGTAAGATAATTATAACTGGCCATTGCATATTTATAATTAAGGTTTACTTCATCTTCTGCATTTGCACGCCTTGCACTAATTGCCTGATTGCTATAGTACAAAAATGCTTCGGTTAACTGGTGAACAATATATTCCCGGTGGGCAACTTCATTTCGTGATGGAAATTCCTGAAGGGTTTCATAAAAGTCTTCTACCTTGATTCTGGAATTGTAAAAGGCATCAATACTTTCAAAAGATCGGTAGTTTATATAATTTTCCATTGCTTTTTCTGTAGAAGAAAGTGTCTGTGTAAAATCGGTAAGTTCTGAGTTAGATTTGTAGGAGTCACCAAGGTTTTGCATGGAGTAGAAAGAAAAACGCATTGTCATAAGAATACTTGTGGCAAGCATTACAATTGCAATTCCTATGCAGAACATAATTCGCCAGCGGAGACTTTTATTTCTGATATATTGAACAGGATTAAATTTCATTTTTCCGCCCTTGTGATTTTTACTTCTGCCGTAACATAACTGTTTGCATAACCCCGGTTTCTATATTCAAAAAGCTCCTGAATTGCAGCTTTTCCAATTCGTTCCGGGTCAAGCGAAAACAGTTCAGTTATAAAACCCTTTTGTAAATAAAGCTGGCATACTTCGTTTCCGCCAAAGCCAAGAAGCTTATAGGAGTAAGCAGGAAAAAGTTCCGAAAGCTGCTGGGCCGACATAATTGTATCGTCTTCTGCAAGAGAAATAAAAATGTTGCTGTTTGATTCAAGTGTGAACGATTGCGGAATTTCTTCAATTACAGAAAAATGAATTTGAGGAGAATCCTGAAGGGTTCTTTGCACACTGCTTATGAGGTTAGTTGTATTTGTTGAAATTGAATCGCTTATAATGTAAACATTTCCTCCCTGAGGAATTAATGATGTTATTTCATCTGCAACGCGCTTTCCCATTTCCCAGTAGTTTACGCCTACATAAGAAATCTGTTCAAGATTTGGGGAAAATTGTCCTGTTGTTATAAAAGGAATAAGAGGTTCATCATTTCTCTGAAGTAAAAGCGGTGTGTCGTCTGGAGAATCTATGTATGCAATAATTCCGTCGGCATTCAAAAAAGAGCAGTAATCAATAAGGTCCTGGAGCGACGCTGTACCGGCCTGTGAATCTGGAACATGAAGGTCTACAACAGCATTATAAGATTGTTCAAGACTGGCCGCACCTTTATAAAGCTCTGTAAGAAAGCTCTGATTTTCGTAAGTTCCAGTTATAATTATATGATAAAGACATGTATCTGCCGGATTATATTCATTTTGAGTTTTGATTATTGCACGCGCTTGCCTGAATGTTGTATAGAAAAGAAACATAAAAACGAGAAGGGCAATTAATGTTAAAATTAAAAGAACCCATTTAATGAGCCGCTGCTTTTTCTTTTCCATATTCAAAAACGATTTTGTTCTTTTTATAATCTGCCGTTACGCTGCCGCCTTTTGCAAGTGAACCAAACAGAACTTCATCAACAAGAGGATTTGCAATATTTTCTTCTATTGTTCGTGCCATGTTGCGGGCGCCAAATTCCTTTGAGTAGCCCTGTTCTGTAAGGTAGTCTATGCACTTGTCTGTAACTGTAAGAAGGATTTTCTTTTTCTTGATTCTTTGTGCCAGCTTAAGGATTTCTTTCTGGCATACCATGCGCACAATCTTTTTGTCCAGATAGCCGAACGGTACAACTGCATCAAGACGGTTTCGGAATTCAGGCGGGAACAGCTTGTTTACTGCTTCAAAAAGTGTTGCTTCGTCGTAGGCGGCGTCCGGTGTTCCAAAGCCAATACCGGCTCTTTCCATTTCGCGGGCTCCGGCATTGCTTGTCATAATTATCATGCAGTTGCGGAAGTCTGCTTTGCGACCCTGATTGTCAGTAAGGATTCCGTAGTCCATTACCTGAAGAAGTACGTTGAAAATATCTTCGTGTGCCTTTTCAATTTCATCAAATAAAATTATAGAGTTCGGATTTTTGCGTACATCTTTTGTTAAGAGGCCGCCTTCTTCAAAACCAACGTATCCTGGAGGAGAGCCGACTAAACGGCTTACAGAATGCTTTTCCTGGTATTCGCTCATATCGTAGCGCAGAAGTGGTTCGCCTAGTGTTTCTGCAAGGGTTCTGGCAAGTTCTGTTTTTCCACAACCGGTTGGACCTACAAAAAGGTAGCAGGCTTCGGGTTTGTCCGGGTTACGGAAGCCGGCACGGGCACGCTTTACTGCTTTTGTAAGAGTTTGAATTGCCTTGTCCTGACCAAAAATCTGTGAGCCGAGTGTGTGTTCAAGGTAGCGCAGGGTGTCTTTCTGGTCGCCTGTTACAGAGTCAATCGGAAGCTTTGCCATTTTTGCAGTTATGCGGCGAATTGTTGCAACGTTTATTGGAGCAGTCGTGCCATGGATTTTCTGGTATGCACCTGCTTCATCAATAATATCAATTGCTTTGTCTGGCAGGCGCTTGTCTGGCATGTACTGAACAGACATGTCTACAGCTGCTTCAAGTGCGGCTGGCGCATATTTTACTTTGTGATACTCTTCATATTTTGGAAGCAGTCCCTTAAGGATTTTTACAGTTTCTTCGCGGCTTGGTTCTAAAATGTCTACCTTTTGAAAGCGTCGTGAAAGTGCGCGGTCTTTTTCAAAATGAGCTGAGTATTCTTCAAAGGTTGTGGAACCAATAAGGCGGATGCTTCCGTCTGAAAGGGCAGGCTTGAGTAAGTTTGCAGCGTCCATCTGTGAGCTGCCGTTTGTTCCTGCTCCCATTATCATGTGAATTTCGTCTATAAACAAAATTGATTTTTTCTTTTCTTTAAGTTCGTCAATTACAGAGTGAAGGCGCTCTTCAAAGTCTCCGCGGAATTTTGTTCCTGCAAGAAGTAAGCCAAGGTCGAGCGAATAAATAGTAAAGCCTTTAAGAATATCCGGAACATCACCGTTTACAATGCGTTGTGCAAGCCCTTGAGTAATTGCAGTTTTTCCAACACCTGCGTCTCCAACATGAAGCGGATTATTTTTACTGCGTCGGCACAAAATCTGTACAGTTCGTTCAATTTCTTCTTCACGGCCAACAAGAACATCGTAAGTGCCTTTTTTAGCTTCTTCGGTCATGTTTACTGCAAAACGGTCAAGTCCACCTTCGTTGTTGGTCATCATTCCTTCAGGGAACGGCGGCTGGTTTTGCTTTTGTGTTTTTTCTTTTTGCTGTACTCCGTGAACTCCCTTTATGCGGCCAATTGTTTCAAGCAGGCGGAATTTGTCGAGTCCGCTTGAGCGCATATAATAGGAACAGTAATTCTTTTTTTCATCGAACATACTCACAAGCACATCGGTTATGTCTATCATTTCGCTGTCGCTTGAAACACAATGGAAAACAGCGCGGTTCATAACAGACTGAAAGCCCATAGATTCAACTGGTGCGTTTAAAAATTCCTGATTTGCGTTTTCAGAAACAACCGGAACTTTGTTTGAAAGATATTCGTGCAGATTTGTTTTTAGTGCTTCGGAGTCGCTGCCGCTTTCTGTGAGTATGTGGCATACAAATTCATTTTCAAGTGCAACCGAAAGTACATGCTCTGGAGTAAAAAATTCGTGATGTGAGGATTTTGCCTGTGCCAGCGATTCAGACAGAATCTTAGTGAGCATAGGGCTGACTTTCATCTGTCTTACAATCGATTTTTGTTTTTTTTCGTCACTCAACTTCTACCCTCAGCGGAAATCCGTTTTTCTTTGCAATGCTTCTGGTAAGATTTGTGCGCGAAACGGCAATGTCGTAAGTGTAAGTGCCAACAACAGCGCTGCCCGAATTGTGAACGGTTGTCATAAGCTGTTCGGCATCATCGTGCGATTTATTAAAAATAGAAACAAGAACTTCTACAACAAATTCCATAGTAGTGTAGTCGTCGTTATAAAAAACAACGTCCTTTTCGGGAGGAACTTCAATAGAGGTAGTTTCTGCAACACCGCTTCCAACATGCAGCGGCTGATTAATAAATTCGCTCATACAGTTAAATATACCACATTTTTAAGTTGTGGGCAAATAAATCCGATACTAAATATATGAAGAAAAAATTAAAATTGAAATTTGAATATGACTCGCCGGTAATGCTCACTTTTGCATTTTTAACTCTGATTATTTTTATTCTTGACACTTTTGCTTTTAAGGGCAAGTTGAAAGACGCGTGGCTTTTTACCCCAACTGCTGCCGGTGGTGCGTTTCCTTTTGCATTTTCTGATTTTCGTTCTATACTGCGCCTGTTTATTCACGTGTTCGGCTACGGAGAGTCTTCTGTTCTTATTTGTAATCTGATTTTTATTCTTCTGCTAGGACCTGCCATGGAAGAGCGCTATGGTTCTGTAATAATTGGCATTATGATTTTTGTTTCTGCACTTTTTTCTGGTGTACTCAATGCCTGTTTCTGCCAGAATGCAGTTTGCGGGGCCGAACCGGTTGTTTTTATGTTAATTTTGCTCTGGACAATGATGCAGCTTTCGCGCAGTAAAATATCTGCCAGTGCCGTTGCGGTAATTGCACTTTTTGTTGCAATGCTCGTTTTCCGCAAAAATCCAAACGGGGTAGTGGGAGTTGTAATTACAGCCGCCGGTGGTTTGTGTGGCAGTCTTTTTGCATTCCTGACTTCTCCAAAAGCAAGAAAAGCCAAGAAGAACGAAGCCGCCCTTGCCGAATTCCGCGACGAAACAAGCCCACGCTTCAGTGTAAAGAGTACCGCCAAAACCAGCAAAAAATCCGACAGCAAGTTTGACAATAAAAAATCCTATGACGATTCTGAAGAAACGGTCATAGGATCTATAGAATTGTAACGTTTTAATTAATCTTTTATAGTAAAAAAAACAAATCCATGTTATATTAAAGGTACGGAGGAAAGAAATGTTAGTTGTTTCGTATGATGATTTTTCAGAAAATATGAGTAAATACCTGGCACAAGCCTCATCATTTGGGTTGAAAATTCTTCCTCAAAAGAAAGAAAAGAGAAAAGAAACTCGAACTTCAAAATTCCTAAAAACAATTCAAGCTGCAACAGGAATCCTCCCATTAGATCTTGATATTGAAAAAGAAAAAACAGAGGCAATATTGAAGATATGAGAATACTTGTAGATACAAATATATGTCTTGATATTCTTCAAAATAGACCAGTATTATGCAGTTCCTCAACAGATGCTTTAGTTCTGGCTTCAAGTAAGAAATATAAAATGTTTGTTACTACTGCCACTGTTTTAGATATTATGTATATCACTAGAAAATCTTTCCAAAATAACAATAATCAGAAAATAACAGTTCAAAAATTTCTTTCTTCTTTCAAATTGTTAAAAGTTTCGAAAAACAATGTAGCTTTTGGTTTTACAGGAATTATGAAAGATTTTGAAGATGCAGTACAAGCTTCCTGTGCGAAAAAGCATTTTATCAATTTAATCATTACTAGGAATATAAAAGATTTTGTAAACTCTCCAGTAAAAGCAATAACCCCAGAAGATTTTTCGGTGCAGTTTAAATAAAAAAAAGCAGAGCTATAAAACAGATGTTTCTTCTGACTCTGCTTTCTTTTTTTATGCAAAAATTGGTCTAACTCTATTTACTGTATCGCAGGCCTTGAGCTTTTCGATGATGTCGTCTGTAACAACACCGTCTACATCGATGATGTTGTAGGCAACGTCGCCGCGGGCCTGGTTGATAAAGCTGGCAATGTTGAGTTTTGCTTCACCAAGAATAGTTGTGAACTTTGAAATTGTGTCAGGAATATTCTTGTGGCTTATGCAAAGACGAGTTCCGCCGGCTGGAATAGGGTTGTCTGTAACTGTTTTTGGGAAGTTTACAGAGTTTACGATATTTCCAAACTCAAGGAAGTCCTTAAGCTGAGCGGCTGCCATAACTGCACAGTTGTCTTCTGCTTCCGGAGTAGAAGCTCCAAGGTGTGGCATACAAACAACCTTTGGATGGTTGAGCAATTCTTCTGCAGCAAAGTCTGTAATAAGGCAGTTTACTTTTCCACTGTCCAAAGCAGCAATGATGTCTGCATTGTTTACAAGACCACCGCGAGCAATGTTGATAATGCGAACTCCATCCTTCATATTCTTGATAGCAGCAGCGTTGATCATGCCCTTTGTGTCGTTTGTCTGTGGAACGTGAATTGTAATGTAGTCGCACTTTGCATAAAGGCTGTCCAGAGTTTCTGCAATCTTAACTTTTTTATCAAGCTTCAAAGCAGAGTTTACAGAAAGGAACGGGTCATAACCAATTACTTCCATACCAAAGTGAAGTGCAAGGTTAGCAACCATATCACCAATGGCACCAAGACCAATTACACCAAGTGTTTTTCCCATAAGTTCTGGACCAACAAACTGGCTCTTTCC